>NZ_JAANNX010000019.1:0-115562 GCF_013363615.1 Streptomyces sp. CAI-85 | reverse complement strand
TCACCGCCTCGCAGACCTCCAGCGCGAAGTCCAGCTCGGTGTCGGTGAAGATCTCGGGGCTGTACTGGTAGCCGAACTCGGTCTCGGGGCCCAGCAGCTTCTCCGCGTACTCCATGACCAGGCGGGTGCCGTCGACGGCGATCTGCTTGATGTCGTCCTTGGAGCCGCGGAAGACGACCCGGCGGAAGACCGGCGCGGTCGCGTTGTACAGGTGCACGGTGGCCCGCCTGGCGCCCTTCAGGGACTCCACGGTCCGCTCGATCAGGTCCTCGCGGGCCTGGGTCAGTACGGAGATCGTGACGTCGTCGGGGATCGCGCCCTCTTCCTCGATGATCGAGCGCACGAAGTCGAAGTCGGTCTGGCCGGAGGCGGGGAAGCCGACCTCGATCTCCTTGTAGCCCATCGCCACCAGTTGGTCGAACATCCGGCGCTTGCGCTCGGGCGACATGGGGTCGATCAGGGCCTGGTTGCCGTCCCGCAGATCGGTGGAGAGCCAGCGGGGGGCGGCGGTGATCCGGTTGTTCGGCCAGGTGCGGTCGGGGATGTCGACCTGGTCGTACTGTCCGTACTTGTGGATCGGCATCTGGCTGGGCTGCTGGCGGTTCGCCATGGGGCGGTGGCTCCTCGGGATGACCGGAGTGTCCGGACGGAAGGACGGCCGACGCGCAACACCAAGCACCGCGGGGAGGGGGTCGGCCTCGACTACAGGCCCTCGCCGCGGCAGCTAAGGAGAAGCAGCCCGAAACGCATAGTGCTCCGCAGCCTAGCCGAGCCGCTGCTGTCGCGTGGGTCCGTATCAGTATGCGGGACCACCGGAGACAGGCCCAGGAAAAGCACCCCAATCGTGGGCCATACCACTCGAACCGTCGGATCAGCACTGTTTGTCACCGTTTTTCACCAATCATGGTTGCGGGTGGTGACACCGCCATGACGCAGTGCAAGGGTGCCGGGCATGACGACGAACGGGGGCTTCGAGCCCGTCTTCTGCACGGTCGTACCGCCGCATGTCCTGGACAGGCTGGCGCGCAACGACGACCCCGCACTCTCCGGTCCCGCCCAGCGCACCCTGGTGCGCGACAGCGAGCTGCGCGCCAGGCGCCGGGTGACCACCGAGTTCAGCCTGATGGCGGCCCCGGTGGCCAAGGCACCCTCCGAGCAGCCGCTGCGCACGATCTACGACGCCCGGCACGGCACCGACCTGCCCGGCACCAAGGTCCGCGCCGAGGGCGAGGACCCCGGCCAGGACGCCACCGTCAACCGCGCCTACGCCGGGCTCGGCGCCACCTTCGAACTGTTCCTGAAGGCGTACCGGCGCCACTCCATCGACGACGACGGCCTGCCGCTGGACGCCACGGTCCACTACGACGAGGGGTACAACAACGCCTTCTGGAACGGCGAGCAGATGGTGTTCGGGGACGGCGACGGCGAGATCTTCGTCGACTTCACCAACTCGATCGACGTCATCGGCCATGAACTGACCCACGGCGTCACGCAGTACACGGCCAACCTGACGTACTACGGCCAGCCGGGCGCCCTCAACGAGTCGATGTCGGACGTCTTCGGCTCGCTCATCAAGCAGTACTCGCTCGGCCAGACCGCCGCCGAGGCCGACTGGCTGATCGGCGCCGGACTGCTCGCCCCGGCCGTCACCGGCAGCGCCCTGCGCTCGATGAAGGCCCCGGGCACGGCGTACGACGACGACGTCCTCGGCAAGGACCCGCAGCCGGCGACCATGGACGACTACGTCCGCACCGGCCGCGACAACGGCGGCGTCCACATCAACTCGGGCATCCCCAACCACGCGTTCTACCTGGTCGCCACCGCCCTCGGCGGACACGCCTGGGAGAAGGCGGGCGTGATCTGGTACGACGTCCTGACCGGCGGCGAACTCTCCTCCCGGGCACTGTTCACCGACTTCGCCGGGCTCACCGTCAAGGCCGCGCGCGAACGCTTCGGGGACGGCGGCGACGAACTCCGGGCCGTCGAGAAGGCGTGGGAACAGGTCGGGGTGCGGATCCTGTAGTTCCGTACTACACAGAGACCCATGCGGATTCAGGTGAGGCGCACAGGCGGGTTCGCGGGCATCGAGCGGCAGGCCGAGGTGGACACCTCGGGGCGGCCCGACGCGTCCGAGTGGCAGGCCCTGGCCGAGCGGGCGCTGTCCGCCGGCCGGGGCCGGCCCCCCGCCGGGGTGCCGGACGGCTTCAGCTACGAGATCACGGTCGACGGCCGCACGGTCCACACGGCGGACCCGGGGCTCACGGAGGCCCAACGCGAGCTGGTGCGGCGGGTGTTGAAGGAAGGGGCGTGAGCACGTCTTGAGCCGTGACCGTTGACTTCCTTACCGGCCGGTACGGATGATCCGGGCCATGGCGACCGACACGCGCGACGAGACGAACCCGATGCCCCGGTTCCCGGCCAGCTTCCTGTGGGGGGTGTCCACCTCCGCGCACCAGATCGAGGGCGCGGTGGACGAACGCGGGCCCTCCGTATGGGACACCTTCACCGCCGAGCCGGGACGGGTGAAGGACGGCTCCACCGCGGCGGTGGCCTGCGACCACGTCCGCCGCTACCGCGAGGACGTAGCGCTCCTCGCGGACCTGGGCGTGGACGCGTACCGCTTCTCGATCTCCTGGCCGCGGGTGAACGCCCCCGGCGGCCTCGACTTCTACGACCGTCTGGTGGACGAGCTGGCGGCGGCCGGGGTCCGCCCGGTGCCCACCCTCTTCCACTGGGACCTGCCGGCCGAACTGGACTGGCTGGAACGGGACACGGCTTCACGCTTCGCCGACCACGTGGCGAAGGTCGTAGACCGCCTCGGCGACCGCGTCACACGCTGGATCACCCTCAACGAGCCCGCCGAACACACCCTGTTGGGCCACGCGCTGGGCACGCACGCGCCGGGTAAACAACTGCTCTTCGACGCACTCCCGGCCGCCCACCACCAGCTCCTCGCCCACGGACTCGCGGTACGGGCCCTGCGCGCGGCCGGCACCTTCGACATCGGCATCGCCAACAGCCACGGCCCGACCTGGCCGGCGTCGCAGGAGAGCGCCGACGTGGAGGCGGCGGCCTTCTACGACCTCCTCCTGAACCGCCTCTTCGCGGAACCCCTCCTGCTGGGCGAATACCCGGAGGGCCTGGGCGAGTTGATGCCAGGCGACGACATTGCGGGGGACCTCAAGATCACCTCGGAACCTCTCGACTGGTACGGCGTCAACTACTACGCCCCGACCCGGGTGGGCGCCCCGCAAGGCGCGGAGATCGAGTTCGGCGGCATCACCATGCCGGCCGAACTCCCCTTCTCCGTCCGCGAGATCGAGGGCGTCCCGGTCACGGACTTCGGCTGGCCGGTGGTCCCCGAGGCCCTCACGGAACTCCTGACCACCTTCAAGTCCCGCTACGGCGACCGCCTCCCCCCGGTGATCATCACCGAGAACGGCTGCTCCTACCCCGGCCTCGACGACCGCCCCCGCATCACCTACCTCGACACCCACCTCCGCGCCCTCCACGACGCGATCACGGCGGGCGTCGACGTCCGCGGCTACTTCACCTGGTCCCTCCTCGACAACTTCGAATGGGCGGAAGGCTACGAACGCCGCTTCGGCCTGATCCACGTCGACTTCGAGACCCAGCGCAGGACACCGAAGGCGTCGTACGCGTGGTTCCGGGAGGTGCTGCGGGCGCAGCGCTGAACAGGGAGTTCACGACACTGCGAGGGCAAATCCCGGCCGGGGGTTCCGTGAACTTCCGCACAGACACGTGACAGTTGGTGCACATAGTGTCGCTGGTGACCAATTGGCCCTGAACAGGGGGAAGTTCACGTGCAGAATCGTCTGATGTCGTTACCGCGCAAGTCGGCCGTGGTGGCCGCGCTGGCCGCCTTCACCGTCGCCGTTCCGACCGTCAGCGCGCTGGCGGCGGAGATCAACGGCAGCCGTCTGCCGTTCGCGGTCGCCACCGCGGGCAGCGCCGAGGACGGCAACCGCTGGTCCGGTCCGGGCTCCGGCCATGTCAAGGCGTGCGGTGACGTGCCGGTCAATGACACGCGGACGTTCACCGCGTCCGTGTGGCGGGACGTCTCGTGGTCGCCCGACCGCCAGATCACCACGGCGTCCCGCAGCTACGCGCAGGGCTACGGCTGTGGCGCCTACAAGGGCACCAGCACGTCCAACAAGTACTACACGAAGGTGAGCTGGGCCGCCGTGCCGGGCAGCCGGGGTGTGGGGTACGCGGCCGCCGAGAACTGATTCGGCCGGTACCGGTCCGTCGGCCGGGAAGACCCGGCCGACGGACCGGTAAGAAGAGACGTGCAGAAGACATCGCCCCCCCACAAACCCAGGAACACCCGTGTCCCTTGGCAATGACCCCGCCGTGGTCGCCGCCGTCGAACAGGTCAGCGTCCGCTACGGCTCACTGACCGCGCTCGACGACGTCTCGCTCGGCTTTTCGACCGGTGTGACCGGGCTGCTCGGGCCCAACGGTGCCGGCAAGAGCACCCTGCTCTCCCTGCTGAGCACCGCGCAACGCCCCGACGGCGGCACGGTCACCCTGCTCGGTGAGACGGTGGGCGCGGGCGGGCGCGGGGCCGTGCGCCGGGTCCGTGAGCGGATCGGCGTACTCCCCCAGTCCTTCGGCCACTACCCGCGCTTCACCGCGCTGGAGTTCGTCGAGTACGCCGCCTGGCTGCGCAAGGTCCCCGCCCGCGAGCGCCGCGACCGGGCCCGCGAGGCGCTGCGCCAGGTCGCCATGGAGAAGTACGCCGACCGCCGGATGGGGGCGCTCTCGGGCGGCATGCTGCGCCGTGTCGGCATCGCCCAGGCCGTCGTCAACCGGCCCGCGCTGGTGCTGCTCGACGAGCCGACCGTCGGCCTCGACCCGGCCCAGCGGGTCGGCTTCCGGGACCTCATCAAGGGGCTCGGGGAGACGTCCGCCGTGGTGATGAGCACCCACCTCGCCGAGGACGTGGCGCACACCTGCGACCGGATCGCGGTGCTGATGGAGGGCCGGGTCCGCTTCACCGGCACGCTCGCCGAACTGTGCGCGCTGCCCGGCGAGGACGGCACCGTGGAGTCCGGCTATCTGCACCTGGTCGGCACCGAGGGGGCCGTGCTGTGATCCGCATGCTGTGGACCGAGACGCGGCGCGGCGAGTCCCGGTGGATCGCCCTCCTGCTGGCGGTGATCGGCGCCTGGTACTTCCTCGGCGAGGACGCGGCGACCAGCGACTGGGTGGGCTGGTGGACGCAGAGCGCGGTCGAGGTCCAGATCTTCGGCGTGATGGTGATGGGCCCGCTGGTGAGCACCGGCGCCGCCTGGACCGCGGGCCGGGTACGCCGGCACCGCACCCTGTCCTGGGCCGAGACGGCCGCCCGCAGCGGCTGGGAGCAGAACGTCATGGTCTGGCTGTCCGCCATGGCCTGCGCGCTGCCCGTGTACGCCCTGTTCGCGGCGATGGCCTTCTCCCGCACCGCCGGGGTCAGCGCGGTCACCGAGCCGGTGTGGTCGCCGCTGCTGACCGGCGCCGCCGTGATCGGCCTCCAGACCGCCGTCGGGGTCGTGGTGGGCGTCCTGTCGCCGTCCCGGATCGCCGTCCCCTTCGTCGGCCTCGGCTGGTACGGCGTCCTGGTGGCCGTCGCACTGCTCTCCGACGAACGGTCGGCACTGCCGTGGGCGCTGCTGCCCGCGCTCGACGTGCACTGGGACATGGCGTTCCGGCCGAACACGGGCCGGCTGCTCACCGCGGCCGTCTGGTGTCTGGCCTGCGGTCTGCTGGTCCTGGCCCTGCCGGGGCTGCTGCGCGGACGGGCGGTGCGGCCGGCGCCCGGCATCCTGCTGCCGGTGGCGCTGGCGGCGGTGGTCGCGGCCGGGGCGCTGTTCACCTTCAGGGCGCCGCTGCCCGAGCTGTACTGGGCCCTGCGCAACCCGCAGCCGCAGCGGCCCCTGTGCGCGGCCGAGGGCGGGACGAAGGCGTGCCTGTGGCCCGCGGACCGGCATCTGCTGCCGGAGGTACGGGCGGCACTGCGCCGCGTCGAAGGAACCGTCGGCACGGTCCCCGGCCTGACCCGCGTCTACTACGAACGCGGGCTCACCGCCCCGCCCGGTGCGTCCCCGACCGCCGAACTGCCCGTCTACACGCCGGGGTTGGACCGGGAGGGGCTGACCCAGGACATGCTGGCCGCGTCCCTGCCCCAGCCGCCGGAGGGCTGTGGGCCGCATCTGATGAAGGAGATCGGGGACTACCCGGACACCTTCCTCTTCGAGGCGGTGGTCCGTGACCGCGCGAAGGTCCAGAACGGCTACTGGAGCGACGAGTTCGCCGCCGCGCTGGAACGCTTCCTGAAGACCCCCGTCGCCGCACAGGACCGCTGGCTCGCGGCCGCGGCCGACGACATCCGGTCCTGCCGCCCCGTCCCCGCACCACCACGGTGAACGGCGTGAGGCGCAGGTTTTTGTACACCCCCGAATCGCCCGCGCTGCGTGCGCTCCTGGGCTACACCCGCAGCCGCGACATGCCACGCGCGGCGCTGATCTCGCTGGCCGTCGCGGGCGTCGCCACGGTGTACGCGGGACGGCAGGTGCCGCTGCCACAGTTGCGTCAACTGACCGACTACAGCGTGCCGTTGGCGGCCGTGGTGCCGGTGGTGCACGCGGTGGTGCTCGCCGGCACGACGTTCTCGCCGATGGCCGACCTGGAACACACGGCGGCACAGCCGATGCGCCGGCACCGGGCGGTGCAGATGGCCGCCGTGCTGCTGTACGCGATGCTGCTGGCCGTACTGCCGATGACGGCGGGCGCGTCCGCGGACGTCACCATGGCCGCCGTCCGCAATGTCGCGGGCTATCTCGGCCTCGCCATGATCGGCGCCCGCTTCTTCGGCAGCGGCCTGGCCTGGCTGCCACCCCTCGCGATGCTCGGCCCCACACTGTTCGCGGGCGTCCGCTGGGACAACACCCCGGAACCCTGGGCCTGGTCCATCCACGGCCCCCACAGCACCCCGGCCGCGGTGACGGCGACGGCGCTGTGCGCCACGGGCCTGGCCCTGGCCGCCACGACGACACCTCGCCGCACGGAACGCGAGGAACGGGGCTGAGCCGGAGCCCCTCGCACCCCGGAGCAACGGGCACGACTGTCACACCGGGGTCCGCGGCGGAGCCTGCGGGGCCGGGCTGCCCCGCTCCCCGAGGCGGGCACGCCGCTTCCTCGGGGTCCGGGGCGGAGCCCCGTGGCGGTGCCTTTCGGACTACCGAGTCGGGCGGGTGGGTGGGAAAGAAAACGGGCCGGTCAGAAGCCCAGCTTGCGGAGTTGCTTCGGGTCTCGTTGCCAGTCCTTCGCGACCTTGACGTGGAGGTCGAGGAAGACCGGCGTGCCCAGCAGCGCCTCGATCTGCTGGCGGGACTTGATGCCGACGTCCTTCAGGCGGCGCCCCTTCGGGCCGATGATGATGCCCTTCTGGCTGGTGCGCTCGATGTAGATGTTGGCGTGGATGTCGAGCAGCGGCCGGTCCGCCGGACGGTCCTCGCGGGGCAGCATCTCCTCGACGACCACCGCGATGGAGTGCGGCAGCTCGTCCCGGACACCCTCCAGCGCCGCCTCGCGGATCAGCTCGGCGACCATCACCTGCTCGGGCTCGTCGGTGAGGTCGCCCTCGGGGTACAGCGGCGGGCTCTCCGGCAGCATCGGGATCAGCAGGTCGGCGAGGAGCGACACCTGCTGGTCGCCGACCGCCGAGACCGGCACGATCTCCGCCCACTCGATGCCCAGCTCCCGCCCGAGCTGGTCGATCGCGATGAGCTGCTCGGCCAGCGCCTTCGCGTCGACCAGGTCGGTCTTGGTGACGACGGCGACCTTCGGGGTCTTCTTGATCCCGGCGAGTTCCTTGGCGATGAACCGGTCACCGGGCCCGAGCTTCTGGTCGGCGGGCAGACAGAAGCCGATCACGTCGACCTCGGCCCAGGTGGTGCGCACCACGTCGTTCAGCCGCTCGCCGAGCAGCGTGCGCGGCTTGTGGAGCCCCGGGGTGTCCACCAGGATGAGCTGCGCGTCGGGCCGGTGCACGATGCCCCGCACCGTGTGCCGGGTGGTCTGCGGACGGTTCGAGGTGATCGCCACCTTCTTCCCGACCAGAGCGTTCGTCAGCGTGGACTTGCCCGCGTTGGGGCGGCCCACGAAGCACGCGAAGCCGGCGCGGTGGACGGTCTCGCCCGACCGCTCGGATGACTGGGTACGAACGCTCATGGCCCCCATTGTCCCTGATCCCCGAAGCCCTGCCGCACACACGAGCGGCCCCACGGCCGACCGCGGGCGACCGTGATCTTACGGTGCGCGCCGCCACCGCATACGATCACCGCGTCCCGGGCCCCGTGGGAAGGTCAGGCCGCTCGCATGAAGCTCATCACCGCCGTCGTCAAGCCGTACCGCCTCGATGAGGTCAAGACGGCTCTCCAAGAGCTGGGCGTGCACGGTCTGACCGTGACCGAGGCCAGTGGCTACGGCCGTCAGCGCGGCCACACCGAGGTGTACCGGGGCGCCGAGTACCAGGTCGACCTGGTGCCCAAGGTCCGGATCGAGGCCGTCGTGGAGGACGCCGACGCCGACGCGGTGATCGACGCGATCGTGGCCGCCGCGCGGACCGGGAAGATCGGCGACGGGAAGGTGTGGGCCGTACCGGTGGAGACCGTGGTCCGGGTCCGCACCGGTGAGCGCGGCCCGGACGCCCTCTAGCTCCTCCAGGGCACTCCGCGGCCCCGCAGTCTGATCACCGCGAACCACACCCCCGCCCCGACCGCCACCAGCAGCACCCCCGCCACCAGCCACGGCACCGCCACGAAGGACACGGTCGCCGACTCCCTGGTGTCCCGCGCGGTCGCCGTCAGCGTCACGTCCGCGTGGTCGAGCTGGGGCGCGTCCCGCCAGCGTTCGGTGAGGCGGACGCGCTGGCCGGGGAGCAGCTCGGAGGGGATCTCCGTCAGGTCGCGGGTCAGCAGGGTGCGGCCGAAGAGCCCCCGCGCCCGCAGCTCCACCTTGGGGTCCAGGGTGACGTTCCCGGTGTTGTGCAGGGTGTAGGAGACGGTGGCCGTGCTGTCGCCGAGGCCGGGCACGAGCGGCTGGCGGTGGGAGACGCGGACGTCCTCCACGGCCAGCGCCGGCAGGGTGGGCCCGCCGACCTGGAGGTAGACACGGGCGCCGACGGCCCGCCGTACCCCGAGCGCGACCGCGCCGTCGCCCGGGTCGATCCGCTCGTCGAGGGCGACGATCGCGCCGGGGTGGTCACCGGGCTCGGCGTCCTCGGGGACCTCGATGGTGACCGGCACGGTGACCGTCGCGCGGCCCGGCACGGTGACCCGGTCCTTCGCGGGCCGCGCCCACGCCCCCACGCCCCGCATCCGCTCCCCCTCCGACCGGACGGCGAAGCCGCCGTCCCGCGCGGTGTTGTAGGCGTCGGCGGCGTAGAGCCGGAAGGTGAGCGGCCGGCCGGTCTTGTTGGCGACGACGACCTCGTCCTCGACCGTCTGGCCGGGATCGGCGGTGACGTAGAAGTACGGGCGGGTGGAGACGGCCGAGGAGGCCGGGTAGACGGACCAGCTCCCGTTGTCGGCGGCACGCGCCGGTGCGGCGGACAGCACCGGGAGCAGGAGAAGGAACAAGGGGAAGAGGAGGGCGTACGGCTTGCGCAGCAGCATGGGTGCGGACCCCCGCGGGCGACGAAGGCGACGGAAGGGCGCGGTGGGCGGGCGGGTGCGGGCCGCTGGGACGGCCGCCCGCCACCGTGGGAGTGGCGCGGATCAGGTGAGCGTGAGCGTCAGGACGCCGGCGTAGGTGCCCGGGGGCGTGAACGCCGGTACGTCCAGGGAGAGTCCGGCCTTGACGGTGAACTCGCCGCCGGTGAGCGTGCCGTCCGGTGCGGACGCCAGGGTGGCTCCCGCGCTGCCGACGGCTCCGGCCGAGCCGGCCCGGCAGGTGCTGGGGCTGCCCGCCTTGGTGGTGCACTCGGGCGTCCAGCTCAGCTCGCCGGCGTCGATCTTGGCGCCGGCGCCGGTGAAGTCGGTGACCTTGCCGGTCAGGGACCAGCCGGCGGGTCCGCCGCGGTAGTCCTTGACGGTCACCGCGTTGAGGTCCCCGGTCGAGGCGTCGCCGGAGCCGAAGTCGACCGCGGACATCGCCACGGCGTCCCCGGCCTGGGACATCGACAGGGTGCCGGCCTTCACGGTGGTCGTCAGCTTCTGACTGCCCTCGGGCACGGGCTGGTCGTCGATGACGACGTACGCGACGGGCCCGGCGCCGAGGTCCGTGCTCCACGCGCCGCCCTCGTACGCCACCACGCCGGTGGTGGTGAGGTCGTTGACGACGAGCGAGCCCGAGACGGCGCCCTGCGCGTTCGCGGTCACGGTCGCCGTGTCCGCGGTCTGGGCGGCCCCGGAGCGTCCGGCGAGGGTGACCGTGGCGCCGGCCGTGAAGCCGGTGCCGGTGACCGTGACGCTCGCGCCCGGCGCTCCGGAGGCCGAACCCAGGCTGATGGCACGGGTGTTGGCCGGGGGGTTGTCCGCGGCGGTGACCGTCTCGGACACCGGGGCGGGCGGGTTGGTCACCGTGCAGGGGGTGTCCAGTTCCAGGATGTAGCTGGTGTGGATGTTGTAGTCGCCGGGCGAGAGGGTGATCGCGCCGGGCGTGGTGACGGTGAAGGTGCCGGTCATCGAGAAGGACGGGAAGACGCCCTTGCCGGGGACCGGCGGGTTCTTCTTGGGTCCCGTGACGGTGACGCTGCCGGACTGCGCGCCGCCGAGGGTGACCTTGCCCGTCGGGGTCATGATGTCGGCCGGCAGGGCGAGGTCGGTGGGGTTGCTGGCGGCGGGCGCGACCACCGTGTAGGTGACGGTGACGATGTCGCCGACCTGGGGGGTGGCGTCGTCGACCGTGATCTTGGCGGTGGTGGTGCCGTCGATCGGCGGGATGCCCGCGATCGGCGGCGGGACGCAGTGCGTGGGGAAGTCCACGTTCACGGCTGCGGCGGCCGGGACCGCCAGTGCTCCGCCCGCGGTGACCGCGAGCGCGGTCGCCCCGAGCAGTGACGCCCAGCGCCGTCTTCGGGACCGCGGGGAACTACAGGACGTGCGGGGTGTCGGACCCATGGGTGTGCCCCCTCCTCCGGGGTGCGGGCGCGGCGGCTCTTCCGCGCCGACAGGGGGCATTGAGGTGCGGATCGCCGGAGAAGTCAATGGACACGTCGATGTCAACTGATGGACCGTCAGCTTCCTGCTCCCGCACGGAAACTGACGGTCCGTCGGCGTCAGGGGCGCCGGTGTTCTCAGTCGAACACGAACGGGCCCGGCGACTGCGGCCCGGTCGCCGTACAGGTGACGGTGATCCCGAAGACGACCATCGTCAGCGAGCCGCCGTCGACGTCCAGGCTGTCCCCGGAGGCCACGGTGCCGTCGAGCGGGCCGACCGTGATCGGGTCGCCGATGGCCATCGCCGGGTTCACGGAACCGCTGAACACCCGTGCGGATCCGGCCGAGTTCGCCATCGTGAGCGTGGAGTCGATGCTGTCGGCGCCGATCGGGAGGGGCGCGGTGATCGCCGTGGACGACAGCGTGAGGGTGGCGGAGGTACCGCTCTGGGTGGCCTCCAGGGTGGCGGCACCGCCGCCGAACAGACCGCAGGACGCGGTGAACGTCGCCGTCGCGGGCGCGACCGCGAGGGCCGAGGGCGCGAAGGCCAGCCCGGCGGCCGCGAGGGCCCCGGCCAGCAGTGCCGCACCTGATCCGATTCGCTTGGCTCTCATGGGGAGTTCCGGCTCCTTCTCTGATGGGGGGAGACGGACGGCCGGAGGCGGATCGGGACGGGTGGGTGCGGGCACCGGCCCCGGTGGGGATCGCATCTGACGGTCCGTCGGAACCAACGGTTCCATTGATGCGCGAGGGACGGGACCCGGCAAGGGGGAAAACCGGCCTCGGGGCGGCCGGTTCCGTCAGCCCGCGGAGACCGTGCGGCGTACGGTGCCGTCCGCCGCGGCGAGATGCACCGGGGTGCCCGCCCCGCCGAGGTCGCGTACGGCGGCCAGGTCCGCCGCGTCGGCGTCCTCCGCCGCGGTGACCACCGCCGCCGCCTCCAGCGACCCGGCCCCCGAGGCCACGGCCATCGCCACGGCCGTACGCAGCGCGCTCAGCTTCAGCGACGGCAGGTCGACGGTGGCCGCGACATACGTGCGCCCCGTCTCGTCGCGTACGGCCGCCCCCTCGGGCGTGCCGTTACGGGCCCGCGCGGAACGGGCCAGGGTGACGATCTTGCGGTCCTCGGGGTCGAGCGCGGTGCTGTCGGTCATGCGCCGAGCATACGATCACCGGCTCGCGGTCACCGGCTCAGGGCCGGTCGAGGCGGAGCCGCTCGGCGCGCGGCAGCCCGGCCACCACCAGGTCGTAGGAGTCCTCGATCAGCTCCCGGACCAGCCGGTCGGGCAGACCTGCGTCGACCGTCACCGTGTTCCAGTGGCGTTTGTTCATGTGGTAGCCGGGGGCGATCAGACCGGGGTGCTCGGCGCGCAGCCGGACCGCGTCCTCGGGGTCGCACTTGAGGTTGACCTTCAGGGGCCGCTCGTCCGTCGAGCTGAGCGCGAACATCTTGCCCAGCACCTTGAAGACCGAGATCTCCGGGCGGAACGGGAACTCCTCCACGGCCTCGTTGAAGGACAGGCAGCGGGCGCGCAGCTCGTCGGGGGTCACTCCGGTCCGCCCTCCCCGGGCGGGCCCGCCGGGGCGACGGGCTCCACCAGCACCGTGACGATCTTGTTGCGGCGGCCGGCGGCGGCCTCCGCGGTCAGCCGCAGGACCCGCCCGTCGGGCAGGTCGACCACGCTGGACGCCCCGGCGATGGGCACCCGGCCCAGGGCCTTGGCGAGGAGCCCGCCGACGGTCTCCACGTCCTCGTCGTCGTACTCCTCCAGGCCGTACAGCTCGCCGAGGTCGGTGATGTCGAGGCGGGCGGTGACCCGGAAGCGGTCGTCGCCCAGCTCCTCCACCGGCGGCAGCTCCCGGTCGTACTCGTCGGTGATCTCGCCGACGATCTCCTCCAGGATGTCCTCGATGGTGACGATGCCGGCCGTGCCGCCGTACTCGTCGATGACGACCGCGACGTGATTGCGCTCCTGCTGCATCTCGCGCAGCAGGTCACCGGCGTTCTTGGTGTCGGGGACGAACGCGGCGGGCCGCATCGCCGTGGACACCAGGTCCGACTCGGCGTCCCGGCTGATGTGCGTCTTGCGGACCAGGTCCTTCAGATAGACGATCCCGACGATGTCGTCCTCGTTCTCCCCGGTGACGGGTATCCGGGAGAAACCGGAGCGCAGCGCGAGGGTCAGGGCCTGGCGGATGGTCTTGTAGCGCTCGATGACGACCAGGTCGGTGCGCGGGACCATCACCTCGCGGACCAGGGTGTCGCCCAGCTCGAAGACGGAGTGCACCATCCGGCGCTCCTCGTCCTCGATCAGCGACTCCTTCTCGGCGAGGTCGACCAGCGCCCGCAGCTCGGCCTCGGAGGCGAACGGGCCGCGCCGGAAGCCCTTGCCGGGGGTGAGCGCGTTGCCGATGAGGATCAGCAGCGAGGGGATCGGGCCCATGATCCTGGCCAGCGGCAGCAGCACGTACGCGGCGGCCGTCGCCGTGTTCAGGGGGTGCTGACGGCCGATGGTGCGCGGCGAGACGCCCACCGCGACGTACGACACCAGGACCATCACGCCGATCGCGGCGAGCAGCGCCGGGGCGGTGTCGTCGATCTCGCGCAGACACGCGTAGGTGACCAGCGCGGCGGCCGCCATCTCGCAGGTCACGCGGACCAGCAGCGCCACGTTGAGATAGCGGGTGGGGTCGGCGGCGACCTGCGCGAGCTTGGCGCTGCCGCGCCGCCCGGACCGTACGGCCTCCTCGGCGCGGAAGCTGGAGACGCGCGCGAGGCCCGCCTCCGCGCAGGCGGCGAGCCATGCGACGACGACCAGGGCGATCGCGCCGCCGACGAGGGCGGGGCTCATGAGACGGTCGGGGCCGGGGACGGGCCGGTCAGGCCCTTCTCCGCACGCCAGCCGTCCACGATGGCCGCCTGGAGGCCGAACATCTCGGCCTTCTCGTCGGGCTCCTCGTGGTCGTAGCCCAGCAGGTGCAGCACGCCGTGGACGGTGAGGAGCTGGAGCTCCTCGTCCATGGAGTGCCGCGTGGGCGCGTCCGCCCCCTGCTTGGCCGCGACCTCGGGGCACAGCACGATGTCGCCGAGCAGCCCCTGCGGGGGCTCGTCGTCGTCCTTCGACGGCGGCCGCAGCTCGTCCATCGGGAAGGACATGACGTCCGTCGGCCCCGGCAGGTCCATCCACTGGATGTGGAGCTGCTCCATCGCGTCGGCGTCCACGACGATCACCGACAGTTCGGAGAGCGGGTGGATGCGCATCCGCGCGAGCGCGTAGCGGGCGATGTCGAGGATCGCCTGCTCGTCGACCTCGGTTCCGGACTCGTTGTTGACGTCGATCGACATGGTGCTGGCTTGTCTACTTCCGCTTGGAACGGCCGCCCCGGTGGGTGCCGTTCTCCGTATCGTTCTCGCTGTCGTACTTCTCGTACGCGTCGACGATACGGCCGACCAGCTTGTGCCGTACGACGTCCTGGGACGACAGGCGGGAGAAGTGCACGTCCTCGACGCCGTCCAGGATCTCCTGCACCTGGCGCAGCCCCGACTTGGTGCCGCCGGGCAGGTCGACCTGCGTCACGTCACCCGTGATCACGATCTTCGAGTCGAACCCCAGCCGCGTCAGGAACATCTTCATCTGCTCGGGGCTGGTGTTCTGCGCCTCGTCCAGGATGATGAACGCGTCATTCAGGGTACGGCCGCGCATGTACGCCAGCGGGGCGACCTCGATCGTGCCCGCCGCCATCAGGCGGGGGATGGAGTCGGGGTCGAGCATGTCGTGCAGGGCGTCGTAGAGCGGGCGCAGGTAGGGGTCGATCTTCTCGTAGAGGGTGCCCGGGAGGAAGCCGAGGCGCTCGCCGGCCTCGACCGCGGGGCGGGTCAGGATGATGCGGTTGACCTGCTTGGACTGGAGGGCCTGGACCGCCTTGGCCATCGCCAGGTACGTCTTGCCGGTGCCGGCGGGGCCGATGCCGAAGACGACGGTGTGCTTGTCTATCGCGTCGACGTACCGCTTCTGGTTGAGGGTCTTGGGGCGGATGGTGCGGCCGCGCGAGGACAGGATGTTCTGTGTCAGTACCTCGGCCGGGGTCTCCTGGCCGTCACTCGTCCCGTTCTCACTCGCCCGCAGCATGGCGATCGAGCGTTCCACTGCGTCCTCCGTCATCGGCTGCCCGGTGCGGAGCACCAGCATCATCTCGTCGAACAGGCGCTGGATCATGGCGACTTCCCGCGGGTCGCCGACCGCGCTGATCTCATTGCCCCGGACGTGGATGTCGGCCGCCGGGAAAGCCGTCTCGATCACGCGCAGGAGGGAGTCTCCGGATCCCAGCACGGTCACCATGGGGTGCTGGGCGGGAACGGTGAACTGTGCTCTCGCCTTGCCCTGCGCGGGCGTCTGAGCTGTGGGTGTCTCAGTCATAGGCCGGCCCGAGGGCCTCTACGTCCTCCCGGATGCGACTCGCCTGCCACGAGGGCGGCCTGGCGTGTTCCAGGGTACGCCAGGGGGCTGACAACGCCGTAGGGCTTTTCTCGGGGGTCTCAGCAGCCCCTCGGCTACGCCGAGCGGCGGAAACCGATCGTGGGGACCGCGCGGCGCAGGGGCCAGGCGCTGGTCTCCTCGGGCGGGACCCGGCCGTCGAGGAACGCGTACCGGCGCAGGGCCTCGGGGTCCTGGCCCTCGACCGACTGGACCTTGCGCCACCAGGCGGCGATCTCGGACCAGCCGGGCGCGGAGAGGGACCCGCCGAACTCCTGGACGGAGAGCGCGGCGGTGAGCCCGGCGAAGGCGAGCCGGTCGGCGAGCGGCCAGCCGGCCAGGGTGCCGGTGACGAAACCGGCCACGAAGACGTCCCCCGCGCCGGTGGGGTCCAAAGCCTCGACGGCGATCGCCGGGACCTCGGCGGTCTCGCCGGTGCGGCCGTCCACGGCGTAGGCGCCGTCCGCGCCGAGGGTGACGACCGCGAGCGGTACGTGGTCGGTGAGGGCGTGGGCGGCGGCGCGCGGATTGTCGGTGCCGGTGTAGCGCATGGCCTCCTGCGCGTTCGGCAGGAACGCCTCGCAGTGCGCGAGGTCGGTGAGCCCCGCCAGGTCCCAGGCGCCGGTGTCGTCCCAGCCGACGTCGGCGAAGACACGGGTGCCGCGGCTCGCGGCCTGGGCGATCCACGGGTCCGTGCGGCCGGGCGCGAGGGCGGCCACGGCGGCGCGGGCGGGCGGCGGACAGGCGGGGGCGGGCTCCTCGGGGGGCGGTTCGTGGCCGTGCGAGACCATGGTGCGCTCGCCCTCGTAGGCCATGGAGACGGTGACCGGGGAGTGCCAGCCGGGGACCGTGCGGGAGGTCGACAGGTCGATGCCCTCGCCCTGTTCGAGGGCGTCCCAGCAGTACTCGCCGTAGTGGTCGTCGCCGAACGCGGCCGCGAGGGAGGTGCGCAGGCCGAGGCGGGCCAGGGCGGTGGCCATGTTGGCGACCCCGCCGGGGCTGGATCCCATGCCGCGCGCCCAGGACTCGGTGCCGCGCACCGGGGCGGAGTCGAGACCGGTGAAGACGATGTCGAGGAAGACGGTGCCGGTGAGGTAGACGTCCCACGGCGGGTCGTCGGGGGTGCGCAATCCGGCCAGGGGGTCGACCCCGGCGGCGCGGCGGATCCGGCGGTGAGGTCCCTCACCGGTGGGCGGTTCCCCTCCGGCGGACGCGATGGGCGCGGTGGACGCGGTCACGAGGCGCTCCCTGACATGGTGCGGTTCTGGCCAGTGTGCACCACGCCACCGACAACGGGCCGTGCGTCCCGTGTGAACCACCCGTGTGCCGGAAGGGAGGGGGAGAAGGCCGCGCGACCGCTACCAGCGCGGGACCGCCGGCGTCACCCAGTCCGGGTCGGCGACGCGCATCGCCGCCGTGTCGTCGCGGTCGCGCAGGGTGCCGTCGTCGTCGAGCCAGCGCCGGTGCAGCCGGTCCAGTCGCTCCCGGTCCAGCTCGACGCCGAGGCCGGGGGTGTCGGAGACGGTCACCCGGCCGTCCTCGAAGGCGATCCGCTCGGTCAGCACGTCCTCCGACTGCCAGGGGTAGTGGGAGTCGCAGGCGTGGCGCAGGCCCGGGACGGTGGCGGCGACCTGGGTCATCGCGGCGAGGCTGATGCCGAGGTGGGTGTTGGAGTGCATGGACACGTCGACGCCGAACGTGGCGCAGACGGCGGCCAGTTGGCGGGTGTTGCGCAGTCCGCCCCAGTAGTGGTGGTCGGAGAGGACGACCTGGACGGCGCCCCGGGTGAAGGCTTCCGGGATCTCGGCGAAGGTCGTCACGCACATGTTGGTGGCGAGCGGTACGTCGGTCCCGGCGGCGACCTCGGCCATGGCGGGGGTGCCGAGCGCGGGGTCCTCCAGGTATTCGAGGACGTCCCCGAGTTCCTTGGCGACGGCGAGTGAAGTCGCCACGCTCCAGGCGCCGTTGGGGTCGAGCCGCAGCGGGTGTCCGGGGAAGGCGGCGGCGAGGGCGCGGACGGCGGCGATCTCCTGATCGGGCGGGAACACACCGCCCTTGAGCTTGAAGGAGGTGAAGCCGTGGCGCTCGGTGAAGCGGCGGGCCTGGGCGACGATCCCGGCCGGGTCGAGGGCGGCGCCCCAGTCGTCCGGCTCGCCCGGCACGCCGTCGGGGTGGGCGGCCCACTTGTAGAACAAGTAGGCGCTGTACTCGACGCTGTCGCGGACCTTGCCGCCGAGCAGCGCGTGCACGGGCAGTCCGAGCGCCTTGCCGAAGGCGTCGAGGCAGGCGACCTCGAAGGCGGAGACGACGGACAGCCGCAGCTTGTCGGCGGTCTGGACGCCGCGCAGTCCGCCCACGTCGACCTGTCCGGAGATCCGGGAGCGGTCGACGGCGAGTTCGTCGGCGAGGGTGAACAGCCCGTTCAGGTCGCTGACTTGACGGCCTTTCAGGCGTTCCGCGAACGGCCGTGCCAGTTCGAGGTACTTGGTGTCGCCGTAGGTCTCGCCGACGCCCGTGGTGCCGTCGGCGGTGACCACTTCGACGATCAGCCGGGGGGTGTACGGCTGGTGCACGCCCTGGGTGTTGAGCAGCGGCGGGTCGGCGACCAGGATCGGAGTCAGCCGGACCTCGGCGACGGTCAGGTGCGCGGCGGTCAGATGCGCGGCGGTCACAGGGTGGCTCCTACGAGGTCGAGTCCGGCGGTGAGCAGGGTCCTCAGCTCGGCGAGGTCGGCGGCGGTGGGGTCGGTGAGCGGGGCGCGGACCGGGCCGACGGGGGCGCCGCGCAGCCGGGCTGCGGCCTTCACCAGGGACACCGAGTACCCCGGCACCCGGTCGCGCAGTTCCACGAACGGGACGTAGAAGTCGCGCAGGAGTTTGTCGGTCGTGCCCCGGTCGTCCGAGGTCAGGGCGGTGAAGAAGGCGTCGGCGATCTCGGGGGCGAAGGCGTGCACGGCCGAGGAGTAGGCGGGGACGCCGACGGCGGCGTAGGCGCGGGCCTGGATCTCGGCGGTGGCGGCGCCGTTGAAGAAGAGGAAGCCCTCGGGGGCGGCCAGGGTGAGGCGCTGGAGGCGGTCCAGGTCGCTGTGGCCGTCCTTGAGGCCGATCACACCGGGCAGGGCGGCGATGCGCCGCAGCGAGCCGGGGGTGAAGGCGACCTGGCCGCGCTGGTAGGCGACGAGCGGCAGCCGGGTGCCGGACGCGATCCGCTCCAGTTGGGCGACGAGACCGTCCTGCGGGGCGGCGACGAGGTAGTGCGGCAGGACGAGCAGGGCGTCGGCGCCCTCCTCCTCGGCGATCCGGGCGAAGCGCAGGGCCTGGGCCCAGCCGTAGCCGGTGCCGGCGACGACGGGGACGCGGCCGGCGGTCTCCTCGACGGTGATCCGTACGACCCGGCGGTACTCGTCCTCGTCGAGGGAGAAGAACTCGCCTGTGCCGCAGGCGGGGAAGACGGCGCCGGGTGCGGCGGCGAGCCGTCCGGCGAGGTGGGCGCGGAAGCCGTCGGGGTCGAGCGAGCCGTCCGCGCGGAAGCTGGTGAGCGGGAAGGAGAGGACGCCTCGCGCCATGCCCTCCCGCAGCCGCCGGACCGTGTCGGTGTCGAGGCCCACGCTGTCTCCCCCTCCGGACGTCATCCATGTATGAGAATGAAGGTTAGATACATGAACACGGGTCGTCAAGGACGGGCCAACGGCGAGACCCCCACGCGGGAGCCGCGTGGGGGTCGGTGGAGTGGAGCCGGAGCCGGACGTCCTACCGGGCGGTGAGCGCCCGGCGGCGGACGTACCAGCCGCCCGCCGCGAGGAGGAGCGCCAGGCCCGCGACCGTGCCGACGGTGGCACCGGTGGAGGCGAGGCTGCCGGAGGAGCCGGTGGTCGTCGTACCCCCGGTGCCGCCCGCGCTGCCTGTTCCGCCGGTGGAACCGGTCGTGCCGCCCGACGAGCCGCCGCC
Organism: Streptomyces sp. CAI-85; assembly: GCF_013363615.1. Lineage (NCBI taxonomy): Bacteria > Bacillati > Actinomycetota > Actinomycetes > Kitasatosporales > Streptomycetaceae > Streptomyces > Streptomyces sp. CAI-85. The sequence goes on along the minus strand of NZ_JAANNX010000019.1, from coordinate 95,972 downwards.
GGTGGTGCCGCCGTCCGTTCCGCCCGTCGAACCGCCGCCCGTCGAACCGCCCGTGGAGCCGCCCGTCGTGCCGCCGTCGTCCGTGTCCACCGGGGGCTGGCCCACGAAGCTGACCGGGACCTTCACGTCCTGGGAGCGGTCGCCGGACAAGGTGTGGTCGGCGCGGGTGGCCAGGACGCAGGTCTGCTTGAAGCAGTCCGTGAACTCGTCCTTGGCGTCCACGGTCAGCTCGACCGAGAAGCTGCCGCCCGCGCCGTACGGGGTCGCCAACTCCTCGCCGTAGTCGGGCGGGTTGGAGGAGATCCACGCCGAACTGTGCGAGGAACCGGTCATGTCGACGCCGCCGACGCAGGGAGTGGGCAGTTGGCCGGGGCCGTTGTCGACGCACAGGGCCACGTAGATGCCCTTCTTCTCGTCGTAGCCGGACCCGGTGATCTTCAGGACCTGGTCCTCGGTGGCGAGGTTGTTGACCGGGGTGACGGTGAGCTTCTGGCCCTGGGAGCCGGTGACGGTCCTGGTGCCGGACGGCTTCTCGTCGCCGTCTCCGTCACCTCCGCCGGTGCCGCCGTCGCCGTTCCCGGCCTCCTTCACCGTGAGCGTGAACTCCGCCGTGCGGGTCGTGCCGGAGGTGTTGGTGAAGGCGACGCGGTAGCGGTAACCGTCGTGCGCGGCGCGCGCGGTGAAGGAGTACGTGTTGCCCGTCGCACCCGCCACCGTGGTCCAGGTCTGGCCGCCGTCGGGGCTGACCTCCCACTTCAGGGTCGGTGTCGGGGTGCCCTCGGCCGCCGCGACGAACGTGACCTGGTCGCCCGCGAACACCGTGCGGTCGGTGGGGGTCTGGGTGACCTTCGGGGAGACCCGGCGCTCGTAGGCGAGGACCTTGCTCTCGGCGCCGTCGGTCAGATAGACCGTGCCGCCGCCCGGGACGACCGCGAGGCCCGCGTAGGCGTTGACGCGGTTGCCGGGCAGCGCGGCCGGGGTGGCCGCCGGCCGGAACGTGCCGCTGTCGTACACCTCGAGGAGGCCCTTCTGGTCCGCGCCGTCCTCCTCGTTGCCGTAGTCCTCGCGCAGCACGAACGCCTGGTGCGTGCCGGCGTCGAAGGCGATCGCGGTGGGCATGTCGGTGCCCTTCAGCTCCGCCAGCGGCTCGCCGTCCTTGTCGAAGACGAACACCGAATAGCCGGACCCCGCCCAGACGTTGCCGGTCGCCGGGTCGACGGCGGTGACGTACGACTGCCCCTGGGGCAGGTCGAGGGTGGCGGTGAGGTCGAGGGCGGTGTCCCCGGCGGTGCTCACCCGGAACAGCTTGCCGTTCACGGTGTCGGAGACCCAGGCCAGACGGCGGGCCGGGTCCACGCCGAGGTGGCCGCCGCTGCTCGGCAGGGTGACCGTGCGGAGGACCTTCCCGGTGGCGTACTCGACCTCGGAGACGACCGCCCCCTGGGCGATCAGCACGCTGCCGTCGGTGGTGCCGGGTCCGGTGCCGGTGATGGTGCCCCCGGCCGGCCAGACGCCGGTCGCGGCGGAGTCGCCGGTCTTCGCGACGCCGATGCCGCGCACCGGGTACTGGAAGACGACACCGTCGCCGGGCAGCGCCTTGACGAGCCGCTGGACGACCCGCTGGGCGAGGGCGCCGGTGGTGCCGGGTGCCTGCGGAATGTAGGAGAGCACCTTGCCGTCGGCGGGGTCGAGGACGTACAGGCCGGACTCGTTGACGGACCCGGTGTCGACCGTGTTGCCCGAACCGACGTACAGGCGGCCCGAGTCGGGGTGCAGCAGCAGGGACAGCGGCATGCCGGCGGCGGTGAACTCGGCCGAGCGGACATAGCTGACGGTGCCCGGCGGGACCTCCTCGCCCTCGCCGCCGTCCCCGCCCCCGGGCTCCTGGCCCTCGAAGGCGACGGGGATGCGGACGTCCTGGGAGCGGTCGCCGGTGCCGTTGTGGTCGACGCGGGTGACGACCGAGCAGGCGACCTCGGTGCAGTCCAGGCCGTTGTCCTTCGCCTTGACGTCCAGTTCGACGTCGAAGGTGCCGCCGGGGCCCCAGACCTCGGCGACGCCCGCGGGCGCCTCCGCGGAACCCTCCGGGACGATCCACTTCGAGGCGCCGCTGCCGCCGGTCTGGTCGGCGCCGCCGAGGCAGGGCGTGGGGATGCGGTTGTCTCCGTTGTCCTTGCAGAGGGCGACATAGACGCCCTTGGTGACGTCGTACCCCTCGCCGGTGACCCGGAGGGTCTCGCCGGCCGGGTCGAGGTTCGCCGAGGCGGAGACGGTGAGCTTCTGGCCGTGCGCGCCGAGGGCGGTCCTCGGCGTGTCGGCGGCCTGCGCGACCGGACCCACCGTGACGGCCGTGACCGCGGCGGCCACCAGGGCGGCGGCGCCGAGCAGCGCCGCCGGGCGTCTGTGCTGCATGGGAGTGTTCCTCACTTCTCGCGTGCGCGCGACGCGCCGCCGAACGCCGAGGGGGCCGGACCCCGCCGCGCGAGGTCCGGCCCGGCCGGAGTTCAACAGGCCGTCACTGCAAGGTCGTTGCGCCGACCGTCACTGGAAGGTGATGGGGGCGTGCACGTCGTACTTGCGGTCGTTGGTGTCGAAGTGGTCGGCGCGGGTCACGATCGCGCAGGTCACGTCCTCGCCGCAGACCCGGCCGTCGTCGAGGGTGGCCTTGACGTAGATCTGGGCGCTGAAGGTGCCGCCGCTGCCGAAGGTGGAGCTGTTGGCGAACAGACCGCCGAAGACGTTGTTGACCCAGTGCGAGGCGCCGGTGGAGCCGCTCTCGTCCTGGCCGCCGAGACACGGGGTCGGCTTGTTGGCGCCCGGCACGCCGTCGACCACGCACAGGCCCACGTAGATGCCCTGGCTGCTGTTGTATCCGGAGCCGGTGACGGTGATGACCTGGCCCGACGCGGAGGCGGTGTCGGGGGCGGTGAGCGACAGGTTGTAGGTGGTGCCGCCGTCGGTGATCGTGCGGGTCGCGGTGGCCGCGGAGGCGGAGCCGGCCAGGCCCACGGTCAGCGCGGCGGAGGCGGCGACGGCGAGGGCGGCACGGGCGGCGGTGCGGGGGGTGGGGACTCTCATGACGAGACCTTTCCGGTCGTGGGGTCCGAACTTCGCCAGTTCGAACTTAGGTAAGGCAAACCTAAGTACGAATGCGGGTCGTTTGTCAACGGAGTGCAAAAACCCCAACTCACCTAGGACGCAGGAGAGTTCGGGGCAGCGGTGACCGAGAACGCGACCTCGGCGACGGCCTGCTCACCTCCGACGGCGGTCAGGACAACGGTGTGTTCGCCCTCGGCGGCGTTGGCGTACACCGGGAAGGCCCGCGCGAACCGGCCCTCCGCGTCCGCCACCGCCTGGTACCGGGTGTCGCCGTCGATCGCGACGAGCACAACGGCACCGGGCGCGAACCCCGCACCGGTGACGGTCTGTTCGGCACCCGCGGCGAGGGCGGGCCGGGCGACGACGGCGGCGGGTCCGCCCCCTTCGTCCTCGGCGGGGTCCGGCGCCGCGGAAGCGGGCGACGGTTCCTCGGCCTCGACACTCGGCGACGCCTGAGGCACGGGGGATTCCCCCCGCTCCGTCCCCACCGTCACGTCGAACGCGCCGAACGCGTCCCCGGCCGTGAACCCGCCCCCGCTCCAGTCGGACAGCAGCGCCGCGCCCTCCTCGGTGAGCGAGGCCCGCAGTCCGCTCCAGGTGACCCCGGTGGCCCGTACGGCGGGTTTCACCTCCGCCACCTCGGCCACCTCGGCCAGGGCCAGTTCCCGGGCCCGCCCGTCGACGACCGTACGGGCGTACAGCGCGCCCTCCTCACCGGTCAGCCGCAGCCGCAGCCCGGCGAGCACCAGCGGCGCCCGCCCCGGATCGCCGAGCCGGGCGACACCGCCCAACGTCACCTCGGCGGCGCCGGTCCGCGGATCGGCGGTCCCGCCGAGAGCGGGGAAGGAGCCCCCGCCGGACGCGGTCGGTACGGCAGGTGCCATGACGTCGAACGAGACGCCACCGGCGGCCGGAGTCCAGTCCGCACGGCCCCCGGAGACCGCCTCGGACGGCTCCTCGCCGGCCACCGCGGTCGGGGCACTCAGCGCGAACAGGGCACCGGCCACCAGGGCGACGGCGCCGGGTCTCTTCACCATGTTCAGTTCTCCCTCTGGAAGGTGAGGTTGCGTCGGCGCACGGCGAAGCAGCCGGTCCGCGCCGGTGTCGATGTCGGAGGCGGCCGCCTCAGCTCGTGCGCGAAGCCCCGGCGGATCCGGTCCTGCGGCGGCGCGCCCAGAACCAGGCGCCCGTGCCCGCCGCCACCAGTCCGGCGGCGGTGAGTCCGACGGGCAGCGCGAGGCCGGAGCCGGTGATCGCCATGGAACCGTCGGTCGTGCCGGAGGACGGGGTGGCGCCGGTGCCGCCGGTCGCGGTCGCCGGCGCCGTCGTGCTCGCGCCCGGAGTCGCCGAGGCACCGGACCCGCCCGTACCGGCCCCCGTCGAGGCGCCGCCCGACGCGAAGGTCACCGGGATGCGCACCGTCTGGCTCTGGTCGCCACCCCGGGTGTGGTCGTTGCGGGTGATGACGGCGCAGGTCACCCCGGACGCGGTGCAGTCGGTGTTGGCGTCCTTGGCGCGCACGGTGAGTTTCACGCTGAAGGTGCCCTTGTGGGCGCTGCCGCCGTAGGGCTTGGCCAGCCCCTTGCCGTAGGAGGGCGGGTTGGAGGAGATCCAGGCGGAGGCGCCGGACTCGCCGGACATGTCGACGCCGCCGACACAGGGCGTGGGCGTCTTCCCGGCGCCGTTGTCCACGCAGAAGGCGACGTAGATGCCCTTCTCCGTGTTGTAGCCGGAGCCGGTCACGGTGACCGACTGGCCGGCGGGGTCGAGACCGGACGAGGCGGAGACGGAGAGTTTCTGACCCTCGGGGCCGGTCGCCGAACCGCCCGCGGCCACCGCCGGCGAGGCCGCCGGGAGCAGCAGGGCGGACGCCGAGGCGACTGCGAGAAGACAGGCAACTCCGTTACCGCGCAGGCCACTTGGCCTCTTCATGGACAACCCCCACCACGCGACACTAAGGGAAGCCTAACCTAAACTAATATTCAATCGTGTGCCAGCCGAGAGGAAAGGAACGAGCCATGCGCGCATCCCGGAAGGGCCGGCCGTCAGGGCGTGGACCGAGGAGGGGCCTCGCCGTCCTCGGGCTTGCGCTCGCCCTGCTGACCGGGGCCTGCGCCGGCGGCTCCACCAAGGGTCAGGAAGGCGCCGGGGCGACCCCGACGTCCGCGAGCGCCCGCGCGGCCGCCGCCGGGAAACAGCTCGCCGCGAACACCCTCGTCCCGCTCGAAGGCAAGGCGCCCGTACCGGAGTTGCCGGTGACCGTCGACTCCTCCGACGGCCGGAAGGTGACGGTGACGGACGCCTCGCGCATCCTGCCGCTCAACGGCGGCGTCGCGGAGATCGTGTTCACGCTCGGGCTCGGTGACCGGGTCGTGGGCCGGGACATCACCGCCACCTTCGAGGAGGCGAAGAAGCTCCCCCAGGTCACCAAGGCGCACGACGTGAGCGCGGAGAACGTGCTGTCGCTGCGGCCGACGGTGGTGCTCGCCGACACGGACACCGGCCCCAAGGAGGCCGTCGACCAGATCCGGGACGCCGGTGTCCCCGTCGTCGTCCTCGACCCGGCGACCAAGCTCGCCGACGTCACCACCCGCACCACCCGGATCGCCGAGGCGCTCGGCGTCCCGGCGGCCGGGAAGGCGCTCAACGCGCGCATGAGCACCGAACTCGCCGCCGCCCGCGCCGCGGTGCCCGCCGGGAGCAGGCCGAAGGTGGCCTTCCTCTACATGCGCGGCAGCGCGGCCGTCTATCTGATCGGCGGCAAGGGCTCGGGCGCCGACTCGCTGCTGGAGGCGGCGGGCGCGGTCGACGCCGGCACGGACGCGGGCCTGGACCGGCCCTTCACCCCGATCACCACCGAGGCGCTGGCCGCGGCGCAGCCGGACGTCATCCTGATGATGACCAAGGGCCTGGAGTCGGTCGGCGGACTCGACGGCCTCCTCAAGGTCCCCGGCATCGCGCAGACCCCGGCGGGCATGAACCGCAGGGTCGTCGACCTGGAGGACGGCGTACTGCTGAGCTTCGGGCCGCGCACCCCGCTCGTCATCGACATCCTGGTGGACCGCATCCACCAGGGCTGACCGGCGGCGACGGCTCAGAAGACGTAGGCGTCCACCTCGGCGAGATACCGGGCCCGCCGCTCCTCGTCGTCCTCCAGGAAGGAGGCGAGGAAGGAGTTGCGGGCCAGCTCGCGCAGCCGGTCCTCGTCCAGGCCGAGGGTGGCGTGTACGGCGTCGAAGGTGTCGCCCGCGTAGCCGCCGAAGTAGGCCGGGTCGTCGGAGTTGAGCGTGCACAGCAGCCCGGCGTCGAGCATGGCCGGCAGCGGGTGGTCGGCGAGGGTGTCGACGGTGCGCAGCCGGACGTTGGACAGCGGGCACAGCGTCAGCGGGATCCGCTCCCGCACCAGCCGCTCGACCAGCGCCGGGTCCTCCACGCACCGCAGTCCGTGGTCGACGCGCTCGACGCCGAGGACGTCCAGGGCCTCGGTGATGTACTCCGGCGGCCCCTCCTCCCCCGCGTGCGCCACACGCCGCAGACCGAGCGCGGCGGCCGCCTCGTAGACCTCGCGGAACTTCGCCGGGGGATGCCCGACCTCGGCGGAGTCCAGTCCCACCCCGGTGATCCGGTCGAGGTGGGGCTCGGCCGCCGCCAGGGTCTCCAGGGCCGACTCGGCGGACTCGTCGCGCAGGAAGCACAGGATGAGCCGGGTCGAGACGCCGTGGGAGGTCTCGCTGCGGCCCAGCGCGCGCCACAGCCCCTCCACGACCGTGCCCATGGAGATCCCGCGGGCGAGATGGGCCTGCGGGTCGAAGAAGATCTCCGCGTGCCGGACGCCCTGCGCGGCCGCGCGCGCCAGATAGGCGTCCGCGAGGTCCTCGAAGTCCTGCTCGGTGCGCAGCACCGCCATCAGCTCGTAGTACAGGTTCAGAAAGGACTGGAGGTCCTCGAACCGGTACGCCTCGCGGAGCGCCTCGGTGTCGGCGTAGGGCAGTGCCACCCCGTTGCGGGCGGCCAGCTCGAAAGCCAGCTCCGGCTCCAGGGTGCCTTCGATATGCAGGTGCAGTTCGGCTTTGGGGAGGGGCATCAAAGAATCGTACGCCCGTTTTACCGTCGTTTCGGCATCGGCACCCGTTGCAGATCATGGGCCACGGTCAGCTCGCCCTCGAATCCGGCGGCCCGTGCCTGCCGCTCGAACTCCTCGGGCTCGGTGTAGCGCTGGCTGAAGTGGGTGAGGACGAGGTGGCGCACCCCGGCGTCCCGGGCGGCGCGCGCCGCCTGTCCGGCCGTCAGATGCCCGTGGTCGACGGCGAGCCGCTCGTCCTCGTCGAGGAAGGTCGACTCGATGACGAGCAGATCGGCGCCCTCGGCCAGCGCGTGCACGCCGTCGCACAGCCGGGTGTCCATGACGAACGCGAACCGCTGTCCGCGCCGCGTCTCGCTGACGTCGTCCAGCGAGACGCCGTCCAGGACGCCTTCGCGCTGGATACGGCCGACGTCGGCGCCCCGGATGCCGTGCGCGGCGAGCCGCTCGGGCAGCATGCGCCGCCCGTCGGGCTCGACGACCCGGTAGCCGTATGACTCGACGGGGTGCGAGAGCAGCCGGGCTTCGAGGGTGTACGACGGCGTGGTGGCGAGGATGCCGTCCGCGTCGACCGGGGCCTCGGTGACGCCGACGGTCTCGCGGTAGGCGGTGGAGTACCGCAGCCGCTCGAAGAACCGCTGCCCGGAGCGCGGGTAGTGGGCGGTGACCGGGTGCGGGACCTGGTCGAGGTTGATCCGCTGGATCACCCCGGCCAGGCCGAGGGAGTGGTCGCCGTGGAAGTGCGTGACACAGATCCGGTGCAGATCGTGCGCGGCGACCCCGGCCCGCAGCATCTGGCGCTGGGTGCCCTCGCCCGGGTCGAAGAGGAGGCCCTCGCCGTCCCAGCGCAGCAGATAGCCGTTGTGGTTGCGGTGCCGGGTCGGGACCTGGCTGGCGGTGCCGAGGACCACCAGTTCGCGTACGGACACGTCACCTCACCCGGGGGGCCACTGGAGGCCGCGGCCCCCGAGGACGTGCGCGTGGGCGTGCCAGACGGTCTGGCCGGCGCCGCTGCCGGTGTTGAAGACCGTCCGGTAGCTCTCCAGCTTCTCCTCGTCGGCGACGGCCTGGGCCTCGCGCAGCACGTCCGCGGCGAGCGCGGGTTCGGCGGCGGCGAGCGCGGCGGCGTTCTCGTAGTGCGCCTTCGGGATCACCAGGACGTGCGTGGGCGCCTGGGGGTTGATGTCCCGGAACGCCACGGTCGTCTCGGTCTCCCGCACGATCGTCGCCGGGACATGCCCCCCGACGATCTTGCAGAACAGACAGTCGTCCTGCGGCTCGCCTGCCATACGGCCTCCTCCACAGCGGTGATCTCTTGCGGGCATCGTAGCGAGCGGGTCACGGAGCGGTGGGTGGGGTCTTCGCCGGTGTCGACTCCAGGGCGGTCAGGGCCAGTGAGATCGCCGCGTCGAGCTGGACGTCACGGTCCGCCGCGTGGTCCTGGGGGCGGCAGACGACCTCGACGTCGGGGTCGACGCCGTGGTTCTCCACGCCCCAGCCGTAACCCTCCAGCCAGATCGCGTACTTGGGCTGGGTGACGAGCGTGCCGTCGACCAGCCGGTAGCGGCTGTCGATGCCGATGGTGCCGCCCCAGGTGCGGGTGCCGACCACCGGTCCGATGCCGAGCGCCTTGATCGCCGCGTTGACGATGTCCCCGTCGGAGCCGGAGAACTCGTTGGCGACGGCGACGACCGGCCCCCGGGGCGCGTCCTCCGGGTAGCTGGAGGGCCGCACGCCGCGCGGCACGTCCCAGCCGACGATCCGGCGGGCCAGCTTCTCCACCACCAACTGCGAGGTGTGCCCGCCCCGGTTCTCCCGCACGTCGACCACGAGACCCTCGCGGGCCACCTCGATCCGCAGGTCCCGGTGGATCTGGGCCCAGCCGGGCGCCTGCATGTCGGGCACGTGCAGATAGCCGAGCCGGCCGCCGGACGCCTGGTGGACGTACGCCCGCCGGTCGGCGACCCACGCGTGGTAGCGCAGCGCCTCCTCGTCGGCGACCGGGACGACGACGGTGTGCCGGGGCTCGCCGCCGCCGGACGGCGAGACGGTCAGCTCCACCGGCTTGCCCGCCGTACCGACCAGCAGCGGTCCGGGACCGGTGACCGGGTCCACCGGATGTCCGGCGACGGCGGTGATCGCGTCCCCGGCGCGCACCGCGACGCCGGGGGCGGCGAGCGGGGAGCGGGCGTCGGGGTCGGAGGTCTCCGAGGGCAGGATCCGGTCGATGCGCCAGCCGCCGTCCTCGTGACGGGAGATGTCGGCGCCCAGCAGCCCCTGCCCGGCGCCGCCGCCGTGGCCGCCGCGCGGGATGACGTAGGCGTGCGAGGTGCCCAGTTCGCCGTGCACCTCCCACAGGAGGTCCACCAGGTCGTCATGGGTGGCGACCTTGTCCAGGAGCGGACGGTAGCGGTCGAGGACGGCGTCCCAGTCGACGCCGCCGAGGTCGGCCCGCCAGTAGTTGTCCCGCATGATGCGGCCGTTCTCGTCGTACATCTGCCGCCACTCGGCGGCCGGGTCGACGCGCTGCCGGATCCGGGTGAGGTCGACGGTGATGTTGCCGTCGCTGTCCTCGTCGCCGGAGGCGCGCCGGTCGCTGGGGACGACCTTCAGCTTGCCGTCGGTCCACAGCAGCAGGCGTTTGCCGTCGCCGCTGACCTCGAATCCGTCGGCGTCGGCGGCCAGATGGTCCAGGCGCTGCTGGGCGAGGTCGAAGCGCTCCAGCTCGGTGTTCGGATCGGGGTCGTCGGGGGTGGCGCGGGAGGCGCCGAGCACCCCGCGCACCGGGTGCCGCAGCCACAGCACGCCGTCCTTGGCGGCGGCGAGGGAGGAGTAGCGGCCGGCCTCGACGGGGAAGGGCACGATCCGGTCGGCGAGGCCGTCGAGGTCGATCCGGGTGGCGGGGGTGCCCTCGCTGTCGGGCGTCTCGTCCTTGTCGGGCGCCTCGAAGGGGCGGCCGTGCCGCTGCGGTCCGAACGGCGAGGGCGTGGTGGCGGCCAGGGTGATCAGATGCGGGCGGGCGCCCTCGATGAAGGAGAGGTCGAAGGCGTGCTCGTCGTAGACCGGGTCGAAGGCGCGGGTGGACAGGAACGCCAGGTGCCTGCCGTCGAGGGTGAAGGCGGGCGCGTAGTCGCGGAAGCGCAGCGGGGTGGCCTCGGTGACCGACAGATCGGTGACGTTGGCCAGTCTGAGCTGGGCGAGCGGGCGCGGCCCGGGGTGCGACCAGGCGAGCCAGGCCGAGTCGGGCGAGAACACCAGGTCGGAGACCTCGCCGTCGGGGCTGCGGTCGACCTCGCGGACCTCGCCGCTCTCGCGTTCCACGAGCAGCAGCCGGCCGTCGTGGGCGGCGACGGCGGCCCGGCTGCCGTCGGGTGCCATGGCCAGTTCCAGGACCCGGCCGAGCCGGCCGGCGGCGAGCCGGCGCGGGCTCGCGCCCGGGGCCGTCCCGGTGGCCGGGGCGAACTCCAGGGCGTCCTCGCCCTCGGCGTCCGTCACCCACACCACCCACTCCTCGCCCTCCGTGCGGAAGGTGCGCGGCAGCCGGGCCCGCACGCCGGGCTCGGCGGCGAGGGCGCGGGCGGGCCCGGAGCGGTGGGTGATCCAGTGGACGGCGCCGCGCACCTCGACGGCGCTGCCGCGGGCGGTGTGGTCCGGGGCGGCCCCGCCGAGCCAGCGGGCGGGGGCGACGGGGCGGGGCCTGCGGTCGGTGCGCTGGCCGCCGAGGCGGACGTCGAGCCGGCGGGGCTCGGCGCCGTCGAGGTCGTCCAGGATCCAGAGCTCGCCCGCGCGGGCGTACGCGATCCGGGTGCCGTCGCCGGCGGCCTGGCGGGCGTAGAACTCGTCGAGCGGGGTGTGGCGGCGCAGGTCGGAGCCGTCGGCGAGGGAGGAGTAGAGGGCGCCGGTGCCCTCGTGGTCGGAGAGGAAGGCGATCCGCTCGCCCACCCACACCGGGTACTCGATGTTGCCGTCGAGGCCGTCGTGGAGCCGGGTGAACTGGCCGTCGCCCTCGCGGTCGATCCATAGCTTGCCGGCGGTGCCGCCGCGGTAGCGCTTCCAGTGGGCGGCCTCGCGGCTCATCGTCGCGGACAGCAGCACGGTGTGCGGGCCGTGGGCGACGGCGCCGACCGGGCCGTACGGCAGGGTGGTGGCCGGTCCGCCGTCGAGCGGGACGGCGCGGGCCCAGGTGTGGCGCGGGCTCGGCCGGTCGTGGGCGCTCAGGGCGAGGACCTCGCCGTCGGGGGTCCAGCCGCGCACCCGGGTGCCGGCGGCGCCCGAGTGGGTGAGCCGGGTGGAGGGTCCGCCGTCGACCGGGGCAATGTACACCTCGGCGGCGCCGTCGCGGGTGGAGGTCCAGGCGACGGTGGTGCCGTCGGGTGAGATCCGGGGATGGGAGACCGGCATGTTGTCGGCGCTGACCCGCCAGGCGCGTCCCCCGTCAAGGGGCGCCAGCCACACGTCGTCCTCGGCGGCGAAGGCCACCAACTCGCCGTGCGGATGCGGGAATCTGAGGTATGAGGCGGGCGTCGCGGACTGGGTCACCCGATCACTTTAGGCACCGGAGGGACCGCAGGTCAGGGGTTTTGATCAGTTCTCTTTCACTCCTTTTGCACTGCTCACTTCCCCTCCCGACCCGCTCGCTTCCTCTCCCGCGCCGCTCACTTCCCTTCGACCGGCCCGCACCCGGCCTTGCCGGCCCTGCACCACACCGTCTCGGTGACCGTCACGGTGACGGTGGGCCGCGCCCCGGATCCACCGCTGCCGCCGGAGCCGCCGGTGTCGGGCGGGTCGACCGGCGAGGGGGTCGCGGACGCGCAGTCGCCGAGCCCGGAGACCCGGAAGATCTGCTTCTTGCCGACGTCCGCCCGCAGATCGCCGCGCACACAGGCGCCGTTGACGGCCCGGGTGACCTTGCCGGTGACGGTGATGTCCCGCCCGTCGCCGGTCTCGCCGGTGCAGTCGACCGCGGCGATCCGTTCGGTCCCGGCGTCCCCGTCGTACTTGCCGGTGCAGGTCAGCCAGCGCACGTCCACGTCCCGGCGCTCGATCTCGGCGGTCGCGGCCTCGTCGGTGGTGTACGCCACCGACATGGTGCTCAGCCCGCCGGGCTCGCACGCCGTCAGACCGCCCACGGCCAGGGCCGCGAGCACGCCCACCCCGGCCAGACGCGGCCGGATCCACGGTGATGACCCCATGCGGGGCAGCCTGCCACCGTCCCGCCGGTCGCGATAGGGCGCATACGGCCACTCCCGGCACGCACACCTGTCCCGCCCCTCACCCCACCGACGGCCCCGGGGGGCGCCCGAAATTGCCGCGCCAGGCGGCCGTTCGGCGGCCTAGGGCCTTTCTTTCGGATCTGGCCGGCCTCGAACGACGGTGCGTCTCGGCGGGCCCGAGCGGGGTCTGGTGCGTGCAGATGCAAGGCGGAGGAGGGCGGCAACGCGGAGCGTTGACAACCGACGACAACGCCGCTGGGGGTCCCCCCTCTGGGGGAGCGCGTGCCAGACCCCGCGACCCCCGGCAAGATCCGAAAGAGAGGCCCTAGCCTGACCGGCATGCGTGACAGCCGCCGTATCCGCACGCTCGTCGTGGACGAGCACACCCGCTATCTGTGGCGGGTCCGTCACCGGCACGGCGACCGGGAGCGGCCCTGCGCGGAGGTGCTCGGTCTGAACCGCGACGGGGTGCACACCCGGATCGTCTTCCTCGCCGGTCCCGGCCGGTACGCCGGTGACGGCGGGTACACGCACTCCGGCGGCGTGGGCGACCGCGACCACCACCTCAACCTCCACGAACCCGGCGTCGTCCGCGCCCTGGTGGACGAGGCCGGACGGCGGGGGCTGCTGGTGTCCGGCGGTGAGGTGGACGGCTGGGAGCTGATCGCCGCCGTGGCCGAGGCGTCGGCAGGAGAGTGAAGTCACCTGCCCGCGCCCGTAGTTGTGGGTCCGGGCGTCAGGACCAGCGGCCCGTGCGGCCCAGCAGGAGGGCGGTGGCGGCGGTGCCCGCGGTGGAGGTGCGCAGGACGCTGCGGCCCAGCCGGTAGGCGCGTGCGCCGGCCGCCTCGAAGAGCGCCAACTCCTCGGGCGAGACGCCCCCTTCGGGTCCGACGACGAGCACGATCTCGCCCTCGGCGGGGAGTTCGGCGGTGGCGAGGGGCGCGCTGCCGTAGTCGCGGTCCTCGTGCAGGACGGCGGCGAAGTCGGCCCGCGCCAGCAGGTCCGCGACCTGACGGCTGCTCGCGGCGTCGGCGACCTCGGGGAACCGCACCCGGCGGGACTGCTTGCCCGCCTCGCGGGCGGTGGCCCGCCACTTGGCGAGGGCCTTGAGGCCGCGGTCGCCCTTCCACTGGGTGATGCAGCGGGCGGCGGCCCACGGCACGATCGCGTCGACGCCGGTCTCGGTCATCGTCTCGACGGCCAACTCGCCCCGGTCGCCCTTGGGAAGGGCCTGTACGACGGTGATCCGGGGCGTCTCGACGGGCTCCTCGACGACGTCCTCCAGGGCCACCACGAGACGGTCCTTGCCCTCGGCGGCGAGCACCTCGCCCGGCGCCCAGCGCCCGGCTCCGTCGGTGAGGACGACCGCCTCGCCGGCCCGCAGCCGCTTCACCGACACGGCGTGCCGCCCCTCGGCGCCGTCGAGCACGAACTCGACGCCCCCGGAAGGGAGTTCGTCAACAACGAAGACGGGCGCGGTCATCGGCCCTCACCTCCGTCGAGGCGGCCGGACAACGCTGTCTCCGCGTCCGCGAGTTCGGCCATCAGGACCTCCACCAGCTCCGCGGCCGGCAGCTCCCGGGCCAGCCGGTGGCCCTGTCCCGCCCACAGCGCCATGCCCTGCGGATCGCCCGCCTTGGCGGCGGCCTTGCGCAGCGGCGCGGTGAGGTGGTGCACCTCGGGGTAGGCGGCGGGGGCGTAGGGGCCGTGCTCGCGCAGGAAGCGGTTGACCAGACCGCGGGCCGGACGGCCCGAGAAGGCCCGGGTCAGCTCGGTGCGCACGTACAGCGGGTCGATGAGCGCCTGCTTGTGGACCGCGTGGGCGCCCGACTCGGGGGTGGCGAGGAACGCGGTGCCCAGTTGGGCCGCGCTCGCGCCGGCCGCGAGGACCGCGGCGATCTGGCTGCCGCGCATCAGCCCTCCGGCGGCGACCAGCGGCAGGCTCACGGCCTCGCGGACCTGGGCGATCAGGGCGAGCAGTCCGATGCCGGAGCCGTCGTTCTCGGGGACGTCCCGGTGGGTGCCCTGGTGGCCGCCGGCCTCCAGGCCCTGCACGATCACCGCGTCCGCGCCGGCCCGCTCCGCGGCGAGGGCCTCCTCGGCGGTGGTGGCGGTGACCAGGGTGAGCGTCCCGGCCCGGCGCAGCGCGGCGAGCGCCTCCGCGCCGGGCACGCCGAAGTGGAAGGACGCCACCGGCACCGGGTCGTCGAGGAGCACCGCGAGCTTGGCGTCGTAGCCGTCGTCCCGGCCGCTGTCCGGGTCGCCGAGTTCGGTCTCGTACCAGGCGGCCTCGCCGGCGAGCTGATGGGCGTAGACCTCGACCGCGCCGCTCTCCGCGTGTTCCGGCTGCGGCATGAACAGGTTCACGCCGAAGGGGCGGCCGGTGAGCCCCCGCATCTGCTTGATCTCCTGGTACATGCCGTCGGCCGTCTTGTACCCGGCGGCGAGGAACCCGAGCCCGCCGGCCTCGGACACGGCGGCGGCGAGCTGCGGGACCGAGACACCGCCCGCCATGGGGGCCTGCACGATCGGATACGGGAAGAGATCGGTCAGTGCGGAGGACATGACGGCATGTTGTCACGTCCTCCGAACAAGTCCGAATCGGGTCTTCCCGGCGGTCGGCGCCGCCCCATGACGGCGCTTTCCGGGCCGTCGGACGCCGTGGCGGGCGCCCTTCGGCCCGTTGCCTCAGCGGCCGTTGAAGGCGTCCTTCAGCCGGGAGAACAGACCCTGCTGCCCGGGCTGGAACTGGCCCAGGGGCCGTTCCTCGCCGCGCAGCTTGGCCAGCTCCCGCAGCAGGCGCTCCTGCTCGGGGTCGAGCTTGGTCGGCGTCTGCACCTCGACATGGACGATCAGATCGCCGCGGCCCCCGCCGCGCAGATGCGTGACGCCCCGGCCGTGCAGCGGGATCGACTGGCCGGACTGGGTACCGGGCCGGATGTCGACCTCCTCCAGACCGTCGAGCGTCTCCAGCGGCACCTTGGTGCCGAGGGCCGCCGCCGTCATCGGGAGGGTGACCGTGCAGTGCAGGTCGTCGCCGCGGCGCTGGAACATCGCGTGCGGCAGTTCGTGGATCTCCACGTACAGGTCGCCTGCGGGGCCGCCGCCGGGGCCGACCTCGCCCTCGCCCGCGAGCTGGATCCGGGTGCCGTTGTCGACACCGGCCGGGATCTTCACCGTGAGCGTGCGGCGGGAGCGGACCCGGCCGTCGCCCGCGCACTCCGGGCACGGGGTGGGGACGACGGTGCCGAAGCCCTGGCACTGGGGGCAGGGCCGGGAGGTCATGACCTGGCCGAGGAAGGACCGGGTCACCTGGGACACCTCGCCGCGGCCGCGGCACATGTCGCAGGTCTGCGCCGTGGTGCCGGGGGCCGCGCCCTCGCCGCTGCACGTGGCGCAGACGATCGCGGTGTCGACCTGGATGTCCTTGGTGGTGCCGAAGGCGGCCTCCTCGAGGTCCACCTCCAGCCGGATCATCGCGTCCTGGCCACGCCGGGTCCGCGACCGCGGGCCGCGCTGGGAGGCCGTTCCGAAGAACGCGTCCATGATGTCCGAGAAGTTGCCGAAGCCACCGGCGCCGAAGCCGCCCGCGCCACCGCCGCCCGCCTGCGAGAGGGGGTCGCCGCCGAGGTCGTAGACCTGCTTCTTCTGCGGGTCCGAGAGCACCTCGTAGGCGGCGTTGATCTCCTTGAACCGCTCCTGGGTCTTCGGATCCGGGTTGACGTCCGGGTGCAGCTCGCGGGCGAGCCGGCGGAATGCCTTCTTGATCTCATCCTGCGACGCGTCACGGCGCACGCCGAGAACGGCGTAGTAGTCCGTGGCCACTCAGGACTCCGCCAGGATCTGTCCGACGTACCGTGCCACCGCTCGTACCGCTCCCATCGTTCCCGGGTAATCCATGCGGGTCGGTCCGACCACGCCGAGTTTGGCGACTGCCTCAATGCCCGAACCGTAGCCGACCGAGACCACCGAAGTGGAGTTGAGTCCCTCGTAGGCGTTCTCGTGACCGATGCGTACGGTCATGCCCGAATCTCCCGCCTCGCCCAGGAGTTTGAGGAGAACGACGTGCTCCTCCAGGGCCTCCAGGACGGGCCGGATGGTGAGAGGGAAGTCATGTCCGAAGCGGGTGAGATTGGCGGTGCCGCCGATCATCAGCCGCTCCTCGTTCTCCTCGACGAGCGTCTCCAGCAGGGTGGAGAGCACGGTCGAGACGGTGCCGCGGTCGTCGGCCTCGAAGGCCTCCGGCAGGTCCTCGACCAGCCGCGGCACATCGGTGAACCGGCGGCCCGCGATCCGGCTGTTCAGCCGCGCCCGCAGATCCGCGAGCGAGGCTTCCCCGAAGGGCGCCGGGCAGTCCACCATCCGCTGCTCGACCCGGCCGGTGTCCGTGATCAGCACCAGCATCAGCCGGGCCGGCGCGAGCGACAGCAGCTCGACATGGCGGACGGTGGAGCGGGTCAGCGAGGGGTACTGCACCACGGCGACCTGCCGGGTGAGCTGGGCGAGCAGCCGTACCGTGCGCGCCACGACGTCGTCGAGGTCGACGGCGCCGTCGAGGAAGCTCTGGATGGCGCGCCGCTCCGGCGCGGTCATCGGTTTGACGCCGGCCAGCTTGTCGACGAACAGCCGGTAGCCCTTGTCGGTGGGGATGCGCCCCGCGCTGGTGTGCGGCTGGGCGATGTACCCCTCCTCCTCCAGGGCCGCCATGTCGTTGCGGACGGTGGCCGGGGAGACGCCGAGGTTGTGGCGCTCGGTGAGCGCCTTGGAGCCCACGGGTTCCTCGGTGCCCACGTAGTCCTGGACGATGGCGCGCAGCACCTGAAGCCTTCGCTCGCTCAGCATCGCGCCCACCTCCAGACGTCGTGCACCGGTCCCCCGGGCTCCTCGCCTGGCACTCTTCCCGTTCGAGTGCCAGCGTTCCCCCGCCAGTGTACGGCGGTGGGGTACACCCGGGGCAAGGTCAAGGGGTGCCGCCGGCCATACCGTTAGCGTCGCGGTATGACGGTGACTTGGGAAGAGCTGGGGTGGGAGCGGGTCGCGGCCGGGGTCGGGCGGTGCCGGCTGCCGGGCTGGGACTGCACGGCGGGGCTGGTCGTCGGGGCGGGCTCGGCCCTGCTCGTGGACGCCGGGGCGAGTGTGGCGGAGGGGGCGCGGCTGCGGGCCGAGGCGGAGGAGCTGGCCGGCGGTCGTGTGACCCATCTCGCGCTCACCCACCCCCACTTCGACCATGTGTTCGGCGCCGCGGCGTTCGCGGGCGCGGAGATCTTCGGGGCGGTGGGTCTGGAGACGGTACGGGCGGAGGAGCTGCGGGCGGACGCGGTGCGGCACGGGCTCGACGAGGCGGCGGCGACGGAGGCCGCGGACGTCCTGGTACGGCCCCACCACCTGGTGTGCGGGGAGCGGACCCTCGATCTGGGCGGCGCCCGGCAGGTGCTGCTCGCGAACGTCGGCCCCGCCCACACCGCCCACGACCTGGTGGTCCTGGTCCCCGGCGCCTCCGGTTCGCCCGAAGTGGTGTTCTGCGGCGATCTGGTCGAGGAGTCCGGCGAACCGCAGGCGGGCCCGGACGCGGTGCCCTCGCACTGGCCGGCCGCGCTGGACCGGCTGCTGGACCTCGGCGGTGAGGACGCCCTGTACGTGCCCGGTCACGGGGCGGTGGTGGACGCCGCGTTCGTGCGGGCGCAGCGCGAGGCGCTGGCGGCGCGTTTCGGCGTGTCGCGCTGATCCGGGAGCGATCGGGCCGGCGCTTCTCCTATCGTCATCCGAATGCGCCAGTACTCCGCCGATCTGACCCCTCCCTGGAAGAAGCCGAAGCCCGTCCCCGAGGTCCCGGCGGAGCCCGGCCTGGTGGTGGAGGAGCCCGGGACCGGTTTCTGCGGCGCGGTGATCCGCTGCGAGGCGGGCACGGTGACCCTGGAGGACCGCTTCGGCAAGCACCGGGTGTTCCCGCTGGAGCCGCGCGGCTTCCTCCTCGAGGGCCGGGTCGTGACCCTCGTACGGCCGTCGTCGGGTGCTCCGGTACGTCCCTCCCGTACCGCCTCCGGTTCGGTGGCCGTCCCCGGCGCCCGGGCCCGGGTCGCGCGCGCCGGGCGCATCTACGTGGAGGGCCGGCACGACGCCGAGCTGGTGGAGAAGGTGTGGGGCGACGACCTGCGGATCGAGGGCGTGGTCGTGGAGTACCTGGGGGGCGTGGACGACCTCCCGGCGGTCGTCGCCGACTTCGCCCCGGGTCCTGACGCCCGGCTGGGGGTACTGGTGGACCATCTGGTGCCGGGCTCCAAGGAGTGGCGGATCGCCCGGTCGGTGACCGGCGAGCACGCGCTCGTGGTGGGGCACCCGTACATCGACGTCTGGGAGGCGGTGAAGCCGTCGGTCCTGGGCATCGACGCCTGGCCGCGGGTCCCGCACGGTCAGGACTGGAAGACGGGCGTGTGCCGGGCGCTGGGTTGGCCGGCGGAGAACACGGGGGCGGTGTGGCAGGCGATCCTGGCCCGGGTGACGTCCTACCGGGACCTGGAGCCGGAGCTGCTGGGGAGGGTGGAGGAGCTGATCGACTTTGTTACGGCAGCCGGTGACGCCGGACTCCGTTGAGCGTTCCGAAGTCGCTCGTGTCCAGTTCCACGCCAAGCATGTCGAGCAGCACAGGCTCACCGAACTTCGTGATCCACTGCGCACGGTAGTCGGCTTCGTGTCCTGCGCCGACAGGGTCGGTCAACGTAACGCAGTGCGCCATGATCGGGTCGATGATCAGGTAGACAGGGATTTTGCCTGCCGCGTAGATGGAACGCTTGGCCCCATAGTCCCGGTCGATGCTTGTCTTCGAGACCACCTCGACGACCAAGGTGATCAACGGGGACGGGAGCAGGTTGCCCGAGGCAGGGGCCGTGCCACGTTCCAGCACCACCAGGTCCGGGATGGGCTCGCTGGCCTCGCCACTGATGTCCACATCGGTCGTCTGGAGTCGCTCCCAGCGCTCACGCGGGATCTGATCCTGCACGTCCACCACGATCCGGTTGTGCACCAGATCGGGAGTGGCCATCATCACGATTTCCCCCCGGAGAAGCTCAACCTTGACGCCCTCGGGAGGCTCGAGCTCCTGGAAGAACCTGGTCATCCCGCGTTCGTCCACAGCGGTCATCTCCATGGCCTCCGCATCCGCCGCGTCCTTTTGGCGGCAGCCTACGAATCAGGTTAGGCACCGAACCCGCGTTCCGGGGGGATTCACCCGCCGGGGTGATCAGTCCACCAGGTCCCGCACCACAGCGTCCGCCAGCAGCCGCCCCCGCAGGGTCAGCACCGCCCGCCCGTCGTCGTACGGGGCCCGGTCCAGCAGTCCCTCGGACAGGGCCCGCCGGGACGCCTCCAGGCCCGCGGGGCGCAGCAGGGACAGCGGGACGCCGTCCCGCAGCCGCAGCTCCAGCAGGATCCGTTCGACGCGCCGGTCCTCCTCCGACAGCAGCTCGCGCCCCGCGCCGGGCGAGCGGCCCGCGGCGAGGGCGGCCGCGTAGGCGCCCGGGTGCTTGACGTTCCACCAGCGCACCCCGCCGACGTGCGAGTGCGCGCCGGGGCCCGCGCCCCACCAGTCGGCGCCGCGCCAGTACAGCTCGTTGTGCAGACAGCGGGCCGCGGGCGAGGCGGCCCAGTTGGAGACCTCGTACCAGTCGTAGCCCGCCGCCGACATCACCTCGTCCGCGATCAGATAGCGGTCGGCGTGGACGTCGTCGTCGGTCATCGGGACCTCGCCGCGCCGGATCCGCCGGGCGAGCTGGGTGCCCTCCTCGACGATCAGGGCGTACGCGCTGACGTGGTCGGGGCCCGCGCCGAGCGCCGCGTCCAGCGAGGCCCGCCAGTCGTCGTCGGACTCGCCGGGGGTGCCGTAGATCAGGTCGAGGTTGACGTGCTCGAAGCCGGCCGCGCGTGCCTCGGCCACGCACCGCTCGGGGCGGCCGGGGGTGTGGGTGCGGTCGAGGACCTTCAGGACGTGCTGCCGGGCGCTCTGCATGCCGAAGGAGATCCGGTTGAAGCCGCCCGCCCGCAGGGCCGCCAGATACGCCGGGTCGACCGACTCCGGGTTCGCCTCCGTCGTCACCTCGGCGTCCGGCGCGAGCCCGAACTCGTCCCGGATCGCGCGCAGCATCCGCACCAGGTCGGAGGCGCCCAGCAGGGTCGGCGTACCGCCGCCGACGAAGACCGTGCGGACCTCGCGGGGGTCGTCGCCGAGGACCTTGCGGGCGAGGCGGATCTCGTCGGTGAGGGTGTCGGCGTAGTTGTCGCGGGAGGCGAGGACGCCACCGGTGCCGCGCAGCTCGGTGGCGGTGTAGGTGTTGAAGTCGCAGTACCCGCAGCGGGTCGCGCAGTAGGGAACGTGCAGGTAGAACCCGAGGGGGCGGTCGGCGGCGCCGGTGAGCGCGGACGCCGGGAGTGTGCCGTCGTCGGGGACCGGCTCGCCGTCGGGAAGTGCGGAAGGCATGGGGTCCATTGTCCAGGACCGGCGGGACTACTCCGCCTGGAGGACCAGCAGGGCCAGATCGTCCTGCGGCGGACGCTCCCCGAAGTCGTGCACGAGACGGCGGATCCGCTCGGCGATCAGGTCCGCGTCGAGGCCCGTGCACCCGGCGAGCGCGGCGGCGAGGCCGTCGCCGTCGTCGAACTGGCGGGAGCCCGAGCGGCGCTCGGTCACCCCGTCGGTGACGCACAGCAGGGTGTCGCCGGAGCGCAGCTCCACGCAGTCGCAGCCGTAGGTGATCTCCTCGACGACCCCGAGGAGGGTCTGCGGGCGGGCGACCGTGGCGACGGAGCCGTCGGGGCGCAGGAGCAGCGGCAGCGGGTGTCCGGCGGAGGCGAGGGTGCAGCGCACGCCGCCCTCGAAGGGGGCCAGTTCGCCGTAGAGGAGCGACAGGAAGCGGGTCTGGGGGCCGTCGGCGGGGCCGGGGCCGACGAAGGCGCGGGCGGCGGCGTCGGCGGCCTCGGTGGCGTCGTCCAGGAGGAGCTGGTTGAGGCGGTCCAGGACGTCGGCGACGCCGTAGCCCTCGCGGGCCAGCAGCCGCAGCCAGGGGCGGGCCAGGCCGATCACCACGGCCGCCTCCGGGCCCTTGCCCTGGACGTCGCCGATCGCGAAGCACCAGCGGCCGTCGCCGGCCGGGAAGAGGTCGTAGAAGTCGCCGCTGGGCCCGCCCTGCTCGCGGGGTTCGTAGACGAGGGCGCTGCGCACGCCGGGGATCTCGGCGACCGCGCCGGGCAGCAGGCCGCGCTGGAGGACGGCGCTGATGGTGGCCTGGCGGGCGTACTGGCGGGCCGCGCCGATGGCGAGCGCGACCCGGCGGCCGAGGTCCTCCACCAGGCCGGTGACCTCGTCGGGGAAGCCGTCCGGGGCGGTCCTGCCGATGACCAGGGTGCCCAGCGGGCGGCCGCCGGCGATCAGCCGGTAGGCGAGGGCCGTGCCGTGCGGGCCGAGCGCGGCGGCGGGCCAGGGGAAGGGCGTCGGTCCCGAGCCGAGGGATTCGGGCGGGCGGAGCGGGTCCTTCTCCAGGGCGCGGCGGAGTTCCTCGACGCGGTGCTCGCTGCCGTGCCAGACCCGGGCCAGCCGGGGTCCGGGTCCGCCGGACCACTCGCCGCCCGCGCCGCCGCTCAGCTCGTCCTCCAGCCAGACCGCGCACCAGTCGGCGAGCCGGGGCACGAGGAGCTGGCTGGTGAGGGCGGCGACCAGGTCCTCGTCGAGCTGCCCGGCGAGCAGGTCGGACGCCTCGGCGAGGAAGGACAGGGCGCCGCGGTTGAGCCAGTCGCGGCCGTCGGGCCCGGCGGGCTGCGGATCGGGGGCGAGGGCCTCGAGGAGCCCGAAGGCGTCGGTACCGGTGCCCTCGACGTCCTCGTACGGCTCGGTGGGCACCAGCCGCGCCCAGACCGTCTTGCTGCCCCTGCGGTACGTCACGCCCCAGGCGTCGGCCAGCGCCGCGACCAGCCGCAGGCCCCGGCCGAACTCCGGGATCTCGTACGACGCCTCGGGGCCGCCCTGGTGGGGGCCGCTGTCGCGGGGCGGGCGGGAGGGGTGCCGGTCGGACACCTCGACCACCACGGCACTCCCGCCGGGCTCCTCGTCCAGCCGGCAGAGCAGCGTGATGTCGGTGCCGGCGTGCACGACGGCGTTGGTGACCAGTTCGGAGACGACGAGTATCGCGTCCTCGGCGAGGCGCTCGACGGGCCGTCCGGCGCCGGTCAGGCCGAGCCCGGCCCAGTCGGCGAGGGTGCTCCGGACCAGGTCACGGGCGGCGCCGGGGGCGAGCGGGCCGCCGTTCAGGGTGACCTCGGCGTACGGCGACGGCACGGCCCGGAAGGCGTGGGCCGGCGCGTCCCCGGCACGGGAGAACTCCCGCTGGGTCGGAATGGCCCCCATGCACAGCTCCCGGCACGGTCGGAGGACAACGCCTCGGTCAGTGCCGCCAGAGTGACAGACGGGCCCCGCCCATAAGCAAGGGGTTACCGAAGAGGGGCGCCATGAGTGAGGACAGTGCCCCGACCCTGACCGGAACCGACCGCTCTGCCACCGCCTTGTGCCCGTCCGGACTATGCCAAACGCCCATGTGTGGCGGGACGCGACCGACGCACGGCGGCTCCGGAAGGGGCGAGTGCCCTTCCGGAGCCGTCCGTCCTACGCCTTGGGGGGCGTTCCGGGAGACGTCCTGGGGGACGTCGTGGGGCGCGGGATCACGCCTCGCGGGTGCCCGCGTACATCTCGTCGATCAGGTGCTTGTACTCGCGCTCCACGACCGGCCGCTTGAGCTTCAGGCTCGGGGTGATCTCGCCGTGCTCCACGTCGAGGTCGCGGGGCAGCAGACGGAACTTCTTGATGGTCTGCCACTTCTGGAGACCCTCGTTGAGCTGCTGCACGTACCCCTCGACGAGGGCGACCGTGGCCGGGGCGGCGACGACCTCGGCGTAGGACTTGCCCGCCAGGCCGTTGTCCTTGGCCCAGTCCAGCAGGGACAGCTCGTCCAGCGCGATGAGCGCGGTGCAGAAGTTCCGGTCGGCGCCGTGCACCAGGATGTTGGAGACGTACGGGCAGACCGCCTTGAACTGGCCCTCGACCTCGGCCGGCGCGATGTACTTGCCGCCGGACGTCTTGATCAGGTCCTTCTTGCGGTCGGTGATGCGCAGATAGCCGTCCGCGGACAGCTCACCGATGTCACCGGTGTGGAACCAGCCGTCGGCCTCCAGCACCTCGGCGGTCTTGTCGGGCAGCCCGTGGTAGCCCTCCATGATGCCGGGGCCGCGCAGCAGGATCTCGCCGTCGTCCGCGATGCGCACCTCGGTGCCGGGCAGCGGCTTGCCGACCGTGCCGGTGCGGTACGCCTCGCCGGGGTTCACGAAGGAGGCCGCGGAGGACTCGGTGAGGCCGTAGCCCTCCAGGATGTGGATGCCGGCGCCGGCGAAGAAGTAGCCGATCTCGGGCGCGAGGGCGGCCGAGCCGGAGATGCAGGCGCGCAGGTTGCCGCCGAACGCCTCGCGGATCTTGGCGTAGACGAGCTTGTCGGCGACCTTGTGCTTCGCGGTCAGCCCGACCGGCGCGGTGCGGTTGCCGGTGCGCTTGAAGTTGTCCTGGGTGACCTTGGCGTACTCGCGGGAGACCTCCGCCGCCCACTGGAAGATCTTGTACTTGGCGCCGCCGCCGGCCCGTGCCTTGGCCGCGACCCCGTTGTAGACCTTCTCGAAGATGCGCGGCACGGCCGCCATGTAGGTCGGCTGGACCACCGGCAGATTCTCGATGATCTTGTCGACCCGGCCGTCGACGGCGGTGACGTGCCCGACCTCGATCTGGCCGGAGGTGAGCACCTTGCCGAAGACGTGCGCGAGCGGCAGCCACAGGTACTGGACGTCGTCCGCGCCCACCAGCCC
The DNA here is from genome assembly GCF_013363615.1 of Streptomyces sp. CAI-85. Taxonomy (NCBI): domain Bacteria; kingdom Bacillati; phylum Actinomycetota; class Actinomycetes; order Kitasatosporales; family Streptomycetaceae; genus Streptomyces; species Streptomyces sp. CAI-85. The sequence continues at coordinate 71,690 of NZ_JAANNX010000019.1, read as the reverse complement.
GGTCGCGGCGATCGCCTTCGCCATGTACGACCAGTTGTCGTGCGGCAGCCGTACGCCCTTGGGGCGGCCGGTGGTGCCCGAGGTGTAGATGAGGGTGGCGAGCTGGTCCTTGGTGATCGCGCCGACCCGCTCCTTGATGAGCTGGGCGTCCCGCTCCAGCCGGGCGGCACCGCGCTTCTCCAGCTCGTCGAGGGTGAGGACGAAGTCGTCGCTCTCCACCCCGGCCGGGTCGATCACCACGACATGGGTGAGCGCGGGCAGCTCGGCGCGCTTCTCCACGGCCTTGGCGAGCTGCGCGGCGTCCTCCGCGATCAGCACCCGGCTCTCGGAGTCGGAGAGGATGTACGCCGACTCCTCGGCGTTGGTCTGCGGGTACACCGTGGTGGTGGCCGCGCCGGCGCACATGATGCCGAGGTCGGCGAGGATCCACTCGATCCGGGTGGAGGCGGCCAGCGCCACCCGCTGTTCGGGCTCCACACCCAGTTCGATCAGGCCGGCCGCGATCGCGAAGACCCGTTCGGCGGCCTGTCCCCAGCTCAGGGACGCCCAGGCGTCGGGGCCCTGGCCGGACGCGTCGGGGACCGGATACCGGTACGCCTCCGCGTCGGGCGTGACCGACACGCGCTCCAGGAAGAGCCCCGCGACGGACGGCGGACGGTTCTCGATCAGTGTCTGTGTGTCGCTCACGACATCCTCCGGGGCCCGCGACGGTGCGGCTGGCTCAATGCGGCTGTTTTCACTCACAACTACTACGTAACTCGTGGCCGTTGTTTAACTCACGAGTAACTACCGAGCAGGGATCAGAGTAGAGGGCGACCGCCCGCCGCGTAAGGGGCCACGGAGGGTTACTTTCCCCTCAGTACGAGGCGGGGCCCGCCGCGACACGACGCGACGGGCCCTGAACGGCGGTGTCCGCCGGGCTACTTCTTGCCCTTGCCGGAGCCCGCGCTGTCGTCGCTGCTCAGCACCGCGATGAAGGCTTCCTGCGGAACCTCCACGGATCCCACCATCTTCATCCGCTTCTTGCCTTCCTTCTGCTTCTCCAGCAGCTTCCGCTTACGGGAGATGTCACCGCCGTAGCACTTGGCGAGGACGTCCTTGCGGATGGCGCGGATGGTCTCGCGGGCGATGACCCGGGAGCCGATGGCCGCCTGGATGGGCACCTCGAACGCCTGCCGCGGGATCAGCTCGCGCAGCTTGGCGACGAGCCGCACCCCGTACGCGTACGCGGCGTCCTTGTGGGTGATCGCCGAGAAGGCGTCCACCTTGTCGCCGTGCAGCAGGATGTCGACCTTGACCAGGCTGGAGGTCTGCTCGCCGGTGGGCTCGTAGTCCAGCGACGCGTAGCCGCGGGTCTTGGACTTCAACTGGTCGAAGAAGTCGAAGACGATCTCCGCGAGCGGCAGGGTGTAGCGGATCTCGACCCGGTCCTCGGAGAGGTAGTCCATGCCGAGCAGGGTGCCGCGCCGCGTCTGGCACAGCTCCATGATCGAGCCGATGAACTCGGTCGGCGCCAGGATGGTCGCCCGCACCACCGGCTCGTAGACCTCGTTGATCTTGCCTTCGGGGAACTCGCTCGGGTTGGTGACGACATGCTCGGTGCCGTCCTCCATCACCACGCGGTAGACCACGTTCGGCGCGGTGGCGATCAGGTCGAGGCCGAACTCGCGCTCCAGCCGCTCCCGGATCACGTCGAGGTGCAGCAGACCGAGGAAACCGACGCGGAAGCCGAAGCCGAGGGCCGCGGAGGTCTCCGGCTCGTAGACCAGCGCGGCGTCGTTGAGCTGGAGCTTGTCGAGGGCCTCGCGCAGCTCGGGGTAGTCGGAGCCGTCCAGCGGATACAGGCCGGAGAAGACCATCGGCTTGGGGTCCTTGTACCCGCCGAGGGCCTCGGTGGCGCCCTTGGCCTGGCTGGTGACGGTGTCACCGACCTTGGACTGGCGGACGTCCTTCACACCGGTGATCAGATAGCCCACCTCGCCGACGCCCAGGCCGTCCGCGGCCAGCATCTCGGGCGAGTTGGTGCCGATCTCCAGCAGCTCGTGGGTGGCGCCGGTGGACATCATCCGGATCCGCTCGCGCTTGTTGAGCTGGCCGTCGATGACACGGACGTACGTGACCACGCCCCGGTAGGAGTCGTAGACCGAGTCGAAGATCATCGCGCGGGCGGGGGCGTCCTTGACGCCGACCGGCGCCGGGATGTCCCGGACGGCCCGGTCCAGGAGCGCGTCGACCCCGACGCCGGTCTTCGCGGAGACCCGCAGCACGTCGTCGGGGTCGCAGCCGACGAGGTTGGCCAGCTCCTCCGCGAACTTCTCGGGCTGCGCGGCCGGCAGGTCGATCTTGTTCAGCACGGGGATGATCGTGAGGTCGTTCTCCATCGCCAGGTAGAGGTTGGCGAGGGTCTGCGCCTCGATGCCCTGGGCCGCGTCGACGAGGAGGATCGTGCCCTCGCAGGCCGCGAGCGACCGCGAGACCTCGTACGTGAAGTCGACGTGCCCCGGCGTGTCGATCATGTTGAGGATGTGCGTGTTGCCGGGGTCCTGGGTCGGAGCCCACGGCAGTCGCACCGCCTGGGACTTGATCGTGATTCCGCGCTCACGCTCGATGTCCATGCGATCGAGGTACTGAGCACGCATCTGCCGCTGCTCGACCACGCCGGTGAGCTGGAGCATCCGGTCGGCGAGCGTGGACTTGCCGTGGTCGATGTGCGCGATGATGCAGAAATTGCGGATCAGAGCCGGGTCGGTACGGCTCGGCTCGGGCACATTCTTAGGGGTCGCGGGCACGCAGGGTCCTGTCTCTTGAGGCGCCTTCGTGCCTCGGGTCGGATCGATACGTAGGTTCCATGGTCCCACGGGCGGCGACCGGGGACCGGTTTGGGCCATCCTCGGGGCCGCTGGTAACGTGGAGGGCTGTGTCTCATGCCCTCTCAGCGCGAGACACGCTTCAGAAATCACCTGGCGCGGGTCCCGAGCGGTCCCGTGCCTGAACCTGCAAAGGCTCATTCGTGGCGAACATCAAGTCCCAGATCAAGCGGATCAAGACCAACGAGAAGGCCCGGCTGCGCAACAAGGCCGTCAAGTCCTCCCTGAAGACCGCGATCCGCAAGGCCCGCGAGGCCGCTGCCGCGGGTGACGTCGAGAAGGCCACCGAGCTCCAGCGCGTCGCCGCGCGTCAGCTCGACAAGGCCGTCTCGAAGGGCGTCATCCACAAGAACCAGGCCGCCAACAAGAAGTCGGCGCTGGCTTCCAAGGTCGCGACCCTCAAGGGCTGAACCCTTATCTGATCTGACCGCCGGAAGGACCCAGAGCGGGCCCTCTCTCATCCGCTCCCGACCGGCACCCCTAGGACCCGCGCGCGGCCTGCGTTCGCCACGCGGGCGCGGATCCGACAGCTTGAACCGAAGGCCCCGGCCGTCCCACACCCCGTCTCGGGGCGAGTGGCGGCCGGGGCCTTCGGTATGGGCCTCACGACCAGAACGCGTCGGCCTGGTCCATGTCCTCGACGCACTCGTCCAGGTCACTGATCTTGTCGCCGACGATCCGGAACACGATGCCTCCGTTCTCGTCGATGTGCCGGTCACCTCGGTCGGCGGTGAAACGGTGCACGGTCATCGCGTGCCCCCGGCCGTCGACGAAGACATGGAGCAGCTCCACCCGGAACGACCCGCCCGTCTCCGCGGCGAGCCGGCCGTAGTAGTCGCCGAGGACCGCGTCGATCCCCTTGTAGTCGCCCGACAGCGGGTGGGAGCCGGGAACGTGGTGCGTACAGTCCCCGGTCATCAGCGAGCGCAGGGTGTCCATGTCCCCGCGCTGGAACGCCTCGTAGCCCTTGCGCACGAGAGCCGCGTGCGGGTGTTCAGCCATGGCGATCGCCACCTTTCCCCATACGGGGGTGGATGAGGCTGACACCCACGATTGTCCTCTTCGCGGGGCCTATCGGCCCCTGGAACGGGCCGCCCTCGCGACCGCCACGACCGCCTTCTCCAGGGCGTACTCCGGGTCGTCCCCGCCGCCCTTGACGCCCGCGTCCGCCTCGGCGACGGCGCGCAGCGCGTAGGCCACGCCGTCGGGGGTCCAGCCCCGCATCTGCTGTCTGACCCGGTCGATCTTCCACGGCGGCATGCCCAGCTCGCGGGCGAGATCGGCGGGCCGGCCGCCGCGCGCGGAGGACAGCTTGCCGATCGCCCGGACGCCCTGCGCGAGCGCGCTGGTGATCAGCACGGGCGCGACCCCGGTGGCCAGCGACCAGCGCAGCGCCTCCAGCGCCTCCGCCGCCCGCCCCTCCACGGCCCGGTCGGCGACCGTGAAGCTCGACGCCTCGGCCCGCCCCGTGTAGTACCGGCCCACCACCGCCTCGTCGATCGTCCCCTCGACATCGGCGACCAACTGCGTCACCGCCGAGGCCAGCTCCCGCAGATCGCTGCCGATCGCGTCCACCAGGGCCTGGCACGCCTCCGGTGTGGCGGACCGCCCGGTGGCCCGGAACTCCTGCCGCACGAACGCCAGCCGGTCCGCCGGCTTGGTCATCTTCGGACAGGCCAGCTCCCGCGCCCCCGCCTTGCGCGCGGCGTCCAGCAGCGCCTTTCCCTTGGCCCCGCCGGCGTGCAGCAGCACCAGCGTGATCTCCTCGGCGGGCGCCCCCAGGTACGCCTTCACGTCCTTGACCGTGTCGGCCGACAGATCCTGCGCGTTCCGTACGACGACGACCTTGCGCTCGGCGAAGAGCGAGGGGCTGGTCAGCTCGGCGAGCGTGCCGGGCTGCAACTGGTCCGGGGTCAGATCGCGCACGTCCGTGTCGGCGTCGGCGGCCCGGGCGGCGGCCACCACCTCCTGCACAACACGGTCGAGCAGCAGCTCCTCCTGCCCCACGGCGAGCGTCAGAGGGGCGAGGGGGTCTTCGGTCGCACTCTTCCTGGCCATCCCCGAAAGCATCCCACGCCCCACTGACAGCCGGGTCCCCCCGTCAGCCTCGGCCGGCGCCCGGGGCTACGGCTCCTCCCGCCAGCCGTCCCACTCCGCCGCGAACTCGTCCAGCGCCGCCGCGTCCAGCCGGTTCTCCTCGTCCGCCAGCACGATCAGCCACTGGGCGTCCTCCGCGTCGTCCTCGCCGGCCAGCGCGTCACGGACGATCCGCGGCTCCTCCGCCACCCCGAACCGCTCCCCGAGCGCCTCCGCCGCCTCCTGCGCGGCATCGCGGTCGGGCAGCACCAGCACATGTCTCACATCGCTCACGCGCCCCATTTTCCGGTACGCGCGCGGGGCGATCGCCGGGGCCTCACCTCACGCCGTCCGCGGTCTCACCCGCGGCACCTCCTCCAACTCGATCCCGAACCGCTCCCGGTACACCGCCAGCACCTCCTCGTCCGTCCCCAACTCCTTCTCCTCGCTGGTCCCGCCGACGCCGGTCACCTTCAGCCGCCGCCCGCTGAGCGTGACCCTCCCCCCGTCCTCCGTGACCCGCGAGCACACCAGCGACTGCGTGAAGTGCGACCCCGGCGCGGTGCGATGCCACCAGGCACCGGAGACGAAGTCGCGCAGCGTCCGCGGCCGCACCTCGAGGCGGTACACGCGCGAGCCGTTGCGCACGACGTCCAGGTCCGCCGCCTCCGACCGCCGCGCCGCCCGACCGCCGCCGCCCTTCACCCCGGCCCGGTCGGGACCGGCCTCGACGATCCGGAACACGCCCCCGGGATCGTCCTGCTCGCCCCGGTCCTCGAAGCGGAGCGGGTAGTGGCTGTGCGCCCCGAACCCGACGTCCGCCAGCCAGTCCCCGGCGTCCACCGTCCGCACCCGCAGCGCGAGATGGTCGAACGGGATGCCCAGCACCCCCCGCTCCCCGTACACCCGTGCCGCGAGCAGCGTCACATCGAAACCCAGCGCCGTCAGCAGCGCCCCGAACGCGCCGTTCAGCTCGTAACAGAACCCTCCCCGGTGCCCGTCGACGATCTTCTCCACCAGCCGCCCCGGCTCCAGCTCGATCTCCTCCCCCAGATGCACCGACAGGTTCTCGAAGGGCACGGCCCGCAGATGCCGCAGATGCAGCTCCCGCAGGACGTCGATGGTGGGCCAGGCGGGCTGCTCGGCCCAGAGGCGGCGCAGATAGGCGTCGACCTGGCGGGCGTCGAGCCGAAGGGAATCGACCTGTACGGAATCCATGCCCTCAGTCTCGCGCCACGCGCAGCGCACCGCCCGCACCCACGACCGCGAGCGCCCCGTCCCGGTCGGTCCGCAGCACCCTCGCACCGCCCGCGCGCAACGCCGCGACCGTGCTCGGAGCGGGATGCCCGTACGAGTTGTCCGCGCCGCAGGAGATCAGCGCCACCCGGGGCGCCACCGCGCGTATCAGGTCCGGATCTTGATACGCCGACCCGTGATGGGCGACCTTCAGCACGTCCACCCCTCTCCACCGCCCCGCGCCCGGCGAACGCGCCAGCGCCCGCTGGGCCGGGGGTTCCAGATCCCCGAGCAGCAGCATCCGCAGCCCGCCCGACCGAACCGCCAGCGCCACGCTCGCGTCGTTCGGCCCCTCGGGCTCCGGCGTCTGCCGGGGCGGCGGCCACAGCACCTCCCAGTCGAGGGGACCGGCCCGGCGCCGCTCCCCCGCCACCGCCCGCACCACCGGCACCTTCCGCGCCGCCGCCTCCCGCCGCACGAACTCCACCTGCCCCACCGGCTCCTCGAACCCGGTGGTCTCGATCGCCCCCACCTCCCGCCCGCGCAGCACCCCGGGCAGCCCGGCGACATGGTCGGCGTGGAAGTGGGTGAGGACGACCAGCGGCACCCTGGTGACGCCGAGCGTGCGCAGGCAGCGGTCGACCAGCGCCGGGTCCGGCCCGGCGTCCACCACGACCCCGGTGCCGTCGCCCGCCGCGAGGACCGTCGCGTCGCCCTGCCCCACGTCGCACATCGCCAGCCGCCAGCCCGGTGGCGGCCAGCCCGTGAGCACCCGGGTCAGCCTGGGCGGCTGCACCACCGCCAGCACGAGCAGCACCCCGCAGACCGCGCACAGCCAGGGCCGCCCCAGCAGCCGCCGCACGACGAGCAGCACCGCCGCCGTGGCGAGCGCGAGGAGCAGCGCGCCGGTCCAGCCGCCCGGCCAGTCCACGCCCCCGCCCGGCAGCGCCGCCCCGGCCCGGGCGATGCCCGCGATCCAGCCGGCCGGCCAACTCGCGCACCACGCCAGCGCCTTGGCGACCGGCATCGCCACGGGCGCCGTCACCAGCGCGGCGAAGCCCAGCACCGTGGCCGGCGCCACCGCGAACTCCACCAGGAGGTTGCACGGCACCGCCACCAGGCTCACCCGCGCCGACAGCACCGCCACCACCGGCGCGCACAGCGCCTGCGCCGCGCCCGCCGCCGCCAGCGCCTCCGCGAGCCTCGGCGGCACCCCGCGCCGACGCAGCCCGGCGCTCCAGCGCGGCGCCACCGTCAGCAGCGCCCCGGTGGCCAGCACCGACAGCAGGAACCCGTAACTCCGGGCCAGCCAGGGGTCGTAGAGCACCAGGAGCAGCACCGCCGTCGCCAGCGCCGGCAGCAGCGATCTGCGGCGGCCGGTGGCGAGGGCGAGCAGCACGACGACTCCGCAGGCCGCCGCCCGCAGCACGCTCGGATCGGGCCGGCACACGACGACGAACCCGAGGGTGAGGCCGCCGCCGAGCAGCGCGGTCCCCCGCAGCGAGATGCCCAGGCGCGGCGCCAGCCCCCGCCGTTCGACCCGTGGGGCCAGTCCGGGCGGGCCGAGGAGCAGCGCGAGGATGATCGTCAGATTGCTGCCCGACACCGCCAGCGTGTGGGCGAGGTCCGTCTCCTTGAACGCCTCGTCCAGCTCCGGCGTGATCCGCCCGGTGTCCCCGACGACCAGCCCCGGCAGCAGCGCCCTGGCGTCCGCCGGGAGCCCGTCGGTGGCCTCCCGCAGCCCCGCCCGCAGCCGCCCCGCCACCCGCTGGGCGGCGGACGGCTCCGCCACGACCGAGGGCGGCCCGCCGTCCCTCACCCGCAGCACACCGGCGACACGGTCCCCGCCGACCGTGGCGGGAGCCAGCCGCCCGGTGACCCGCACCCGGGTGGACGGCAGCAGCCCGAGCCACGGCGACCCGGCCTCCGCCCGCGCAGCCTCCGCCCTCGCGCTCTCCTCGGCGTCCACGATCATCAGCACTGGAGTCCGCGTCGCCACGGACCTGCCGTCCCGCATCTCGACCCGCCGGACCACCCCGGGGACCAGCACCGCCGCGGACGTCACACGGTCCCCTCTGACCTTGGGACGGCTGAGCCGCGGATCGGACCCGATCTCGACCTCGGCCGTGACGATCGCGTACTCCCGCGCCAGCCCCGGCACCGGCCCCCGCCGCACATCGGCGCCGTGCAGCCCCGCGGAGACGGCGGCCGCGCCGACGCAGAGGAGGGTGGCGGCGAGGGTGACCCCGGCCCAGCGGCGACGGGCCGACAGGACCTCCGTTCGGACCGACAGCACCCTCGCCCGGGCCGACAGCACCCCTGCCACGACCAGACACACCAGCGCGATGCCGATCGCCACCGCCACGGACGCGTCCAGCGCAAGCGCCGCCGTCGCCCAGGCCGCGAGCGCGGGCGGGACCAGGCGCAGATCCGCCGGACCCTCCTGCCGGGGATGCGCGTCGCCCAGCCGTCTCCCGGACACCACGTGCACGGCCCGCCGGGCGGAGGACCCGGGCGGCCCCGCCCGCACACCCCCGGCGCTCGCCTCGCCCCTCCCCTCGCCCCTCATGGCCGGACGAGGTTCCGCAGATCGGCGAAGCGCCGGGCGCCGATGCCCTTGACCTCGCGCAGTTCGTCCACCGACCGGAACCCGCCGTTGCGTGTGCGGTGGTCGATGATGTGCTGGGCCAGGACGGGGCCCACGCCCGGCAGCGTGTCGAGCTGCTCCACGGTGGCGGTGTTGAGCGAGACCACGGCCGGGACGCCGGGCGGAGCGTTCGCCGGAGCGCCGGCCGGGACGCCCCCGGCCCCCGGGGCGGGCGGCGCCGACCCACCGACCACCACCTGTTCGCCGTCCACGAGGAACCGCGCCTGGTTGAGGCCCTCGGTGTTCGTCCCCGGCCGCACCCCACCGGCCGCGCTCAGCGCGTCGGCCACCCGGGAACCGGCCGGCAGCCGATGGATCCCGGGCTCCCGGACCTTCCCACTGACGTCCACCACGATCTCGGCCGCGGGGGAAGCGACGGGAGCGGACGCCGCCTCGGCGGAACTCGGGCCCACCGCCCCCTCACGCTCCCCCTCCCCGTACGGCGCGGCCCGCACCACCTCCGGTGCCGACACGGGCTCGGCCCGCCCCGACCGGAAGTGGTGCACGGCGAAGCCCGCGGCGACGACCAGCACCACCGTGAGCGCCAGCACGCTCCGCCGCTCCACACCGCACCGCGCCTGCACCCACACCGGCAGCCGCTCCCGCAACGCCGCCCCGAACCGCTCCCGCCGACCGGCCACGGCGACCGGAGCCGGTGCATCGGTCAGCCCGGCACCGCCGACGCCCCCGACCGTCGGCCCCGTCACCGACTCCCGTCGGCCCACGGTCCGTTCGTCGAAGAGTGCCGCCGCCCGCCGCCGCAGTTCCTCCGCCGAGGCACGCCGGTGTCCGGCACGGCCGGGGCCGAGTCCAGGGCCAGGGCCGGAACCGGGGCCAAGGTCAGAAGAGCGGCCTCGCAGGCGGCGCGTTGAAGTACGGTGCCGCCCGTCGGAGCCTGCCCCACGGCCGGGTCCGCTGGTCGGGTACGAGGTGCGAGTGCGTGATCGAAGTGCCATGCCCCGAGGATCGGACACTTCGCCGGATCGCGATGATCTTGCTCAATTCCCGTGGATTACCGCCCGGTTGTGGACAACCGCACCACCCCCACGAGTGAAGGGGACGCCCCCGCGCTCCCTCGACCCCGAGACCCGCGACCCGCGCCCCCGCGACCTCACCGAGGCGAGACCACGGCCCCCAGCAACCCCGGCCCCGTGTGCGCCCCGATCACCGCGCCGACCTCGCTCACATGCAGGTCCGCGAGGCCGGGCACCCGCGCCCGCAACCGGTCCGCGAGGGCGGACGCCCGTTCCGGGGCCGCCAGATGGTGCACGGCGATGTCGACGGAGGCACTCCCCGCCCGGTCGGCCACCAGCTCCTCCAGGCGGGCGATCGCCCTCGACGCCGTCCGCACCTTCTCCAGCAGCTCGATCCGGCCGCCGTCGAGCTGGAGCAGCGGCTTCACCGCGAGCGCGGAGCCCAACAGGGCCTGGGCGGCGCCGATCCGGCCGCCGCGGCGCAGATAGTCGAGGGTGTCGACGTAGAAGTAGGCGGAGGTGCCGGCAGCCCGCTTCTCGGCGGCGGTGACCGCCTCGTCGACCGTCCCGCCCGACTCCGCCACCTCGGCCGCGGCGAGCGCGCAGAAGCCGAGGGCCATCGCGACCATGCCGGTGTCCACCACCCGCACCGGCACCGGTGCCTCGCGGGCCGCGACCACGGCCGCGTCGTACGTGCCGGACAGTTCGGCGGAGAGATGGAGGGAGACGATGCCGGTCGCGCCGGACTCGGCGACCTCGCGGTAGGTCTCCGCGAAACGCTGCGGGCTCGGGCGCGAAGTGGTGACGGGGCGTCGCTTCTGGAGCGCCTGGGCGAGGGAGCGGGTCGAGATCTCGGTGCCCTCTTCAAGGGCCTGGTCGCCGAGGACGACGGTCAGGGGCACCGCGGTGATGCCGTGACGCTCCATCGTCCGCTGCGGCAGGTAGGCCGTGGAATCCGTGACGATCGCGACATGGCGGGACATGAGCTGGAGGTTACCTGGCGTAGCTCCGGGACCGCAGCCCGGCCCCTCTGATCCGGGAGGCCCTTGACCGGATCATGGCCCCGCCTCAGGTGGTGCTCTCGGGGCGCGGCTTCTTCTGCCAGGGGTAGGTGGGGCGCGGTCCGGGCGGGGTGATGGCGGGCCGGGTCGGCTCCTCGGCGGTGCGCGCGCCGGGCGTCTCGGGCCAGGTCTGGCGCGGGTCCGCGGCGCCGGCCGCGGCGGGCGGGGCCTCCGGCCACGGAGGCGTGGGCGCGGGCGTGGGCGCACCCGGTGACTTCGTACCCGGTGTCTTCGTGCCCGGTGTCTTCGTGCCCGGCGTCTTCGTGCCCGGTGCCGAGGGGGCGGCCGCGCGCGGGGGCTCGGTGGTGGTCCAGTGCCGCAGGGCGCCGGCCTCGACGTCGATCTGAGCGCTGAGGGAGTCCAGGTCGTCCTCCGCGAAGCGGCGGGCGCGGTCGCGGGCGGCCCAGCGCAGCGCGTCGGCGGACTCGGTGATCCGGTCGGTGCGCTCCCGCAGGGACGGCATCCGCCCGGCGAGCGTCGCACGGTCGGGTTCGGACTCCAGGCGCCTGAGTTCGGCGTCCAGCTCCTGGCCGTGGGCGCTGAGGCGCTCGAAGAGGCCGAGGGACTCCTTGAGCGACTCGTCCTCGGCGGCGCCCGCGTGCAGGGCCTCCTGGGTGGCGCGCATCGAGGTGCGCAGCTTGAGGCGGAGCTGGGCGACCTCGCCGGCCGGTCCGGGCTGGGCGAAGGACTTGGCGCGCAGGGTGTGGTCCTCGACCGTGCGGCGGGCCTGGTTGATGGTGCGGTCCACGCCGCGCTTGGCGGCGCCGACCACCTTCACCGTGGCGTACGCGCCGAGCACCAGGAACAGTACGACGAGCAGGGCGAACACTGCGGCGACCGCTTCCACGGGCTCCTCCTCCGGCCTGCCGCGGCACACCTCGCGCCGCTCACCTCGCGCCGCGTGTCCGCGTCGCTCTTCCCACCGTAAACGCAAGGGGCAGGTCCGGAGTTCCAGCAGAACCCCGAACCTGCCCTCAGCGAACCCCTAGGGGACGCCCGGCACCGAGCGCCCCGGCAGGACGTACCTCACGCCGGCACGACGACGTACCTCACGCCGGCACGATGTTCACGAGCTTCGGCGCCCGCACGATCACCTTGCGGATCCCCGCGCCGCCCAGCGCCTTGACCACGTTCTCGTCGGCCAGCGCGACCTTCTCCAGTTCCTCGTCGGAGATGGCGGGCGACACCTCCAGGCGCGCCTTGACCTTGCCCTTGATCTGGACGACGCAGGTGACGCTCTCGTCCACGACGTACGCCGGGTCGGCGACCGGCAGGTCCTGGTGGACGACCGAGTCGGTGTGGCCCAGCTTGCGCCACAGCTCCTCGGCGATGTGCGGGGCCAGCGGCGCAACCAGCAGCACCAGGGCCTCGGCGACCGTGCGCGGCACCGCGGCGCCCGCCTTGGTCAGGTGGTTGTTCAGCTCGGTGATCTTGGCGATGGCGGTGTTGAAGCGCAGGCCCTCCAGGTCCTGGCGCACTCCGTCGATCGCCTTGTGCAGGGCGCGCAGCGTCGTCTCGTCGGGCTCGGTGTCGACGACGGTGACCTCGCCGGTGGCCTCGTCGACGACATTGCGCCACAGCCGCTGGAGCAGCCGGTACTGGCCGACGACCGCGCGCGTGTCCCAGGGGCGGGAGACGTCCAGCGGGCCCATCGCCATCTCGTACAGGCGCAGGGTGTCCGCGCCGTACTCGGCGCAGATCGCCTCCGGGGTCACCGCGTTCTTCAGGGACTTGCCCATCTTGCCCATCTCGCGCTTGACCGGTTCGCCGGCGTGGTAGAACCCGCCGTCGCGCTCCTCGATCTCGGCGGCCGGCGCCGGGAAGCCCCGGCTGTCGCGGTAGACGTAGGCCTGGATCATGCCCTGGTTGAACAGCTTGTGGAACGGCTCGGCCGACGAGACATGGCCCAGGTCGAACAGCACCTTGGACCAGAAACGCGCGTACAGCAGGTGCAGCACGGCGTGTTCGGCGCCGCCGACGTACAGGTCGACGCCGCCGAGCGGCGCGCCCTCGCGCGGGCCCATCCAGTAGCGCTCGATCTCCGGGTCGACCAGGCGCTCGCTGTTGTGCGGGTCCAGGTAGCGCAGTTCGTACCAGCAGGAACCGGCCCAGTTGGGCATGGTGTTGGTCTCGCGCCGGTAGCGCTTGGGGCCGTCGCCCAGGTCCAGGGTGACGTGGACCCAGTCCTCGTTGCGCGAGAGCGGGGTCTCGGGGCGGGAGTCGGCGTCGTCCGGGTCGAAGGTGCGCGGCGAGTAGTCCTCGACCTCCGGCAGCTCCAGGGGCAGCATCGACGCGGGCAGCGCGTGGGCGACGCCGTCCTCGTCGTAGACGATCGGGAAGGGCTCGCCCCAGTAGCGCTGGCGGCTGAACAGCCAGTCGCGCAGCCGGAAGTTGACGGTGCCCTCGCCGATGCCCTTGCGCTCCAGCCACTCGGTGACCCGGGCCTTGGCGTCGGCGACGGCCAGGCCGTCCAGGGAGATGTCGTCGTTGGAGGAGTTGATGATCTTCGCGTCGTAGGACCCGAAGGCGTTCTCCCAGGTCGCGGTGTCCGTGCCGCGGCCGTCGGTCGGCTCGACGATGCAGGTGACCGGCAGTTCGAAGGCGCGGGCGAACTCGAAGTCGCGCTGGTCGCCGGCCGGGACGGCCATGATGGCGCCGGTGCCGTAGCCCATCAGGACGTAGTCGGCGATGAAGACCGGGATCCGCTCGCCGTTGACCGGGTTGGTGGCGTGGGCGCCGATGAAGACACCGGTCTTGTCCTTGGCCTCGGCCTGCCGTTCGACGTCGGACTTGGACGCGGCCTGCGCGCGGTACGCGGCGACGGCCTCGGCCGGGCTCGCGTGCCCGCCCGTCCACGCGTCGCGGGTGCCCTCGGGCCAGGTGTCCGGGGTGAACTTGTCGACCAGCGGGTGCTCGGGCGCCAGCACCATGTAGGTCGCGCCGAACAGGGTGTCGGGGCGGGTGGTGAAGACGGTGATGTCCTCGCCGTCGATCGGGAAGCGCACCCGGGCGCCCTCGGAGCGGCCGATCCAGTTGCGCTGCTGGAGCTTGATGGCCTCGGGCCAGTCCAGCGCGTCCAGGTCGTCGAGCAGGCGGTCCGCGTAGGCGGTGATGCGCATGTTCCACTGGCGCAGCTTGGCCTTGAAGACGGGGAAGTTGCCGCGCTCGGAGCGGCCGTCGGCGGTGACCTCCTCGTTGGCCAGCACGGTGCCCAGGCCGGGGCACCAGTTGACCGGCGAGTCGGAGGCGTAGGCCAGGCGGTAGCCGCCCAGGACGTCGGCGCGCTCGGCGCCGCTCAGTTCGTTCCAGGGGCGGCCGCCGGGCACACCGCGCTCACCGGACTCGAACTGGGCGATCAGCTCGGAGATCGGGCGGGCCTTGTCCGCCTCGTCGTCGTACCAGGAGTCGAAGATCTGGAGGAAGATCCACTGGGTCCACTTGTAGTAGTCCGGGTCGATCGTGGCGAACGAGCGGCGCTTGTCGTGGCCCAGGCCCAGCCGGCGGAGCTGGGACTTCATGTTGGCGATGGCCGCCTCGGTCGTCACGCGCGGGTGCTCGCCGGTCTGTACGGCGTGCTGCTCGGCGGGCAGGCCGAAGGCGTCGAAGCCCAGGGTGTGCAGGACGTTGTGGCCGGTCATCCGCTGGTAGCGGGCGAAGACGTCGGTCGCGATGTAGCCCAGCGGGTGGCCGACGTGGAGGCCCGCACCGGAGGGGTACGGGAACATGTCCATGATGAACTTCTCGGGGCGGGCGACGACCGCGGGGTCGCCGGCCAGGTCACCCGTGGGGTTGGGGGCGGCGTACGTGCCCTCGGCGTCCCAGAAGTCCTGCCAGCGTGCCTCGATCTCGGCGGCCATGGCCGCCGTGTAGCGGTGCGGCGCGGCCACCTCGGCAGTGGCAGCGGGGTTCGTCTCGCTCATGTCCTCAAAGCTCCATCGATCGTCTCTGCCAGCGGCTGTGTCATCCGGAAACGAAAAATCCCCTCGCACAGGAGGGGACGCCGCGCCGATTCCGAGCCGTCCGGTTCACGTCGGTTCACCGGAGGTTCGGGACTGTCAGCGCGGCTCGCTAAGCAGGAGGCGTACGGCACGCATGGCGCTAGGGTACCGCAGCCCCCGATCGCGCCGCGACGGACTTCCCGCACGTTGAGCAGACCGGCACGCGTGTGCGTATCTGTCACGGACGACGGGCACACCCGGCGGAGCCGAAGCTGAACAAAGGTCAAAGATTACTTCGCGTAACAGCCACTAAGGGGACATCGGAACGCCCCTGTTTTCATTTGATAACAACGCAATAACTCAAACCTCGTACCCCCCGGTATGGAGCCACTTAGAGTTCGGCAGCGGGACCGCTTTCCCGAAACTGCTCGGAGTTGCCCCCATGAACCCTCTTCGCACCAACAGCTCGCTCCCCAAGCCGGGTCGGTCGGCCTACGGGGTGGCGTCGGCTGCCGTCCTGGTCCTCATACCCGTGATCGTGCTGGTCGGAGGTGACCAGTTCCAGGCGTTCCTGAACTTCGGCGCGGGCGTACTGTCCCTCGTCTCACTGAGCTGTTCGGTGATCTGGGGTCTGTTCGCCCAGGACCGGATCTTCCTCAACACACGTCAGCGGATCATCGGCCAGGCGGTCCACCGGACGACCGCCGTGGCGTCGATCGCGTTCCTGCTGCTGCACATCACCACCAAGATCGCCCTGGACCACACCGAACTGATCGGGGCGCTCATCCCGTTCTCGCTCGGCGTCACCGGCATCGGCGGTCTGATCGGCCTGGGCTCCCTGGCCGGCCTGCTGATGATCTTCGTGGGCATCACGGGCGCGCTGCGCAACCACTTCGCCGCACCGGCCGAGGTCGCGGCCCGCTGGCGCGCGATGCACATGCTGGCCTATCCGGCCTGGTGCGCCGCGCTGATCCACGGGCTCTACGCGGGTCGCCTCGCCAAGCCGATCTTCTTCATCCTGTACGGCCTGTGCCTGGTGGGCGTGATGGGCGCCCTCGCGCTCCGCGCCGCCCCGCGCCCGGTCAAGCGGCAGCTCGCGGACCGCATCAACACGGTCCTGGGCGGCTCCCCGGAGCGCTCCGCCATGGACGGCCTGGAGGCGTCACGCGCGCGTAGGGCCGAGGGCGGCGGCTCCGGACGCAGGTCCGAGTCCGAGAGGGGCGGCACCGGCAGTTCCGCCCTGCCCGGCTACGAGAGCAGCGGCCGCTCGGCCGGCTCCGGCCCGGCGGCCTCCCCGCTGTTCGACAACCCGGCCGGCGCGGAGTCCGCGAACGGCTACGCGGCCGCCTACCGCGCCGTCAACACACCGAACCCGCAGCAGCCGTACGCGGGAGCCGGTGCCGGCGCCGACCAGACCGCCCAGATGAACGCCCAGTTCGACACGCAGGCCACCGCGGCGATGCCACGCGTGGACAACGGCGGCAGCACCTCGGGAAGCTGGCCGATCCCGTCCCCGCCGCCGGTCGGCGAGGCGCCCCGGTCCGTCTACGACCCGCTCCAGGACACCGGATTCAACATCCCGGTCTATGGCAATACGGGCACCATCCCGGTCGTGGGAGGTGATGTGTACAACACCGGTGAGACGAACGCCCAGTACGGCGCGTACAACTCGAACGACACGTACAACAGCGGTCCCGCCAATGAACCATCCCCGGGTCAGTCCTACGACTCCCCGGGTTCGGGCGAACCTTGGAACACGCCTTCCGGAGGCTATAGGTGAACGAGGCCCTGCCCGACGTCCCGGAAGTCCGCGTGGTCGGTCTTCCGCAGCTCACGTCCGGCTTCGACCTTGTGGAGAGACTCGACCTGCCCATGCACCTGAAGGTGCACGGGCCGCTCGAACCCATGGGCGGCGAGAAGCTCGCCCAGCTCTCCGAACGCATCAACCTCAAGGGCCGCGGCGGCGCGGGCTTCCCCTTCCACAAGAAGCTCCGCTCGGTCGCCGACGCGGCGATCAAACGGGGCGTACGGCCGGTCGTCGTCGTCAACGGCAGTGAGGACGAACCGGCCTGCCGCAAGGACACGGTGATGATCAACCGTGCCCCGCACCTCATCCTGGACGGCGCGCTGCTGGTCGCGGAGGCGCTGGGTGCCCGCACGCTCGTGGTGGGGGTCACCCGCGAATCGACCCAGCGCTCCATGGAGGCCGCCCTCGCCGAGCGCGGGCTGAGCAACGGCCGCCGCTCGGCGCTGAAGGCGTTCGTCCAGCGCAACCCGATCCGCATGGTCACCGGCGCGGCCGCGTCGCTGATCCGCTCCATCGACGGCGGCCCGGCCATCCCGCCCGGCCGCAAGGTCAGCGCCTCGCAGAACGGCGTCGGCGGCGCCCCCACCCTGCTGTCCAACGCCGAGACCTTCGCCCAGCTCGCCATCGCCGCCCGCATCGGCCCGGAGCGCTACGGCAACACCGGCCTCTACGACGAGCCCGGCACCGTCATGCTGACCGTCTCCGGCGCGGTCGCCCGCCCCATGGTGATCGAGGTCCCCACCGGCGTACCGCTGCGCTACGTGCTCCAGCTCGCCGGCGCCCCGCCGGTCCCCCAGGGCGTGCTGACCGGCGGCTACCACGGCAAGTGGATCGACGCGGCGACCGTCAACGAGGCGGTCGTCTCCCGCAATTCGCTGGACGCGGTGGGCGGCGCCCTCGGCGCCGGCGCGATCCTGCCGATCAGTCAGGAGACCTGCCCGCTCGGCGAATCGCTGCGGGTGGCGCAGTGGCTGGCCGAGGAGAGCGCGGGACAGTGCGGTCCCTGCTACCTCGGTCTGCCGGCCGCCGCGCGCGGCATGGAGGACATCATCAACGGCGGCGGCCCGGCCGCCCTGGAGGCGCTCAAGCAGGTCGCCAAGAACGTCAAGCGGCGCGGCGCGTGCTCGCATCCGGACGGCTCCGCGATGTTCCTGGAGTCGACCATCAAGGCGTTCACCGACGACCTCGCCGCCCATGTCCTCGGAAACGGCTGCGGACGGCCCGTGGAGGGCGTTCTGCCGCTCTTCGAGGAGGGCATGGCCCCCGCGGGCATCACGAGCGGTTCATCGCCCCAGGAGAGCGGTGACAGCCGTCAGAAGATCTTCGTCGACTGGACGCTGTGCCGCGGCCACGGCCTGTGCGCGGACATCCTGCCGGAGGTCTTCCAGCTCGGCGCGGACGGATTCCCGACCGTCGCGCAGGCGAAGGTGCCGCGCTACGCCGAGGCGAAGGCGCTGCGCGCCGTACGCCGCTGCCCCGCGCTGGCGCTGCGGCTGGAGGAGGACACGCGCGCGCAGGCGCCGTCCCGCAACCTCCCGGTGCTCTCCCAGGGCCGCGGCCGCCGCGCCCTGGGCCGCTGACACCGAACACACCCTCAGGGGGCCGCCCGGCACCGGGCGGCCCCCTGAGGCGCTTCCGCGGAAGATCCCGCACCAAGAAGATCCCGCACGGGAAAGATCCCGAATGCAAAAGATCCCGCCCGATCTTGACGATCGGACGGGATCTGATTTGTGGAGCTAAGGAGAATTGAACTCCTGACCTCCTGCATGCCATGCAGGCGCTCTACCAACTGAGCTATAGCCCCTTGCGGTGTTCCGGCGGGTTTCCCCGGCGGCGACGCCAACATTACACGGTCCCTGGGGTGGACCACCAAATCGTTTCCGTTCTGTCCGGTTTGACGGAAACGTCAAGCTGTGACGAACGAATAGAACCGCTTCAGCGTGCAGTGCTCCTCGAGCAGCCGGCCGTAGATCGGTTCGCCCTCGAGCTCGCGGTACGTCTCGATGGGGTCGCCTTTTATGATCAGCGCCCGGGCGCATTCCTCGCACCAGTACTGGTAGTCGGGGTTGACGGGTTCCATGTCGCGCACGATCGGGGTGCCGCCGCCACACCAGTCGCACTTTCGCCTGTGTGCACCCATCGATCAGCTCCAGCTGTGGCCGCAGGCCGTGCACACGTAGGAGATGCCGCCGTTGTCCCCGAGGACCTGGGCGACATGGCCGGAACCGCAGGAGGGGCAGTAGAGGCGGGTGGCCGTGTTCCGAGTCAACGCCGCTTCGGAGAGGTGACCGCCCTCTCCGAGGATGCTCGCAGGCATCGCTTACTCCCTCCCGTCGGGTCGCGCCCCCTTCCGGCCGTTTGATTCTGCCACGGCCGGGCCGATACGGTCAGCGACGCCTCAGTACCAGTCCGGACACGGCACCGGGCCCCGCCGCCGCTTCGAGGGCGAACGTGCATGTGAGAAGCGCTTCCGAAGAGGTATACGCCTCTGGGGCCCAACTGACTCAAGCCGGTGGCAGAACAGTCCGCGGAAGATCCGCCGACCGCTCCGCCGGGACGGTCCGGGGGCAACGAAAGATCCCGCCCCCTCAAGGGGACGGGATCTTCACAAGTGGAGCTAAGGAGAATTGAACTCCTGACCTCCTGCATGCCATGCAGGCGCTCTACCAACTGAGCTATAGCCCCAGGTGTTCTTCCCGCCTGGCGGGGCGAACAAGAAGAACTTTAGCCTGCGACCTGCCGGAAAGTGAAATCCGGGGTCCCGGCCCGTCGGGACCGGCCGGGACCGTTCAGTCGTCGTCGCCGAGCACCGGCTCCGGCAGGGTGCCGGCGTTGTGCTCCAGCAGACGCCAGCCGCGGGCGCCCTCGCCCAGCACCGACCAGCAGCAGTTGGAGAGGCCGCCGAGGCTCTCCCAGTCGTGCGGCCGCAGACCGAGCAGCCGGCCGATGGTGGTGCGGATCGTGCCGCCGTGGCTGACGACGACCAGCGTGCCGTCGTCCGGCAGCTTCTCGGCGTGCCGCAGCACCACCGGGGCGGCCCGGTCGGCGACCTCGGTCTCCAGCTCGCCGCCGCCGCGGCGGACCGGCTCACCGCGCTTCCACGCGGCGTACTCCTCGCCGTACCGGCCGACGATCTCCTCGTGCGTGAGCCCCTGCCAGACGCCCGCGTACGTCTCGCGCAGGGCCTCGTCGTGGCTGACCTCCAGGCCGGCCAGCACGGCCAGTTCCGCGGCCGTGTCCGCGGCGCGCGAGAGGTCGGAGGCGACGATGGCGTCGGGCCGCAGGGAGGCCAGCAGCCGGGCGGCCCGGCGGGCCTGGGCCACGCCGGTCTCGGTCAGCGGGACGTCCGTGCTGCCCTGGAAGCGCCGCTCCACGTTCCACGCGGTCTGGCCGTGGCGCCAGAGGATGACGCGGCGGCCCCGGCCCGGCTTGCGGCCGGCGGCGTCCGCCGGGGCGCTCACCGGAGCTCCTCGAAACCGGCGGTGTCGTCCTCCTCGGCCTGGAGCTTGGCGTGCTCGGCACCCTTGCCGCGGGTCGCCCTGGCGTCCTCGGGCAGGTCCAGCTCGGGGCAGTCCTTCCAGAGCCGCTCCAGGGCGTAGAAGACGCGCTCCTCGCTGTGCTGGACGTGGACGACGATGTCGACGTAGTCGAGCAGGATCCAGCGGGCGTCGCGGTCGCCCTCGCGGCGTACCGGCTTGGCGCCGAGGTCCTTGAGGAGGCGCTCCTCGATCTCGTCGACGATCGACTTGACCTGGCGGTCGTTGGGCGCGGAGGCCAGCAGGAAGGCGTCCGTGATCGACAGCACGTCGCTGACGTCGTAGGCGATGATGTCGTGCGCGAGCTTGTCGGCGGCCGCCTGTGCGGCGGTGGTGATCAGCTCGATGGAGCGGTCGGTGGCGGTCACTGCGTGGCTTTCCGTCGGCGGTCGTTTGACCTCCAGGGTCTCACGGACCGCCGACGTCACCCCACGTGTTTGTGGATCACCGGGCCCCGCCGCTACGACGACGAGGGCTCGTAGTCCTGGCCGAGGACGACCGTCACGTCCGCGTTCGCGCCCACCTCGCCCTTCTTGACGGCACCGGCGGGCAGGCCCAGGGTCTTGGCGACCTCGGAGGCGTTCTCCTTGCCCGCGGCGTCCGCGTACCGCACCTCGGAGGTGGCGCGGGCGGCGGATGCCGTACCGGCGTCCAGGAAGGTGAAGCCGCCGTTGAGGAGCACCACGCGCGCGTCCTCGGTGTCGGACTTGGTGCCGGTGGCGTTCTGCACGGAGACGCTGACGGCGGCGTCCTTGTCGGGGCTCTTCGCGGTGCCGCCGAGGACGTCCTTGACCACACCGGAGCTGCCCTCGGTGCTGAGCGTGCCGTCGGCCTGGACGGGCAGCAGGGCCGTCTGGTGGTCGCCGCCCTTGGCGAGGTCGGCGAGGTTCGCGAGGAAGGTGCCGAGGTCCTTGTCGGTCAGCGACGGGTCGAGGATCTGGGCCAGCGTCTGCACGGTGACCGTGGCGGCCTGCGGGTCGGAGGAGATCTTGCGCAGGACGCCCTGGAGGACCTGCCCGAACCGTTCGAGCTGCGCGTTCTGCGCCTCGCCGGGGGCGCGGTAGGTGGCGTAGCCGACGGCCATCTTGCCGCTGAGGGTCTGGCCCTCGCCCTTGCGGACGAGGGGGGCCTCGCCCTTCTTGGCCTTGGGGTCGGGCACGTCGGTGTCGGTGTCGACCTCGATGTTGCCGACCAGGTCCACGAGGTTCTGGAGGTAGGGGGTGTCGAGGCGCCAGGTGCCCTCGATGTCCGTGCCGAGGACGGCGTCCAGGGCGGTGCGGGTGCCGTCGGAGCCGTCGTCGTCCACGGACTTGGCGAGCGTGGTCGTGGTGCCGTCGTCGGTGGTCAGGACCAGGGAGTTGGGCAGCAGCACGGTGGTGGCCTGCCGGGTGGTGGTGTTGTCGACCAGGAGCGCGGTGGCGGTGTCGCCGCCGGCCGTGTCGTGCAGATGGACGACGACCACGTCCCGCTTCTGCGCGGCGCCCGCGGCCGCCGTCTTCGCCCCGGTGTCCGAGGAGTCCGAGAGTCCGGGCAGCTTCCCGGCGTACCAGAGCCAGCCGACGCCGCCGACGGCGACCAGGGCCATGACGACCACGAGGGCGATCAGCCGGCCGCGGGCGCGGCGCTTGGCCTCCTCGCGGCGCTCGGTGCGGTTCTCGGTGAAGTTCAGCCAGTCGATGACGTCCTCGGAGTCGCCGTCGGGCTCCTCCACGAACGCGAACTGCTCGGTGCGGTAGTCGGGTTGGGGACTGTCGGCGTCCTGCGGACGGGGCCGCTCGGCCGGTCCGCCCCGCCGGCCGGTCTCCTCCGGCGCGGCCGGGCGGGCCTGCTGGGGGATGTGGGCGGTCTGCCCGTAGGGGTCGTACGGGGCGTCGGTGCCGGTGCTCGTGCCCGCACCGCCGCCGGTGTCGGTGGCGTACGGGTCGTAGGTGGCCTGACGTCCGGTGTCGTACGGGGTGTCGTACGCGGTGTCGTATCCGGCGACGGGCTGCTGGTGACCGGTGTCGTACGGGTCGTAGGGGGTCGCCTGCGGTCCGCCCTGGGGCTGACCGCCCTGGGCGTACGGGTCGTACCCGTAGCCCTGACCGCCCTGGACTCCCTGGACACCTTGTCCGCCCTGTTGCCCGTAAGGGTCGTAGGGCTGCTGCTGTGGGACCTGCTGGGCCGGGACCTGCCGGTAGACCGGCTGTCCGTACTCGTCGTAGCCGACGAGCTGGTACGGGTCGCCCCCGTACCCCGCGTCGTATCGGTCGTTCACCGGTACCCCTCTCGGCTCACTCGCCGCGGTACAGCTCGCGCTTGTCGATGTAACGCACGACTCCGTCCGGCACCATGTACCAGATGGGGTCGCCCTTGGCGACTCTCGCGCGGCAGTCGGTCGAGGAGATGGCGAGGGCGGGCACCTCGACCAGCGAGACGCCCCCCTCGGGCAGACCGGGGTCGGTGAGCTGGTGACCCGGCCGGGTGACCCCGATGAAGTGCGCCAGGGAGAACAGCTCCTCGCTGTCCCGCCAGGTCAGGATCTGGCCCAGGGCGTCGGCACCGGTGATGAAGAACAGGTCGGTCTCGGGGTTGAGGGCCCGCAGGTCGCGCAGGGTGTCCACGGTGTAGGTGGGCCCGCCGCGGTCGATGTCGATGCGGCTCACCGAGAACTGCGGGTTCTCGGCGGTCGCGATGACCGTCATCAGATAGCGGTCCTCGGCCGGGGAGACTCGGCGGTGGCTCTTCTGCCAGGGCTCGCCGGTCGGCACGAACACGACCTCGTCCAGGTGGAACTGCGCGGCGACCTCACTGGCCGCCACGAGGTGTCCGTGGTGGATCGGATCGAATGTGCCACCCATGACGCCGAGGCGGCGTTTGCCCGGGTTCGACGGGCCGGTAGGCATGTCCTGCTCTCCCATGCGTGCAGACCCTACCGGCCCCGCCTGAGGGCACCGCCCGACGAGCGTCCGGTCTGCCCCGGTATGCCCATCAGGTGCCTCAGCGGTCGCGGTTGAAGCGGGTGGTGATCCACAGCAGCAGCATCAGGATGATGAACGCGCCGCCACCGGTGACCAGGGGGTTCAGGCTGGCGTGACTGCCGCCGTGCTCCTCGCCCTCGGCGGCGAGGGTGACCAGTTGGGCGGCGGCACTGTGAAGGCTCATCGTCGGCAGGACCTATCCGGTGTGGGCGGGATGAAGATGTCGGCCCATGGTAAGCGGGCGGCTCCTCGGCGATCACGCCGACTCCGCCATTGGGGACGCGGGTTGCTCCGGCGGCCGTCCCGGACGGGCCGGGAACCTTCCCGGCGGCTCAGTCGTCCTTCCGCTTGTATCCCCGCAACAGGAACCACGCGGTGAAGGCGGATCCCAGCACCATCACGATCAGAATGACGCGGAGCAGATTCCCCGCCCCCTGCTGCTGGGCGGCGCCGGCGGCCTCGGTGAGCCAGGCGGTGACGGGGTGGTGCTCCATGGGGCGGGACTCCTTACGGTGTGGTGCCCGTCCACGGTAGCTCCGCCCGGGCCGGGCACCGCTGCGGGGACGCAAAGGACCGCACAAGGGTCCGCAAAGAAAAAGGGTCCGCAAAGAAAGAGGCCGTGGAAGAGAGCGTGCGGCCAGGGCCACACCGACGCACAGGGGGAAAGACCATGTCCGACGACAGCCGCGAGAACAACGGCTCCGGGAGCGTGCCGAGCAGGCAGCGGCGGCGCTTCCCCGGCATCTCCTCGCGTGCGTACGAGCACCCCGCCGACCGCTCGGCGCTGGTGGCGCTGCGCAAGCTGAGCGGTTTCGACACGGCGTTCAAGGCGCTCAGCGGGCTGCTGCCCGAGCGCAGCCTGAGGCTGCTGTTCCTGTCCGACTCGGTGCGGGTCTCCGACCGGCAGTTCGCGCACCTCAACGACATGCTGCGGGACGCCTGTCACATCCTGGACCTGGAGAAGGTCCCGCCGATGTACGTCAACCAGGACCCGCAGCCCAACGCGATGTGCATCGGCCTGGACGAGCCGATCATCGTGGTCACCACCGGGCTCGTCGAGCTGCTCGACGAGGAGGAGATGCGGGCGGTCGTCGGTCACGAGGTGGGCCACGCCCTGTCGGGCCACGCCGTGTACCGCACCATCCTGCTGTTCCTGACCAACCTCGCGGTCCGGGTCGCCTGGATCCCGCTGGGCACCATCGCGATCATGGCGATCGTGACGGCGCTGCGCGAGTGGTTCCGCAAGTCGGAGCTGTCCGCCGACCGTGCCGGTCTGCTGGTCGGCCAGGACCCGCGGGCCTCGATGCGCGGTCTGATGAAGATCGCCGGCGGCAACCACCTGCACGAGATGAACGTGGACGCGTTCCTGGAGCAGGCCGACGAGTACGAGGCGGGCGGCGACCTGCGCGACTCCGTGCTGAAGATCCTCAACGTCCTGCCCCGGACGCACCCCTTCACCACCGTGCGGGCGGCCGAGCTGAGGAAGTGGGCGCAGTCCCGCGACTACCAGCGGATCATGGACGGCCATTACCCGCGGCGCAGCGAGGACAAGGACGCCTCGGTCTCGGACTCCTTCCGGGAGTCGGCCGCCCACTACACGAGCAGTGTGAAGAACTCCAAGGACCCGCTGATGAAGCTGGTCACCGACATAGCCGGCGGCGCGGGCGACCTGGGCGGCCGGGTGCGTCGCGGCTTCGGCGGCTTCACCGGCTCGACGTCCACGGACGACCGGCCGAGGAACGGCTCGGGCGGCTCGGACGGCGACGACAGCCCGTCGGACACGGAGGCACCCGGCAAGAGCTGACAGCCGACCCCACCGAGAGCCGCTCCGGCCACAGCGGTGCCCGGCTCCCCCACCCGAGGCCGGCTCTCACACCCGAGGCTGCGCCCCCGTCGCCAGCACCCCGCACAGCGCGGGGACGCCGCCCGTGGCGAAGGGGTCGGTGCCGGCCGGGCCGCCCTCCTTCGCGGTCTGGCCGGCCAGCAGCGGCCGCAGACGGTTGGCGGAGTCCTCGGCGCAGGACAGCGGTCCGGCCTGGACGGCGGCGGTCACGAGCTGGAGCTGATGGGTGCGCAGGGCGTCCCGGTCGAAGCGGAAGTGCAGCTCGCGGCGGACCGTGAACAGGGAGGCCGGGGCCCCGGTGTCCGCCCCGGCCGGCCGCAGCGCGTAGACGAAGGTGTGGTCGGCGGTGACCTCCAGGGTGGCGGAGTCGGCCTCGGCCGCCACCAGGGTGCCCTGGACGCGGATCCGCTCGCCCGCCAGCGCGACCCGGGCCGGGTCGAAGCGGATCAGCCAGCCGGTCGGGGCGTGCCGCCCGTCGGCGGCCGGATGCGCGAAGCTCTCGTCGAACTGTTCGAGCTGCGCCCCGTCGATCAGCCCGCGCACCGGCTGCACCTGCTGTCCGGTGAGCACCTCCGGGTAGAGGGAGGAGCGCACCAGGTACTCCTTGGCGCTGTTCAGCGCGGAGAAGACCTCACTGTCGGAGAAGTGCGCGGTGCGCCGGTAGCTCGGCAGGGCGATGCCGGCGGCGCCGATCCGGTAGCGGGCGGCGGGGCTGTGCGCGTACAGCGCCTCGATGTCGGTGGCGCCGGGCACGGCTCCCTGCGGGGCGAGCGGGACGAGCGTCATCCGCAGGGGTTCGGCCGGACGGCGGGCGGCGGGGCTCTGGTAGGGGTTGCGCACGCCCATGTAGACGGCGGTGCCGAAGGCGAGGGCGATCAGGACGACCAGCAGGAGGGCCTGCCGGGTCAGGCCCCGGCGCAGCGGCGGGCGGTGGCGCACGGCGGGCGCGTGGTCGGCGATGCGCTCCTGCGCGGAGTACTCCTGGAGGCGGGCAGCGCGGACGAACGACTCGTCGAAGACGACGGATCGGTACTCGTCCTCGCCACTTCCGGGGGCGCCCTCGGGTGGCCCCTCAGGTGGCTCTCCAGGCCCGCCCATACTTTCAGAGTAGGTCGCGCGGCGGTCGGGTAAACGCCCTGCCACGCGACAAGTTCTGACAGGTTCTCACCAGGAGTGGGCCGGGAGCCGACGTGGAATCAGGGGGTCCGCGGGACGGCGGACACGGGCGGCTGGGAGTGGTCGGCGGACACGGACGGCGGCAAGGCACTCCCCTGGTCGAGGCCGGCGTCCAGGCCCGAGTCGAGACCGGTGTCCGGGCCGGCGTCCAGACTCGCCCCCGGGCCGCTCTCCAGGCCGGTGGAGGCGGGCGACGGCACCGGGTCCCGGCTGCCCGAGGAGGCGCCCCGGTAGACGGCGGCGAAGGCGAGGGCGACCATGCCGACGCCCATGACGACGGCGAGCATCCAGGCGACCGGGCGGTGCCAGCGGACCTGCCGGGCGTACGGCCCGGAGGACCCGTAGGGGCCGTCGAGGTCGTCGGAGTCGTCCAGCTCGTCGAGGTCCGGGTCGTGGCCGTAGTCGCCGTGCCCGTAGGGGTCGTCGTAGTGGTCGCCGCGGGCGCGGGCTCTTCGGGCCTCGGCCTCGGACGCCTCGGCTCTCGCCTCGGCGGCGGCCAGGAGGCGTTCGACGGCGGTCGGCTCGTGCATCACGGCCGACCGTACGAAGTCCTCGTCGAAGACCACGGAGGCGAACTCTTCGTCCGACACCCCGCGGTCGTGGTCGTCGTCGGGCTCCCAGCCGTCAGGGAACGGCGTACCCCCCACGTCCTCCGGCACGGATCCAGAGTAGACCTGGGGGGTCAATTTGGGCAGACGGTACGGAAATTCATCCGCCTGATGAGACGCTTTCGGGCCGAGGGCCGAGGGCCGAGGGCCATGGGCCGTCAGCGGCGGACGTGTCCGTCGCCGGTGACGATGTACTTGGTGCTGGTCAGCTCCGGCAGGCCCATCGGGCCCCGGGCGTGCAGCTTCTGGGTGGAGATGCCGATCTCCGCGCCGAAGCCGAACTGGCCGCCGTCGGTGAAGCGGGTGGAGGCGTTCACGCTCACCGTGGTGGAGTCGACCAGTTGGGTGAAGCGGCGGGCCGCCTGCTGGGAGCCGGTGACGATCGCCTCGGTGTGCCCGGAGGTCCACAGCCGGATGTGCTCGACGGCCTTGTCGAGGGAGTCGACGACGGCTGCGGCGATGTCGTAGGAGAGGTACTCGGTCTCCCAGTCGTCGGCGGTGGCCTCGACGACGGTCGCCTTGGAGTCCTTGGCGTACGCCATGACGCGTTCGTCGGCGTGGACGGTGACCCCGGCCTCGGCGAGCGCGTCCAGGGCGCGGGGCAGGAACTCGGCGGCGATGTCCTGGTGGACCAGGAGGGTCTCGGCGGCGTTGCAGACGCTGACCCGCTGGGCCTTGGAGTTGATCAGGATGTCGACCGCCATGTCGAGGTCGGCGGCCGCGTCGACGTAGACATGGCAGTTGCCGGTGCCGGTCTCGATGACGGGGACCTTCGACTCCATGACGACGGTCCGGATGAGGGAGGCGCCGCCGCGCGGGATGAGGACGTCGACCAGGCCCCGGGCGCGCATCAGCTCGTGCACGGACTCGCGGCCCTCGCCGGGCACGAGCTGGACGGCGTCGGCGGGCAGCCCGGCGCCGCCGACGGCGTCCCGGATCACCCGGACGAGGGCGGTGTTCGACTCGTAGGCGGAGGCGGAGCCGCGCAGCAGGACGGCGTTGCCGGACTTCAGACAGAGGGCGGCGGCGTCCACGGTGACGTTCGGGCGGGCCTCGTAGACGATGCCGACGACCCCGAGCGGGACGCGGACCTGGCGCAGGTCGATGCCGTTGGGGAGGGTGGAGCCGCGGACCACCTCGCCGACCGGGTCGGGCAGCGCGACGACGTCCCGGACGTCCGCGGCGATGGCCCGCACCCGCTCCGGGGTGAGGGTCAGCCGGTCGATGACGGACTCGGCGGTGCCGGCCTCGCGGGCCTTGGCGATGTCCCGCGCGTTGGCCTCGACGATGTCGCTCGTACGGACCTCCAGCGCGTCCGCGATGGCGAGCAGCGCGTCGTCCTTGGCGGCCCGCGGCAGCGGCGCGAGATCGGCGGCGGCGGCCTTGGCGCGGTAGGCGGCCTGGGTGACCGGGGACATGGCGTCGTACGGCGAGAGCGTGGTCATACCGGAAGGGTAGTGCGCCCCGGGAAACGCGCTGTCGCGTATCCCACACCCCGAGACACACCCCGAGACCCGCTCCGGGCGAACCCCGGGACCCGGCGGACGCTCCCCGGACGCCCCGCCTCACCGCTCGTCAGAACGGGTGGACGCCCACCGGTGTCGCCGGGGCCGGGCCGTAGCCCTCCGCGATGCGCTGGTGGTAGGTCTGGCGGTCGATGACCTCCAGGCCGACGATCTCCCACGGCGGCAGTCCGGCCGTCTGCCGGTGCTCGCCCCACAGTCGCAGGGCGACGGCGGCCGCGTCGTGCAGATCGCGGGCCTCCTCCCAGTACCGGATCTCGGCGTGGTCGGGGGCGTAGCGGCTGGTCAGCAGGAAGGGGTGGTCGTGGGCGAGCTGTTCCAGCGCGCGCCGGACCTCCTTGAGCGGGGCCTCCTCGCCGGAGACGCTCAGGGTCACGTGCCACAGCCGGGGCGCGTCGGCGGGGCGGGTGCCGCCCTCGGCGGCCTCCGTCTCCCCGGCCCGGTAGCGGTCGCCGGCCGCCACACTGGTCAGGGCGGCCCGTTCCTCACCGGTACTCCCACGGGCCGCCGCCACCCCAGGGCGCACTCGTCTCACGACGGCCTCCTTTACCCAGCGCTCGTGCGGAACGACTCCGTGAGACAAAGTTGAGCAGGCCGCAAGGCTCCGTGGGGCGCTTTCACGGAACGTCCCCCACCGGTACGGGCCGTTCGAGCCCGTCCGCAGACAGCCGTTCGACGCCCTCGGGGGCCGTACCCGGGGTGTACCCGGGGTGTACGGGGCCTCAGGGGTGCAGGATCACCAGGTCGTCGCGGTGGACGACCTCCCGTTCGTACTCCGCGCCCAGTTCGCGGGCCAGTTCCCGGGTGGACCTCCCGATCAGGCGGGGGATCTCACGGGCGTCGAAGTTGACGAGCCCGCGCGCCACCGGCCGTCCGCCGGTGTCGCGCAGCTCGACGGGGTCGCCCGCGCTGAACTCGCCCTCGACGCCGGCGATCCCGGCGGGCAGCAGCGAGGAGCGCCGCTCGACGACCGCCCGCACCGCGCCGTCGTCGAGGGTGATCGAGCCCTGCGGGGTGGAGGCGTGCTGGAGCCAGAGCAGCCGGTCGGCGGAGCGCTTGCCGGTGGCGTGGAAGTAGGTGCCGGTGTCGCCGCCGCCGAGGGCGTCGGCCGCGTGGACGGCGCTGGTGAGGACCACGGGGATGCCGGCGGCGGCCGCGATCCGGGCGGCCTCGACCTTGGTGACCATGCCGCCGGTGCCGACGCCCGCCTTGCCGGCGCTGCCGATCTCGACGTGTGCGAGGTCGGCGGGGCCGTGCACCTCGGCGATCCGGGAGGTGCCCGGCTTCGCGGGGTCGCCGTCGTAGACGCCGTCGACGTCGGAGAGCAGGACGAGCAGGTCGGCGTGGACGAGGTGGGCGACGAGGGCGGCGAGCCGGTCGTTGTCGCCGAAGCGGATCTCGTCGGTGGCGACGGTGTCGTTCTCGTTGACGATCGGGAACGCGCCCATCGCGAGCAGCTTGTCCAGGGTGCGGGAGGCGTTGCGGTGGTGGGCGCGGCGGCTCATGTCGTCGCTGGTCAGCAGGACCTGTCCGACGCGCACGGAGTAGCGGGCGAAGGAGGCGGTGTAGCGGGCGACGAGGAGTCCCTGGCCGACGCTGGCGGCGGCCTGCTGGCGGGCGAGGTCCCGGGGCCGGCGGCGCAGGCCGAGGGGGGCGAGTCCGGCGGCGATGGCGCCGGAGGAGACCAGGACGATCTCCCGCTCGCCGCCGCTGCGGCTCTTGGCGAGGACGTCGACGAGCGCGTCGACCCGGTCGGCGTCCAGTCCGCCGGAGGCGGTGGTCAGCGACGAGGAGCCCACCTTGACGACGATCCTGCGGGCCTCGCCCACGGCCTGCCTTGCCCCTGCCACCTTGATCCTCGCCCCTCGGCTAGTCCACGACTGCCTGGCAATCTACGCGAACGGGGCCTCGGGACGCGCGCGGGTTCCAGTCCCCGGACAGCGGGGCGAACCGCGCTTTTCGTGACCATTTGCTCACAGGTTGCGTACGGCAAAAAGGTTGTGAGGGTTCCACATGAAGTTTGAAGGTCATCCAAATTTATTTTGAAGTACGTGTCCCTTACAGTTCGCCCTGTGAAGCGCCTACTCCTCAGATCGGGGAAGAGCCCCTTCGACGTGGTTCCCGTCGAGGAAGCTCTCCACCGCGATGTTTTCGCCACCAACTCCGGCAACCTCATCTTCAGCGATGCCGCACACAAGATCCTCACCGTGCCCGGCCGCACGGAGGTCGTGTCCAACGGCATAGCCACCGAGGTCGGTGCCGCGGGCCGGATCAACGAGGAGTACGACGCCTTCGTCGTCCCGCTGGCCAACGCCTTCCGGCCGACGTTCGAGCTGCCGCTCCAGCGGCTGACCAAGCTGATCTCCAAGCTGAAGATCCCGGTCGTGGTGCTGGGTGTCGGCGCGCAGGCCGGTCTGGACAACGACCCGGCGCGGCTGAAGGCCATGGAGCCGACCGTGCGCGCGTTCGTCTCGGCGGTGCTGGACCACAGCGCGTCCATCGGGGTGCGCGGCGAGTTCACCGCGAAGTACCTGACCGACATGGGCTTCCGGGACGTGGAGATCATCGGCTGTCCGTCGCTGTTCATGCACGGCGACCGGCTCGGCGTCGAGAAGCGGGTGGAGGCGCTGACCGCGGAGTCGCGCATCGCGATCAACGGTTCGCACACCGCGGTCCGCTCCGGCGGGCTCAAGCCGATCCTCACGCGCACCCACGAGCACTATCCCAACCTGTGCTTCATCGGCCAGAACATCACCGACGCCCGGCAGTTGCACTGGCGGGACGTCAACTCCCCGGCCGGCCGCGTCAAGCAGATGCCGACCCACCCCGACCACCCGATGTACCGCGAGGGCAAGGCCCGGGTCTACATCGACCCGGTCACCTGGATCGACGACCTCAAGGGGTACGACTTCTCCTTCGGTTCGCGCATCCACGGCAACATCGCGGCGCTGCTGGCGGGTACGCCGGCGACCGTGCTGTGCGGTGACTCGCGGACGCTGGAGCTGTGCCGCTACTTCGAGATCCCGCACCGGCCGCTGAACGAGGCGCCGGCGGACACGGATCCGGCGCGGCTGTACGAGGAGGCCGACTTCAGCGCGCTGAACGGCAACCACCGGGAGCGGTTCGACCGGTTCATGGGCTTCCTGGAGAAGAACGGCCTGGAGAACACCTTCACCCACGGCGACGGCGGCGCGGCCTTCGACAAGCAGCTCCGCTCGCTGCGCTTCCCGGCGGGCATCCGGCCCTGGACCGACGCCGATCTCGCCTCGCTGACCAGCCGGTTCGGCTGGCTCCAGCAGCAGATCAGCTCGCTGGACGCGGACAACGCGCAGTTGCGTCGGGAGCTGGCGAAGTCGCGGGCCGGCGCGAAGGCGGCCGCGAAGGCCGCCATGGCCATCCCGGCGCCCTCGATCTACCGCCGGGCCCGGCGCGTGGTGGGCGGCCCGATCCGGCGGGCGCTGAAGCCCACGAAGTGAGCTGACCGACGGCCGTACAGCCCAAGCCCGACGGCTGTACGGTCTAGACGGTCGCTGTCCCCCGCGGCCCCGTGAAGCGCTTCTTGATACGGCGCAGTTTGCGCCGCACCTTGCGGTTCGCGGCGCGCAGGAAGGTCTCCGCCGGGGTCTCGCGCCAGCCCGGGTACGCCTTGGCCTCGCGGGGTTCGGCGAGGTAGACCCGGTCGGGGACGCCGGCCTTGCGGGAGCGGTAGTGCGGGTAGGCGAGGTAGAGCTTGGTGGCGCCCTTCTTGAGGACGGGCTTGGGCTCCTGCTTGTCCGCGATGAACCGGATGACGTCTTCGAGGAGGTCCGGGCGCCGCATCGCGACCAGTTCCAGCCGCAGGCGTTCATGGACCTTGAGGCGCTGGGCCACGCCCTCGTTCCAGTGGGCGTCCATCAGGGGCCCGGCCAGTTCGAGCTTGGTGCGCCGGATCGTCTCGTCCTGGCGGAGGAAGACCGGCCCGAACTGCGGCAGCAGGGTGACCAGGAACGGACGGACCATCAGGACGTCCCGCTTGGGTCCCGGCGGCAGCATCCGCTCCAGCAGCCCCATCAGGGCGCGCGCGGAGTCGAAGCGCAGGGTGTAACTGCCGCTCTTCGTCACGTGTTTGCCGTCGTCGCGGCCGACGAGGTAGTAGCAGGTGTGGTCGGCGACGATGGAGACGCCGTCGGCCCGCAGATACGCCTCCATCGTGAACAGGGCGTCCTCGCCGGTCCACAGCGATTCGTCGAAGCGCATGCCGTGCCGCTCCAGCAGCTCCCGGCGGAACAACTTCTGGGCGCTCAGGGTGAATTTGATGTTGGAGGAGAAGACGTCCGTACGCTCGCGGTTGCGGCCCCACATGGACTTGGGCGCGTTGCGGTTGACGCCCTCCACCTTGCCGAGGACGACGTCCGTGCCGTTGCGGTCGGCCATGGCGACCATCCGCTCCAGGGCCTCGGGGCCGAGCCGGTCGTCGGCGTCGAGGAAGAAGACGAAGCGGCCGGTGGCCTTGCCCAGGCCGACGTTGCGCGGGCCGCTGGGGCCGCCGCTGTTCTCCTGGCGGATGACGGTGACGGCCATGGGGGCGCGGGCGGCGAACTCCTCCAGGTACTCCCCCGTGCCGTCCTGCGAGCCGTCGTCCACGGCGACGACCTCGATACGGTCCGGGTCCATGCTCTGCGCCTCGATCGAGGCCAGGCACTCGACCAGGTACGGCATCGCTTCGTACGCCCCGATGACGACCGTGACGTCAGGCTGCGCAAGGGTCATTTCTCCCCCTCAGCACGCAACGTTTCCCCCTAGGAAAGGTTCTTGATACCCGGTCAGACGGTCGAGGTCCTGAGCGGGTTGCCCTGGCCGCCGCACGTGTTGCACATCACAGTGTGCGCCAATGATTCGGCCCCCGGAGAGCATTCTCCGGGGGCCAAATCTTTGGTAATGCGACGGTAACGCGACCGTCATCCGGTCAGCATCCGGTCAGCCGGCCGTCACCTCGTTCGCGAGGGCCGCGCCGCCTTCGGCGCCGCCTTCGGGGGCGCTCTCGGGGGCGCCTTCCGCCGCGGCGGCGATCCGGGACTCCTGGCCGACGTTGCGGGCCTCGGCCTTGAGCGCGAGGTCGGCGATCGCGGTGTCGAACTGCTGGAGGGAGGTCGGCTCGTCGGGGCCGAGCAGGTACTGCTTCAGCGCCTTGCGGTCCTCGGCCAGCGGGTCGGCGGCCGGATCGCGCACCGCGTCCAGCAGCAGGTCGAGCCCCTCGGCGCCGTTGTCGAGGATCACGGCCGCGCGCACCGCGGTGTTCTGCCGCCGGAACTCCTCCGCGCCCAGTTCCGCCGAGTCGGTGACCGCGTACGGCTTGCCGCTGGCGATGAAGTCGGAGACCACGCTGGAGATGTCCGAGACCATGCCCTCGGAGGCGTTGAAGCAGTCGTACAGCCGCGGTTCGGCGCCGGTGATCACCCGGTGCTCGAAGGACGGGAAGCTCCGCCAGTACGCCGCGTTCCACTCGGCCCGCAGCCGGGCGGCCTCCTCGTGCTTGCGCATGTCGACGATGCCGTCGCGGCTGGTCACCGCTTCGTCGGCCTTCTCGTCGAAGGACAGCGACAGCTCTTCGAGGCGGGCCTTGAGGCGGGTCAGCTCGGCCGCCGCCTTCGCCTGGCCGGCCGGGTCGGCCGTGAACCGGGGGTCGGCGGCGCGCCGCTCGGCGGCCTTCTTGATCAGGGCGGTGATCCGGCGGTGCGCGGCGCCGGCCTTGGCGCTGCGGGTGCCGGTGAAGGGGTGCGGCTTGTAGAGCACGCGCACCGGGGGCTCGGCCGCGACCAGCTTCTTCACGATGTTCTCGCCGGCCAGCAGGATCGAGGTGTTGCCCGGGTTGTCGTCCCAGCCCTCCCAGGTGGGCGCGTACAGGATCGTGGGGATCCGGTCCCCGGGGGCGCCGCTCCAGGTCTCGATCGGGGCGAGCTGGGGGCGGCCGACCTCGACGATGTCCTCGTCACGGATGCCGACGTCGGCGATGGCATAGCGGTCGCGGCCGGCCCGGCCGGCGGTCCACACCTCGTCGTACGCCTTGCTGAACGGGTTGACGCTGGCGAGCTTGTCGCTGTCGCCGTGGCCGATGAAGACGTGCTTCATGGTGGGGACGCGGAGCAGGTGGATGTTCTTGCCGACGTTCGCGGCGTACAGCGCGACCCGCACCATGGACAGGTCCATGTTCATCAGGTGCACCCCTCCGGGCACGCAGACGACGGGGACCGTGGTGGGGGCCATGCGCTCCAGGACGGCGCGCTCGCGCAGGATGATCAGCGGCCGGGAGTCGATCTGCTCCATCGTCTCCAGCCACATGTTGACCTGGTAGGCGGAGTCCTTGGAGCCGGAGAAGTAGAGCACGGTCTCGGGGCGGTACTCGCGCAGCCAGGTGCTCACGACGGACAGCACCTTGTCGGGCTTGGGCGGCAGCCGGCGGGCGCGCAGATACGGCACCAGGGCGGCGACGTAGAGCAGGCCCAGGACGACGGTGACGGCCGCGCCCGCGTAGCCGGCGGCGTCGGAGCCGGTGGCCGCGTAGACGAGCAGGCCCGCCATCGCGGCGAGGTCCAGGTGCAGCATCTTCAGGGCGGCCCGGGTCATCAGCCGGCGCGGCGGGGCGTCGGGGATCGTGAGCCGGGAGACCAGGTCGACGTTGCGGGTGACGACCGGCATCTGGCGGCGCTTGCCGATCAGCGTGACCAGGGCGCCGTGCGGGGCCTGGAGGCCGAAGAAGAGCGCGAAGCAGGCGATGGCCGCGTAGAAGACCGGCTCGTCCGAGAGTTCGAGCCGCGCGAGCAGCAGGATCAGCAGCAGTTCGCGGACCAGGAACCGGATGGGCAGACCGACCCGCAGCCGGCTGAGCAGGCTGAGGAGGTAGGTGCCCTTGCGGTGGAGGTAGAGGTCCGCCAGGTACGTCACGGCGGCCACGGCGGCGAAGGCGGGGATGCTCGGGACGAGGGCGGCCAGCATGAGGCAGGGGTAGCCCAGCATCATGAGAACCGCCGCGGCCAGCTCGGCCGCGCTGCCCACGCGGGCCACGCGAATAGCGGTCGATATCACGGAGAAACCTGCTCTGGGAGGGGTGCCGGTCATAGAAGCCTTAAAAGTCCGGAAAATCCTTTGTGAAGGTTTCGGGAGTTTTACGGATTCAGGCCCCTGTGAATTCTCCGTAAACAGGGAGCCACAGGGGCCTGAATATCAATGGCTTTTGCGATTGATTATGCCACGCCGTCCTGACGGTCGAGCACCGAGGCCAGCGCCTGCTCGAAGCCGGACGCCTTGCCCGCGGGCGCGGTCGGGTCCTGCTGGCGGACGTCGATGACATGCCCGGTCAGCTCGGAGAGCAGCACGTCGAGGGAGGTCCGGGCGACCGCCTCGGAGGAGAGCAGGCTGCCCGCGGGTTCCTGTCCGAACGCCTTGGTCCGCATGGGTGTCGCGGTGCGCTCCGGGTTCACGCAGTTCACCCGGACGCCGTCCCCGGCCCATTCGTCGGAGAGCGCCTGGGTGAGATTCACCATGGCGGCCTTGGTGGAGGAGTAGAGGCTGTACTCGGCGCGGCCGCGGGTGTAGCTGCTGGAGGTGTACAGCAGGAGCTGCCCCTTGGTCTCGGCGAGGTACTTGTAGGCCGAACGGGCGATTTGCACCGGCGCGAGGTAATTGACCTTCAGCGCTTCCTCGATGGTCGCGTTGTCCGTCTCGGCGAGCTTGCCGATGCGCAGCACCCCGGCGGTGTTGACGACGTAGTCGATCCGGCCGGTCTCGCTGTACGCCTTGGACAGCGCGTCGTCGACCTCCTCGGGGTTCTCGACGTGCGTGCCGGTGGTGGAGCGGCCCAGCGCGTAGACCGTGGCGCCGTAGGACTCGGCCAGCTCGGCGATGTCCTTGCCGATGCCGTAGGAGCCGCCGAAGACGACGACGGTCTTGCCGGTCAGCAGCTCGCGGTAGACCTCCTCGCCGTAGGGCTCGGGGGTGGCGGTGGAGGCGAGCTGGAACAGCTTGTCGGCGATGAAGACGTCGACCGGCTGGGTGACCTTCATGTTGTACTCGTCGCCCGCGACCACGTGGATCGGGACGTCCGGCAGGTACTTGAGGACGACCGAGCAGTCGTCGGTGGCCTGGAAGTTGGGGTCGCCGGCCGCGACCTCGTAGGCCCGGCGGATCGTCGACAGCTTGAACGCCTGCGGGGTCTGGCCGCGGCGCAGCCGGGAGCGGTCCGGGATCTCGGTGATGAACTCGCCGTCCCCGCCGTGCGTCCGGGTGACGATGATGGTGTCGGCGGACGGGATGGCGACGTCGACGGCCTGGTAGCGCTCCAGCGCGGTCACGCAGTCGTCGATGACGCGCTGGGACAGCAGGGGGCGTACGGCGTCGTGGAAGAGGACGTTGAGGTCCTCGCCCTCGGCCAGGCCCTCGCCCAGCGCGGCGATGGCGCGCTCGGTGGTCTCGTTCCGGGTGGTGCCGCCCTCGATGATCCGGGAGACCTTGGTGAACCCCGCCTTGGCGACGATCTTCTCGATGTCGGGCACATAGCCCGGGGCCATCAGGACGATGACGTCGTCGACCGAGTCGGCCTTCTCGAAGGTGGTCAGGGTGTGCTCGATGACTGCCTTCCCTGCGATCTTCAGCAGTTGCTTGGGGATCGACAGACCCACGCGCTGACCGGTACCGCCGGCCAGGATCACTGCGGTCGTACGGGGCTTGGCTATGTGCTGGGACACCAGAAGACCTACCTTGGGGCGACAGGGAACGGGGAAATGGTCCCACTTGCGGTTACCGCGATGCAAGGTGAGCGCCCTTCGCCGCATATGTGGGCGCCACCGCCCATTCACCTTGTTGTGAGTTACTCCACAGCGAACGGGTGACGCCTGAGCGTCACGGTACGCCCCGTACCGCACCTGATCGGCGGAGTCCCGTGCCCCCGTCCCGGTGAATCGCCCCCGGTCCGCCCGGGTCCCGGCCCCCGGCGCCGACCGCCCGAATGGATGTCGACGCCGTTGCGGATAAGTTTCGAATAAGAATCAGAGGACGCTGGGAATGGCCTGGGAATGACCTCTGAATTCCCTACGAGAATTTCGCAGCACCCTCACACCCTGCGGACACCCGGTTTCCCGTCCGTCACCCGCAGGCTCGCCAGCGTGCGCGCGGTCGCATGCGGTTTCAGGACGGTGTCCACCACCCGCACGCGCGCGTCGACGGCGTCCCCGCGGAGGTCGAAGAGGTGGTAGCCGCAGTGGGCGTCGATCAGCTTCCAGTGCGGGTTGTCGGCCTTCAGCGGGTCCCACTGGGCGTGGAAGGCGGCCTGGTCGCGGTCGCCGCCGCTGGAGACCGAGGTGCCGACGAACTCGGCGCCGACGGCCCGGGAGGCCGGGTCGGCGAAGTCGCGCTTCAGATCGCTGATCATCGTCAGATGCCGGTCGCCGCTGAGGACGACGGGGTTGCGGACCCGGGCCAGCTCGCCGAGGAGCGCGTTGCGCTCGGCCTGGTAGCCGTCCCAGGCGTCGTAGTACCAGCGCTTGCCCGGGCCGGGCAGCAGATCGGTCTCGGCCATCATGATCTGGGAGGCGATCAGGTTCCAGCGGGTGCCCGAGCCGTGCAGCGAGTCCAGCAGCCAGCGCTTCTGCCGGGCGCCGAGCATGGTGCGCCCGGGTTCCTGGGCGCCCTCCTGGCTCACCGCCTGGTCGCTGCGGTACTGCCGGGTGTCCAGCACGTTCAGCATGGCGAGCTGCCCGAACCGGAACCTGCGGTACATCTGGATGTGCGGGCCGTCCGGGATCTGCGCCGCCCGCACCGGCATGTGCTCGTAGTAGGCCCGGTAGGCCGCGGTCAGCCGGGCGGTGAAGGCGTCGTGCGGCTGG
This sequence comes from Streptomyces sp. CAI-85, assembly GCF_013363615.1. NCBI lineage: Bacteria > Bacillati > Actinomycetota > Actinomycetes > Kitasatosporales > Streptomycetaceae > Streptomyces > Streptomyces sp. CAI-85. Next base: position 33,581 of record NZ_JAANNX010000019.1, on the reverse strand, counting down.
CTGCCCGGGTCCTGCGGTGTCTCCCCGGCGAAGTCGTTGTCCACCTCGTGGTCGTCGAAGGTGACCACCCAGGGGGCGTGGGCGTGCATCCGCTGGAGATCGGGGTCGGTGCGGTACTGCGCGTACCGGTTGCGGTACTGGGTGAGCGTGTACGGCTCCCCGCGGCCCTCGTGCCGGCGTACGGCCGTCGCGGAGGGCGCCGACTCGTAGACGTAGTCCCCGACGAAGACGACGACGTCCGGGTCCTGGGCGTACATGTCGGCGTACGGGGTGAAGTGGCCCTGCTGCCAGTTCTGGCAGGAGGCGAGCGCGATCCGCACCGGCGTCCGGATGCCGAGGGGCAGGGGCGCGGTGCGGGTGCGGCCCACCCGGGAGAGCTGACCGCCGGCCCGGAAGCGGTACCAGTGGACCCGGCCGGGCCGCAGTCCCCGTACGTCCACATGGACGCTGTGTCCGTACTCGGGCCGGGCCTGGGCGACGCCCCGGCGGACCACGGCGCGGAAGCGGGAGTCGGTGGCGACCTCCCACTCCACCGGCACGGTCCGGCGGGGCATGCCGCCGCCGTTCAGCGGGTCGGGGGCCAGCCGGGTCCACAGCACGACCCCGTCGGGCAGCGGGTCGCCGGACGCCACGCCGAGCGTGAACAGGCCGTCGGGCAGCGGGGGTTCGGCGGAGCGGGCGGTGGCGGGCAGCCAGAGCTGGGCGGAGGCGGCGGCACCGAGCACGGCGGCACCGGTGGTGAGCAGACGGCGGCGGTCGGGGGACGCGGTGCGGTTCGATCCGGCGGCCATCGGTGAACTCCCTTGCGTCGCGGGGGTCGTGGACGCAAGAAAGGTGGCACGGGCAACCGGCCGGCCCGCTGAACACTGGGCCGCGCATACATGACAACCCGAAGGACAGCGCGGAGGGCGGCGGGGGGGCGGGGACGGGGCGTGGAGAGACAGTGCGGGCGGACGCGGAAGGACCCGCCGCGGTGTCCCGCGACGGGTCCTTCGGTACGCCGGTGCCGGCGGGCCGGTCAGAAGGGCTCGAAGCCGTCGAACTCCTGGGCCGCCTCGTCGCGTTCGGCCTGCTTGTCGCGGCGCCGCTGGGTCGCGGGGCGCGGGGCGTCGAAGCGGTGGTCCTCACCGCGGCGGCCGAGCATCTCGGCGCCGGCCATCACGGTCGGCTCCCAGTCGAAGACGACCGCGTTGTCCTCGGGACCGATCGCGACGCCGTCGCCGGCGCGGGCGCCCGCCTTCATCAACTCCTCCTCCACACCGAGGCGGTTGAGCCGGTCGGCGAGATAGCCGACGGCCTCGTCGTTGTTGAAGTCGGTCTGGCGCACCCAGCGTTCGGGCTTCTCGCCCCGCACCCGGAACAGGCCGTCCTCCTCCAGGGTGACGGTGAACCCGGCGTCGTCCACGGCCTTGGGCCGGATGACGATACGGGTCGCCTCCTCCTTGGGCTTGGCCGCCCGCGCCTTCGCGACCAGGTCGGCGAGCGCGAAGGACAGCTCCTTGAGCCCGGTGTGGGCCACGGCGGACACCTCGAAGACGCGGTAGCCGCGGGCCTCCAGGTCCGGGCGGACCATCTCCGCGAGGTCCTTGCCGTCCGGTACGTCGATCTTGTTCAGGACGACGATGCGGGGACGGTTGTCCAGGCCGCCGTACTCGCGCAGCTCGGCCTCGATGATGTCGAGGTCGGAGAGGGGGTCGCGGTCGGACTCCAGGGTCGCGGTGTCCAGGACGTGCACGAGGACGCTGCACCGCTCGACGTGCCGCAGGAACTCCAGGCCGAGGCCCTTGCCCTGGCTGGCGCCCGGGATCAGCCCGGGGACGTCGGCGATGGTGTAGACGGTGGAGCCCGCGGTGACCACGCCGAGGTTGGGGACGAGGGTGGTGAACGGGTAGTCGGCGATCTTCGGCTTGGCGGCCGAGAGGACCGAGATCAGGGAGGACTTCCCGGCGCTCGGGTAGCCGACCAGCGCCACGTCGGCGACGGTCTTCAGCTCCAGCACGATGTCCTGGACGTCGCCGGGCACCCCGAGCAGCGCGAAGCCGGGCGCCTTGCGGCGGGCGGAGGCGAGGGCGGCGTTGCCCAGACCGCCGCGGCCGCCCTGGGCGGCGACGAAGGAGGTGCCGTGTCCGACGAGGTCGGCGAGCACGTTGCCGGCCCGGTCCAGGACGACGGTGCCGTCCGGCACGGGCAGCACCAGGTCCTGGCCGTCCTTGCCGGAGCGGTTGCCGCCCTCGCCGGGCTTGCCGTTGGTGGCCTTGCGGTGCGGGGAGTGGTGGTACTCGAGCAGGGTGGTGACCGACTGGTCGACGGTGAGGATCACATCGCCGCCGCGGCCGCCGTTGCCCCCGTCGGGGCCGCCGAGCGGCTTGAACTTCTCACGGTGGACGGAGGCACAGCCGTGACCTCCGTTACCCGCGGCGACATGCAGTTCGACGCGGTCCACGAAGGTGGTCATGGTGGGTGCCTCCAGCACTGCGAAATGTATGGAACTGTCTCTTGCGTAACACGCGAAAGGCGGACCCGCCTTCCCGGAAGGGAAGTGAGGTCCGCCTCGCGAAGTGTTCGGTCGAGCCGTGAATCAGATGATTCAGGCGACCGGAACGATGTTCACGACCTTGCGGCCACGGTGGGTACCGAACTCCACCGCGCCCGGCAGCAGCGCGAACAGCGTGTCGTCGCCGCCACGGCCGACGCCGGCGCCCGGGTGGAAGTGGGTGCCACGCTGGCGGACCAGGATCTCACCCGCGTTGACGACCTGACCGCCGAAGCGCTTCACGCCGAGCCGCTGGGCATTCGAGTCGCGACCGTTCCGGGTGGACGATGCGCCCTTCTTGTGTGCCATGTCTCCTCAGTCCCTTACTTCGCAGCCGCGGGGATCTCAGTGACCTTGATCGCCGTGTACTGCTGGCGGTGGCCCTGACGACGGCGGTAGCCGGTCTTGTTCTTGTAGCGAAGGATGTCGATCTTCACACCCTTGTGGTGGTCCACGACCTCGGCCTGGACCTTGATGCCGGCCAGCACCCACGGGTCGCTGGTCACAGCGTCGCCGTCGACAACGAGCAGGGTCGAGAGCTCGACCGTGTCGCCAACCTTGGCGGTGGAAATCTTGTCAACCTCAACGATGTCGCCGACAGCAACCTTGTGCTGGCGACCACCGCTGCGCACGATGGCGTACACGCGGATCTCACTCTCTCGCTCGGGAACGGCACCCCCGCAGTCCAGTCACCCGGGACGAACACGGGCAACCTCTCCCGGTCACCGGGAACCGGCATCCAGGAGGAAGAGGTTTACGGGGATGTGGCGTGCCTAGGAAACACGCCGACGGTCAAGGCTACGGGGCCCGGCTCGATGAATCAAACCGGGCCCCGTCTCTCATGCCCGCCGCGTCACCCGAGCCAGTCCGCCCGCCGGGCCCGGCTGCCCCGCCCGTCCCCTTCGACGGTGTAGGCCAGGGCCTCGGCGAAGCTCGCGCCGAGATCCCAGACCGTGCGGACTGTCACGGCGACCACGGTTCCGGAGGCACTCACGTACGACCGGAACTGCGACGACCACATGCCGAGGGGCGAGAAGTCCTCCCCGTACCGGTCACCGATGGTCACCGACTCCTCGAAGGAGTCGATGCACGCGTCCACCGGGTCGATGTACAGCGACGATCCCGGCTCGCGCTCGGGCGCACTGCGGACGGTGAGCCCGCCGTACTCCGACCAGATCCGCCGGGCCAGCGGATGCGGGCGGTAGCCCACCGCCTCCAGTTCCTCGACCCAGTGGGAGACGTCGACCTGCCGCCCCTCGGTCCACCCCGCGCGCCGCAGGGCCTCGCGGACGGCACGGCTGTCATTCGGCAGCGTCATAGGTCCCCATCGTTTTCCTGACCACCGTCTGGCACGACTCCACGCACGGGTTGGCCAGGGTACCGCTCGGTTTGGGCGATCCGACGGGACGCACCCGCAGGGTTCTGAAGTGCCCGCCGAAGACCGCCGAACCGCCCTCGGCCTTCTGCGCCTCGTTCATCGCGCAGACCTCGGAGCAGGTGCGGCGGCCGTTCGCGCCGAGGACGTCGTCCAGGGCGGAGTCCGGCTCGATGCCGTGGTCGGCCTGCGTACGGCCGTAGTACCGCTTGCCGGACGGCGACTTGTACTCGGTGACGAAGTCGGGGGTCGACGCCTGGTTGGCTCCGCGGTTGGCCTCCGCGTAGTCCTCCAGGGTCGTTCCGTCGGCGGCCGGCCCCGGCCGCGGGTCGCAGTTGTGGACGAGCAGCGGGGTCGACTGTGCGAGGACGTAGTAGGTGTGGATGCCGTCGATCGTCAGATCGTGCGTCCGCTGCATCTTGTGGTACGGGCGCACCGACGTCAGCTCGGCCGTGGCACCCGAAGCCGTGTGCAGCCGCATACCGGGGCGCAGGTCGCCCGCCTCGACCCACCGGTTCAGGGAGTCCACCCAGAACGGGTGCGTGGTGGTGGAGGTGATCGCCTGGTCCTTGCCGCCGGTCCCCTTCACCGTGAGGTCGACGAAGTGCTTGTCGTCCTGGGTGACGATCGTGCCGACGACCTCACGGACCGTGGTCCGACCGGTCGCGGGGTCGGTGACGACGACCCGGTCGCCCAGCTTCACGTTCTCGATCGGCTTGGCGGAGCCGCCCTTGAGCAGCACCTTGGTGCCGGGCAGGAAGCTGTGCACGACCTCGCACGACTTCTTCTTCTTGAGAGCCGCCGCCGCCTTCTTCTTGGCGGCGGCCAGCTTCTCCGCGGCCTTGGTGAACCCGGCTCTCGCCTTGCCGACCGCCTTGTTCGCCTTCCAGAGGGACTTGGCCCCGCCGATGAGATCCCCGACCAGGCCGGTGACCCGCTTGGCGAGCTTGATGCCCTTGGCCCAGTTCCACGGGGCGCCGTACTTGGCGAGGATCTTGCCCGCCAGGCCGCCCGCGAAGCTGCCCGCGATGTTGAGCAGGGTCTCGCCGCACGCCCCGACGTCGCCGGTGGAGATGCAGTCCAGGGCCGCGTCCACACCGAGGATGTCCCGGGCGATCTTGACGAGGGCCTTGCCCGCCGACTTGATGCGCTGCTTGGCCGCCGACTGCTGGCCCTCGGCCTGGGTGACGTTCCGGGACGCCTGGTCGACGTCCGACTGGGCCTTCTCGGTCTCCGTCTTCGGGATGTACGGCATCCCTCCGCGGCACTCGATCAAGCCCTCCCGGCATTCCGGGATGATCATGCCGCTCGGGTCGGCGTGCGTGACCGGGGAGTTGTTGGCGTAGGCGTACCCGTTGATCTGCTGGGGCTGGGTGTAGTCGATGACCGGGTCGACGGAGATGAACTTGCCGATCACCGCGTCGTATTCACGCGCCCCCAGATGGGTCAGGCCGGTCGAGGCGTCGATGGTGCCGCCGACATAGCCCTTCTCCCCCGGCCAGGCGCCGGTCTTCGCGCCCCGCTCGACTCCGAAGGGATCGAAGCGGCGCTGGGATGTCGCGCCGGTCGCGGAGTCGATCGCCACTTCACCGGTGCCGTGGTGGTCGGAGGCGATGAAGGAGACCTTGCCCGCGGTGCGGACGGCGACGGACTGGCCGGCGAACTCGTAGTAGCGAGTGGCTTCCGTCCTGGTGCCGTCGGCCGACAGCTTCAGTTCGGTGCCGGGCAGGTAGACGGTCGTACCGGTGGGGTCCTTGCGGACGAGCCGGTTGCCGGAGGAGTCGTAGAGATAGGTGGTCTTCGCGCCGTCCGCCTCCGTGGCCTCGCTGAGCTTGCCGCGGTCGTTCCAGACCAGGTTCTGAGCGTTGCCCCCGATCGTGCGCTTGGTCGTGTTGCCCGCGTCGTCGTACTCGTACGTCGACTGACGGTCACCGGTCGGCGTGTTCTCGGTGATCTTGGTGACCTGGTGCGGGCCGTCGCCCTTCGCGCCCGCGCCGCCGTACTCGTAGTCGCGGGTGATGTTCTTCGACGCGTCGAGGCCGGTGTCGTGGTTGACCTCGGAGACCCGGTTGCCGATGGCGTCGGTCTCGTAGGACTTCCAGTACGGCGCCGGGCCGCCCAGCGCGCCGGTCCCGGCGGCGGCGTCACAGGCCGTGGGACCGGTGCCGTCGACCGGGGTGGTGGAGCCGCGGGTACCCGATCCGGCCGCCGTCGCGGCGGTGGCCGCCGGGGTCCAGGCGTCCTTCAGCCGCTGTCGGCCGTCGTAGGCGAAGCACTGCGCGTCCGGGGACGCCGAGTTCGCCGTGTCCGCGATCGACAGGACGTTGCCGGCCTGGTCGTAGGAGTAACGGGAGTCCTTCGCCGGGGCGGTGGCCCCGTAGACGTCGGTCACCGAACGGGTCAGCCGGTCGGTGCCCTTCTCGTAGGTGTAGGTCTGCCAGACCTTCTTGCCGCTGCCCGTGGACAGTTCGAGCTGCTGCACGAGGCTCTTGCCCGAGTACACGGTGTTCGTGACGTACGACGTGGAGCCCGTCATCGTCGTGGGGCGCTGGAGGCCGTCGTACGTGTAGGTGAGCACCTCGGCCGGCAGGTCGCCGACCGCGGGCAGACCCGTGCTCTGGAGGGTGCCGTCACGGTTGTACGTGCTGGTGTAGACGTGGGTGCCCGCGAGCGCTCCCTGCGAGACGGGGATCTGGTAGGCGGTCTTCAACGGCCGGTAGAACTCGTCCATCGACTGGACGGCGGTGCCGAAGTACTCCGTCGGGGAGACATAGCTCAGGAAGGCGTACGCCTGGCCGAGCCAGCCCGCCTTGTCGTACCTGGTCTCGCTCAGCTTGGTGCCGGTGCCGGCGTCGCCCTGCCAGGTGGAGACCACCCGGCCGAGCCTGTCGTAGACGGTGGACGTCTTCTTGTCACGGCCGTCCCAGGTGACCACGGGGCGGTCCAGCTCGTCGTACTCGGTGCTCGACGTACCCGCGTCCGGGTCGACGGTCTTCTTCTGGCGGCCCAGTTGGTCGTACTCGTAACGCCACACATTGTTCTTGGCGTCGGTGACCGTCTCCAGTTGACCGTTGCCGGTGTACGTGTACTTCGTCGCGTCGTACGGGACGCCCACCCCCGGCGACGCGCCGCGGTAGTGGCGGACCTCGGAGACGTTGCCCTGGCCGTCCGTGACCGTCGTCGTCGGGACGCCGCCCACCGGCGGGTCGACGTGGGTCAGTTCGCCGTCGTACGAGGTCTTCGTGCGCCACTGCTCGGCGCCCGAGACCGCGAAGATCTGGGCCGTCGTGCGGCCCAGGCCGTCGTACTCCATCAGGCTCTGCTGGCCGACCTGGCCGTTGCTGACCAGCAGCAGTTCGTCCGTGGCCGCGCCGGAGGCGTTGTACGTGGCGTTGGTCTTGCGGACGTTGCCCGTCCCGTCGTACCAGGTGTCCGCGACCATCCGCGTGCCGTCCGGACCCTCGGTCTGGATCTGGCGGGCGCGCAGCATGCTGTCGTAGAGCTGGTACTCGGCGCCGTAGGAGCCGTCGTTCTCGATCTTCTCGGTCTTGATCGAGGTGACCTTGTCCTTGCGGACGGTGTACCCGTACTTGATGCTCGGCGTCTGCGTGGACGCGCGGTCGGGGAGCCAGACCGAGGTCAGGCGGCCCATCGCGTCGTAGGCGAGGTCGGTGCGCTTGCCGTTCGGGTCGGTCTGGCCCTTGGACATGCCCCAGGCGGGGGCGTAGTCGGTGACGGTCGCGTGGCCGAGGGCGTTGGTGACCGTCGTCTTGGTCAGCAGACCGTTGGTCTCGGCGTAGACGGTCTTCGTCTCGTCCGTCGTGCCGATCTGCTTGGCGTCCTTCTGCGTCAGCGGACGGCCGTACGCGTCGTACGTGGTGGCGCCGGTGACCTGGTACGTGCCCGTGGTGCCGTTGTGGGACGTCAGGCGCTCGGTCTTCGTGGCGTCGCCCTTGGTGGGCGCGGCGCCGAAGGCGAGGTTGTCGTACGAGGTGCGCTCGTCCGCCAGAACCTGGGACTTGCGGTCGGGCGTGGCCGAGCACTTGACCGACACGGCCTCACTGCGCGCGGGCAGCGACAGGATGTTCTTCGCCGTGTTGTCCGCGTACGTGGTGCGGGTGCAGGAGTCGTCCTTGGCCGTCGAGACATCGCCCAGGTCGTCCACCGTCAGCACCCGGCCGGTGCCGTTGGAGGTGTCGTACGTCGTCGTGGACTTCGTCTCCAGCCAACTGCCGTCCGACTGGAGGTTGAAGCCGCGGCCGGTCTCGCCCCGGACGATCACCGCACGGGTGGTGCCCCAACTGCGCGTCTGGGTCGCGGAGTAGTGCTTCCACGGGGTCTGGATGCTCTTGGAGATCAGCTTGGTGCCGTCGTAGGTGGCGGCTTCGAGCTGGTGGCCCGTGAACTCCTCGTCGTCCGTGTACTCGGCGCCCGTGGAGTCCTTGACCTTCACCGAACGGGTTCCGCCGTCGGGGTCCTTGTCGCCGTCCATGCCCTGCATGAACGTGTAGTCGACGCGGGTCTTCTGGACGTCCGAGGTGCCGCTGGTGACCTTGACCTTGCCGTAGCCCTGCCAGCCGCCCCAGGTCAGGTACTTGACGTCGGTGATGCCGTCCGGCTTCGCCTTCCGCCAGGCCGCGTCACCCTGGTAGTCGTAACGGGTCACCATCGAGTCGCTGCCGCCGGTGCGGTCGGTCTCGATGACCGCGGAGACCACGTACTTGTGGAACCAGTCGGTGATGGGGTCGATGTAGCCCGGCGGGGCCCACTTCACCGGATAGCAACGCTTCGTGGACTCACCCGGCTTGGGCAGGCTCGCCTTCGCGCAGTCCGTCGCCGCGTACGTCACGTCGAGCTGCGCGCCCGTCTCGCTGAGCACCATCGACAGACGGAAGCGGTGGAACGGCGCGATGTTGTCGCCGATCGCGTCCACCCGGTTGGCGAGCTGCTCACCGAACAGGTCCACGGACGGCAGCTTCACCGCCGCCGTTCCCGCGCGGCCCTCGTGCTCGATCTTCGTCAGCCACAGCGTCTTGGAGTCGTCACCGTTGTCGGTGAACAGGTGCGTGAACAGCCACGCGTCCACGTCCGAATAGGACGTCGCGTCCTTGCGCATCTGCGTGACGACCGACGTCAGCCGCTTGGTCGTCCAGAACGTCTGCACCGGCGAGGTGCACTTCGTGCCCGACTTGCACTCCTGGTCGACCGGCACGTCCGGCCACTTCGCGGCGTTCGCCTTCGTCCGCTTGCTCTCCGCGCAGTCGAAGTCCGCGGTGGGCAGGCAGCGTTCGGCCGTGTTGAACACGATCCGCGCCGGCGCCTTCGCCGCGTACACCTGGCCGTCGCGCTGACCGTAGTCGATCCGCTTCAGCCAGCCGCCGCGGTCGTACGACGTCCCGTTGACGTCCGTCTTGCCGTTCAGGGCATAGAAGTTGGTCTCACGGTCGTAGAAGTAGGACATCACGTTGCCGTGCGTGTCCTTGACGTAGTCCAGGCTCCAGCGCCACGCCTGCTTGCAATGCGCGCTGGTGAACGTCGAGTTGTAGCAGGGCTCGCCCGAGTCGTCACCGAACACCGGCGCGGTCCAGACCGAGTTGGTCTCCTCGTTGCCCGACGCCCAGCCCGGGAGGCGGTTGAGGCCGAACCAGTACTCGGTGCCGTCGGACGTGGTGATCTTCCAGTGCTCGCCCTTGTCGTCGGCACTGCCCTCGTCGCCGTTGGCGGCGCCGGTCAGCCGCTCGACCTTGGAGCCGTCGTCGGAGGACATGTGCCACTTGCCGGTGGTGTCGTCCTTGACGAGTTCACCGGCCGAGCCGTTGAGCATGACGGTGGCGTTCTCGAACGCCCAGCACTGCTCACCGGAGTTGTCGTGCCCGTCGTCCGAACAGGGCTTGTAGCGGCGCTCGATGTAACCCGGGTCGTAGGAGAAACCCTCACCGATCCAGGAGCCCTGGTTGTTGGTGGCCGAGGTGCGGCCGTCCGCCGACTGGGAGGAGTAGCCGAGACCGACGGTCGGCGTCAGACCTCCCGGGGTCGGCACCGAACGGAACGGGTAGTTCCAGTTGAAGGCGCCGGAGGAGGTGGCCACGCTCCAACTGGAGGAGGGGGCGAGGGCCGTCGCCTTGTAGGTGCCCTGCGCGCCGGACGGTCCGGCCGCGACCGCGACCAGGGAGGCCGTGCCGCCCGCCATGGTGGAGACGCCCTCGGCGGAGGCCGGGGCGGCGGTCACGTCGGCGGAGAGGGTGCCCGTCTCGACGTCGTTGACCGTCGGGAGCGCCTTGGGCTGCTCGGGGCAGTCCTTGCTGCCGGGCTGGGCGATCGTGGCACAGGCGGGAAGCTGGACGAGCCGCAGCCGGGAGCCGTAGGAGCCGCCGAAGCCCTCGGCGAACTCCGAGTAGTCGACGGTCAGGCGCACCGTGCCGGCCCGGTCCGCGCCATCCGCGCGCTGGACGCCGAGGAGGGCGCCGGCGCCGAGCTTCGCGGCGCGGGCCGGGTCGAGGACGTCGACACGGACCTTGTCGACCGACGGCGTGGCCTCGGCCTCCGCCTTTGCCTTGGTCCCCGCCTTCACCTTCGTCTTCGGCTTCGGCTTCGGCTTCGGCTTCGCCTCGGTGACCTTGACCGGCAGACCGCCGGCCTCCGCGGTGGCGCCGATCTTCAGTTCGGTGCCGCCCTGCCTGGGCCACACCGCCTTGTCGAGGCCCTTGACCGCGGCCTTGCGCGCCGGGTCGGAGGGGCGGGACTTCGCTTTCGCCGAGGACCCCTTGGCAGGATCCCCGTCGTCCTGGACACCGGGGCGGCTGGTGCGGCCCCGGTTCCCGTCGTCGAGCGCCAATGCCTGGACCGAGGACGCGGACAGCGCGAGCGTGAGCCCGAGCACTGTCGCGGCCAACGCCGGTCGGGGCATGCGGCGGCTCAATGAGCGGCCACGGAGGAACATCCGTCTGCTTCCTGATCGTAGAAGTGGAGGTGAGGTGGGGGTTGGGGTTGAGGACAGGTGTGCCGGGCCTTGAAGGGGCCCGGCACACCTGTTCATTGACGATCCGTCACATGTCCGGTACGGCCGTCAGCGCGGCCATCTGCTGCACCGCGATCGCGTCCGCCGCACCGCTGTAGACGCGGACCTCGTCGATCGCGCCGGCGAAGTACTCGCTCGCGCCGCGCAGCGAACGGCCCACTTGGAGACCGCCGGTGGCGGACCACAGGGTCGTGTCCTTGCCGTAGGCACCGGCGACGAGCTGCCCCTCGACGTACAGCCGGAGGGAGTTGGCGAACGCGTCGTAGACCACCGCGAGGTGCTGGCCGGAGCCGCCGGTGTCGGGCAGTGCCTGGTCGTCGGTGAAGGTGACGATCTCGGGTGCGGCCACGTCCGTCTTGGCGACCGCCAGCTCCCACTGGCCGGTGGCGGCCTGGTAACGCACCTGGAGACGGTTGGCGTTGGCGCCCGGCAGGGACAGCACCGTCTGCGACTTCTCCGGGTCCAGCGAGGTGAGCTGGGCGCGGGCGGTCACCGTGAAGCTGCTGTTGCCGGGGACCGGCGCGGTGGCGGTGGACGCGTAGTCCCCGTCGCCGTCCAGAACCAGGTTGCCGTCGCCGACCAGGGCGGCGGTGTCGAACAGCGGGTCGGCCGGGCGGTAGACGGAGGCGTTGCCCGCGAGGGTCAGCGCCTGTCCGCCGCCGGTCTCCGCCGAGGCGCCGCCGGTGGCGTCGTCGAGCTGCCAGTAGCCCTTGCGCAGCGGCTTGACCGTCATCAGCTCGGCCACCTGGGTGGACGGCAGGACCCGGTCGAAGACGCGGACCTCGGCGAGATCACCGGTGAAGTGGTCGCGGTAGCCGCTCTTGGCCGTGGACCGGCCGATCTGGAGCGGACCGTACGACTTCCAGGCGGAGCGCCGTGCGGACGAGCCCTTCAGGTCCTTGTTGACGTAGAGCTGGAGCTGCGGGCCGCCGGCCTTCTGGGCGTCGTAGACGCCGGTCAGCAGCACCCACTGGTCCTTGACCGGGGTGACACCGGTGGAGACGGCCTTCCACTCACCGAGCGTGTCCACGTCGTCGACCGGGACGGCGAACTTCCAGGTCCCCGCCGACGCGTCGTAGCCGAGCGTGAAACCGGGCTCGCCGGTGCCGTCCTGGCTGACGACCGCCATGTTCCTGCCCAGCGAGGTGGGCCGCACCCAGGCGCTGACGCTGAAGCTCTTCGACGTGTCGAGCACGGTCTCGCTCGCGTCGAGGTAGGACGCCGAACTGCCGTCGAAACGCGCCGCCTTGTCGACCTTGCCGCCGGGGCCCTCCGCCCCGAAGGTGACGGCGCTGCCGGCGGTCGCCGAGAACTGGCCGCTCTCGTCGTGCGCCTCGGTGTCCCCGGCCGGGTCGGCCAGGTTCCACTGGGCGACGACCGGCTTGCCCTCGCTGACCAGGAAGTCGTAGTAGTTGCTGCTGGCGTGGGTGGCCTTGTCGATCGCGACGACTTCGAGCACCTGGCGCCCGGCACGGGTCGGCATCCACTGCACGGAGACCGAACCGCCCGGCTTGGACGGGGTGAGGGTGGTCATCGCGGCGCCGTTGAAGGAGTACTGGTACTTCACGACGTCGGTGTCCGGGATGGAGTCGTTCGGGTTCGGCGCGATGGAGAAGGTGCCGTAGGTGCCGACGCCGTCGTGGTAGACGGTGTCCGACGGGTACTGCTTCGACAGGACGAGCGGCTTGCCCGGCCAGGTCTTGTCGAAGGTGAACTCGCAGCGCTGCGGGGTGTCGCCGTCGTAGCTCCACGGGCCGTAGCCGTCACCGTCGTAGGCGCGGGCGCTCCAGTAGATGGTGGTGTTCTGCGGGATCGACGACTTCACGGTGTGTGTGAACTTGGTGCCGGTCGTCGGGGAGAGCCAGTCGGGGGTGAGATACGTGTACGAGCCGGGGTTGGTCCCGCCCCACTCGACCTTGAACTCGACCTTCACCTTGTCGGTCTGGCCGTTGCCGTGGTCCGGGTCGCTCGCGATGGCCTGGAGCTTCGGCGGCACGTCGGTGGTGGCCCGGTTGGCGCCCCACTTGCAGACGCCGCCGGGGTCCGTGGACATGTCGGACGTCTTGATCTGGCGCGGGAGGTTGTTGTACTTCACCGACAGATACGCGTTGCCGCAGATCCGCTTCCACTCCGCGAACCGCGACTCGTCGGCGGCGCGCAGACCCAGCGTCATGCTGTTCCAGCCACCCGACGCGGCCGTCTTGATCTCACTGGTCAGCTCACCGCTCGCACCGCTCTCGAAGTGCAGATTGGCGTTACTGGAACAGGACGTCGGCGAGATCGCCTTGTCCACGGTCTGGAGATAGTCGTCCCAATCGTCCTTGGTGTTCGACCAGTTACTGGACGACGAGAGGCTGTAGTTGGCGCCGCCGATCCGGTAGAGCTGGATCGGCTCCGCCGTCGGGGACGCGCTGTAGATGTGCTCCACGCGCGCCGAGAACGTCGCGCCCAGAATCTGCTTCCCCTTGTAGAAGGACAGCGGCATCGTGAACATCACGCGGCGCACGCCGACGCCGTTGCAGGACACCGGGTTGTAGTCCGTCGGGCACTTGCCGACGCCGGCGCTGCCCGAGTACTTCCAGTCCTGCTCGCTCGGCATCCCGGACATGACGCCGGTCCACGAAGTGCGCGAAGTCGTGCGCTGGATCGGGTCGATGACGACGGGGAAGACCGTGCCCTCGCCCTGGAGCAGCTTCTGATCGGGGACGAGGGTGAGCGTGTCCTTGCCGACCTCGATGCCGAGAGGGGCCACACGGCCGCCGCCGCCCGGGCCTTCGAGGGCGGGGGTGGGGGTGGGGGTGGACTGGTCCGCGGTCGTGGCGGCGGCGGACTTCAGGGCCTTGGCGACGGCCTTGGGACCCTGCTTCTTGGAGGCCGACTCCTCGACCGCGGCCGAGTCCCACATCGCCGGCTTGCCCGCCTCGAACACCGTGCCGCCGACCACCGCGTCCTCCGCGAGGATCGCACCCGTGGCGTCCTCGGCGACCTTCAGGCCGTCCGTGCTCATCCCCAGATCGACCTCGGCCAGCCGCGAATCCGCCGCCGCCTCGGGCGTCTTGACCACCAGCAGATGACCGAACCCGTCCGCCTCCGCACGGACGGTCAGGTCGACGCCGGGCAGGACCTCGGCGTAGGTGGCGGTGTCGCCGTCGATCCTCGGTGCGGGCAGGTCGCCGTACGGCCAGGTCAGCGCGAACTCCCGGCCCGCGCGCCGCATCGTCACGAACGGCTCGCCCGCCTCGCCTCCGGAGAAGGCGAGGTCGACGGTCGCGGCCTTCGGGCCCCAACTGCCGTCGGAGTGCTCGACCAGCGTGGCGTCCACGTCGACCCACTTGCCGGACCGCACGGTACGGACGGGTTCGGTGTACTCGCGGGCGGTGAACGTGCCGTCGGGCTCGGCGAAGATCTCCCTGCGCTCGGTGCGCAGTCCGACGACCTCCTTGCGCTTGCCGCTGTCCTTGGCGGCGGCGAGGGCCTGCTGCTCGGTCACCAGCGGCTGATCGGCGGCGACCGGCGCGGGGCCGTCCTGGCCGGCGCCGTACGGGAGGGCCGCCGCACCGGCCACCACCGCGCCGGTGACGACCGCGGCGACGGCGGCGCGCAGCACGAGGCCGCGCCGTATCGGTCGCCGTATCGGTCTGTGTCTGTCTGCGGACACGGGTCCACTCTCCAGTCGGTTCATGTCTGTCTCACGAGGGCAGGGGCACGGCACGGCCACCGGCCCCCTCCTGTCGGGGGCCGGGCCGGTGCCGATGCCGTACGGGGTCCGGTCCGTCAGCGGACGGTCGCGCCGAAGGCGACGCCGGTCGCCGGGAGGCCGCCCTCGCCGGGCTTGAACGTCACGGTCGGGGCGCCGCCGGAGGCGACGTTCCACGGGAAGCCGTGGACCGCGCGGGCCTCGGCGGGGCCGTAGGGCATGCCGACGTAGAGGACGGACGGGGTCGCGGCCAGGGAGAGACCGGCGAGCTGGCGCGGCGCCGGGACGCCCGGGACGCCGTAGCCGGGGTCGATCCACTGGTCGGAGGCGCCGGCCGGGCCGACCAGGGGGACGATCTGGACGCCGCCCTTCTCCGCGTGCTCCTCGGAGGACTCCTCGCCGGGCACGCCGATGGCGAGCCGGGTGGTGGTGGCCGTGGAGACGGCGTTCGGGGAGGTGTTGACGGCGGCGAGCCGCTTGCCGAAGAAGTCGCCGGGCTCGGACTCCTGGTCGACGTCGGCGGAGTTCTGGTCGATCCAGGCGGTCTCGGTGAACGAGCCCGCGGCCGAGACGCGGAAGACCTGGACGGCGCCCGCGTCGACGGTGGTCGAGAGGTCCTCGCCGGGAACGCCGACGGCGAGGAGGGACTCGGTGGTGGAGGTGGCGCCGGAGGCGCGGTACGGGACCATCGCGAGGGCGGCGCCGAACTGGTCGCCGGCCTCCTCGGCTCCGCCGATCACGTCCTGGTCCTGGGCCATCCCGGCGGTGGGCTTGGGGTAGCCGGAGGTGAGGGCGTGGGTGAACAGGGCCACGCCGCCGGCGAACGGGACGGTGCCGATGGCCTCGCCGGGGGTGCCGACCGCGAAGTGGGTCGGGGTGGCGGCGATGGTGGAGCCGAAGCGGTCGTCCTGCTCGGCCGCGCCGGGGACGGCGCCCGCGGTCTCGGTGTCCTGGCCGTTCATGGTCACCGTCATCGCGGTGCCGCTGACGTAGTAGAAGGCGCCCGCGTCGTCGATGGTGCCGAGGGACTCGCCGGGGCTGCCGATGATGAGATACGGCTGACCGGCCGAGGTCTTGCCGGCGGCGACGGCGTAGCCGACCCAGTCGTCGGCCTCGGGGCCGCCGCCGAGGGCCTTGCCCTCGCCCTGGTAGAACTCGCGGACCGGCTTGGTGCCCGCGTTGATCCCGCTGGTGGAGCCGAAGACGACATGGACGGCGCCGGAGTCGGGATTGGTGCCGATGTCCTCGTACGGCGAGCCGAGGACGAGGTCGCTGCATCCGTCGAGGTCGGCGTCGTAGACGGCCATCGCGTAGCCGTACCGGTCGCCCGGCTCGGGGACGCCGGGGATGTTCTCCAGGGACTGGGTGAGCGTCACCTGTCCCTTGCCGCCGCCGTAGACGACGTACACGGCACCCGCCTCGGGGACGCCGGCGTCGGCCGCCTCCGGGTCGGCGATCACGGTGTCGCGTAAGCCGTCACCGTTGAAGTCCGACTCGACACCGGAGGGACACGCCACGGCGGCCGCGGCCGGTGTGACCCCGGCCCCGATCCCCCAGGCGATCAACGCCCCCGACACCACCGCGGCAGCACTGTGCCGCCAACGCCACGTTTTCCCCACCGTGAACTCAGCCTCGCCCCGTTGGTCAAGAAAGAACCGACAAACAAACGCCAAAGATCATCTCGGCCGTGACGCGTACATGCAAGAGATTGTTCAACGGCGAACCCATGACATGGATCACAGATTCGCCACAACGGGCGCACAGATATGGACAGTTGACGAAGCCGCCCGAGCCGCCCCCGGCGGCCGCACCGCGCACCGCGTTTCCCTCCGCCCCTCCACCCCTCGGCGGGATTCCCCGGGGCCCGTATGCTCACCGGGCGAACCCAGACACCGGAAGGCGAAGAAGTGAACTACAGGGTCCAGCCCAGTGCGCAGGTCGACGGGAGTGCCGAGATCGGTGCCGGCAGCAGTGTCTGGGACCTCGCGCAGATCCGTGAGGGCGCGCGCCTCGGTGAGGGGTGCGTGATCGGCCGCGGGGCGTACGTCGGCTCGGGCGTGCGGATGGGCGACAACTGCAAGCTCCAGAACTACGCGCTCGTCTACGAGCCCGCCGAGCTGGGCGACGGCGTCTTCATCGGCCCGGCGGTCGTCCTCACCAACGACCACAACCCGCGTTCCGTGGACCCCGACGGCAAGCAGAAGCGCGGCGGCGACTGGGAGGCCGTCGGCGTCAAGATCTCCGACGGGGCGTCCATCGGCGCCCGCGCCGTGTGCGTCGCGCCGATCACCATCGGCCGCTGGGCGATGATCGCCGCGGGCGCCGTCGTCACCAAGGACATCCCCGACTTCGCCCTCGTCGTCGGCGTCCCCGCCCGCCGCATCGGCTGGGTCGGCCGCGCCGGCGTCCGCCTCACCGAACGCACCGACGAGCCCGGCGCCTGGGAATGCCCCCAGACGGGCGAACTGTACGACGAGAAGAACGACGTCCTGACGGAACGCTCCGTCTGACCAGCACCGCACCGCCAGACCAGCACCGCACGCCGAGGACCACGAAGAATGGATGAGCAGTGGGCATAGCCCGTCAGTCAGGTGAGCCGTCCGGGAGCCTGGCCGGTCGTGGCCGTCTGCCGTCGCTGACCGGGTTGCGGTTCTGGGCGGCCCTGGTCGTCGTCCTCTACCACCTCTCCCGTCAGGCCGGGCGCCTGCCGGTGCTGAGCGACCTGGCCTGGTACGGCCGCAGCGGTGTGACGTTCTTCTTCGTCCTGTCCGGGTTCGTCCTGGCGTGGACGTACGACGGGAAGAGCGTGCCCGCGAAGGTGTTCATGTGGCGTCGCTTCGCCCGGATCTGGCCGATGCTCGCCGTGTCGGTGGTCGCCTCCGTCGCCGCCTGGCACGCCCTGGGCACGGAGTGGTCCCGCAAGGGCGTCGTCGCGACGCTGCTGCTGGTCAACGCCTGGGTCCCGGAGCAGGCACTGCTGAAGGGCGGCAATCCGGCGGCCTGGTCGCTCAGCGACGAGGCGTGGTTCTACGCCACGTTCCCGCTGCTCATGGCGCTGCCGCTGCTGCGCACCTCGCGCCGCCGGCTGTGGGTGGCGGTCGCCGTGTGCGCCGCCTCGCTCGCCGTGTGGCTGGCCGGCTCGGAGATCACCGACCTGCTGACCCGCCGCTGGTTCCTCGACTACTTCCCGCCGGTCCGGATGCTCCAGTTCGTGCTCGGTGTCGCCGCCGGACTCGCCGTCAAGCGGGGCTGGCGTCCGCCGGTCAACCTGCCGGTCGCGGTGGCGCTCGTGGTGGCGTTCCAGGTGGCGCTCATCCCGTGGTCGCGTGCCGTCCCGGACTCCGCCTGGAACAGCGCGTACAGCGCTTCGCACCTGCTGTCGGCGCCGCTCTTCGCCGCGCTGGTCTCCGCGGCCGCGTACAGCGACCTCCGGCGCCGGACCACCGGTCTCGGCGGTTCGTGGATGATCCGGCTCGGCAACTGGTCGTTCGCCTGGTATCTGATCCACGAGATC
Source organism: Streptomyces sp. CAI-85 (assembly GCF_013363615.1). Taxonomy (NCBI): domain Bacteria; kingdom Bacillati; phylum Actinomycetota; class Actinomycetes; order Kitasatosporales; family Streptomycetaceae; genus Streptomyces; species Streptomyces sp. CAI-85. The sequence goes on along the minus strand of NZ_JAANNX010000019.1, from coordinate 15,444 downwards.
GTGCTGCGGATCCTGCTGGACGTGACCGGCCGCCCCGGCGGCACCTTCGACACGGCCGTTTTCTGGGCGCTCGTGCTGGGGGTGAGCCTGGCGCTGGCGGGTCTCGCCTACCACTGCGTGGAGCATCCGCTGGAGCGCTTCCTGCGCCGCGTGGGACCCCGCGTGCCCGAACGGCCACGGCACGTCAAGGACGAGGCCCTGCCGGTGTCATGACGCCGCCCTAGTCGGCGGCGGGGCGTGGTTCCGGGGCCGGTGTCGCTGTGCCTGTCGCCGCCGGCGTCGGTCCCGGCTGCCGGGCCCGGTACCGCTCCACCAGCACCGGCACCCCCAGGATCACCGGCATCCACATCAGGACGCCGAGGCGGTCCGCCTCCTGGGGGAGGGGGTGGTTGGTGAGGACGAAGGCTCCGGTGAGGGCCGTGGCCGTGGCGAGGGGGCCGAGGCCGTCGCCGTGGCGGGTCAGGGTCCAGGCCGCGACGGCGGTGAGGGCCAGGAAGTACGGCATGGCCGCCTGCTGGGCGAACCAGTCCTGCCAGAAGCGGGCGGCCAGGCCGAACAGCCGGGACCAGGGGTCGGGCACCGCCGGGGCCGTGAAGTGGCGTGTGAAGGTGTCCTGGAGCGTCGTCTGCGAGGACGGCAGGGACAGGACCCGCATCGCCACCCCCACCAGGACCGCGGTCAGCGCCGAGAGGCCCGCGAGCACGGCCGCGCCCCGGTGCCGCCGGCGGCGGGAGAAGCACAGCGTTCCCGTCACGGCCACCGCCATGAACGCGGCGAACACCAGGGCCGACGAGTAACGGGTCACCGCGGCCACCGCGTAGGCGAGCGCCACACCGGCGACGGCCCCGGGACCGGCCCGGCCCCGCAGCAGCGCCAGGCCGCCCCACAGCACCCCGAGCACGCACACCGTGAACAGCCCCTCGCCCAGGGCCTGCGCGCTCCACCAGCCCAGCGGCGTGACGAGGAAGGCCACCTGGCCGGTGAGGGCGGCGGCCGGGCTCAGCCCGGCGCCCCGGCGCAGCAGGCCGAAGACCAGCAGGGAGCCGCCCGCCGCCGTGAGCAGGCCGAGCAGCCGCAGACCGTCCAGCACGCCCAGCACGCCGACGAAGGGCACCGCGAGCAGCGGATAGCCGGGGCGGGCGGAGAAGATGGCCTGGTAGCGGGGGTCGGCCGTGGTGATGTCCTCGGCGTCCGCCCACCGGCGCACGCACGAGCGGTCCGCCTCGGCCTCCAGCGCCCGCTCGCTCGTCACCACCGTGGGCCGCAGCCGCGCCTCGTGCGCCTCCTTCCGCGCCCGGCTCACACAGAACGCGGCGAGCGCCGTACGGTGCGCCTCCGCCCGGGACGCGCCCAGGTACTGCTCGGCGGCGCGGGCGTACCGGTAGGAGTCCGGGAACAGGGTCCACCGGTCGCCGGAGGCCGACTGGAGGACGGCGTACAGCACACAGACCAGCAGGGGCAGCGCGACCCGCACCCGGCGCGCTCCGGCAGCGGACACGTGCGGCTCCCCCGGTGACGGACGGCGGACAACAGACGGCGGACAACAGACGGCGGACAACAGACAACAGACGGCGGACAACGGACTGCGGCCCCGGTCCACCGGGTCCCGAGGGACCTGGAGGCCGGGGCCGCATCCTATCGACGGCGGGGCGGGTCAGCCGCCGATGACCACCCGCCGAACACCCTTCCAGGCGTCCGGGTCGGTGGTGCGGCGGCCGTCGACGAGGACCGTGACGTCCGGCAGGTCCGCCGGGGTCAGGGTGCGGTACTCGGCGTGGTCGGCCTGGAGGATCGCCGCGGTGACCGTCTCACCGGCGTGCGGCGGGAGGCCGTGCGCGGCCAGCTCCTCGGCCGTGTACATCGGGTCGGAGACGAACGGCACCGCGCCGCGCGCCCGCAGCGCCTCGACGGTCGGGAAGACTCCCGAGAACGCCGTCTCCTTCACGCCACCGCGGTAGGCGGCACCCAGCACCAGGACGTTGACGCCGGTCAGGTCGCCGTAGGCCGCGGCCAGCAGGTCCACCGCGTACTCCGGCATCGCGGCGTTCGCCTCACGGGCGGAGCGCACGACGGTGGCCGCCGGGTCGTTCCACAGGTACATCCGCGGGTAGATCGGGATGCAGTGCCCGCCGACGGCGATGCCCGGCTGGTGGATGTGGCTGTACGGCTGCGAGTTGCAGGCCTCGATGACCTTCTTGACGTCGATGTCGTTCTGGTCGGCGAAGCGGGCGAACTGGTTCGCCAGGCCGATGTTGACGTCCCGGTAGGTGGTCTCGGCGAGCTTGGCCAGCTCGGACGCCTCCGCCGTGCCCAGGTCCCAGACACCGTTGGCCTGCGGCAGGTCGGGGCGCTCGTCGAAGTCGAGGACCTGCTCGTAGAACTCCACACCGCGGGCGGTGGACGCCTCGTCGACGCCGCCGACCAGCTTGGGGTAGCGGCGCAGGTCGGCGAAGACCCGGCCGGTGAGGACCCGCTCCGGGGAGAACACCAGGTGGAAGTCCTCGCCCGCGGTCAGACCGGAGCCCTCGGCCAGCATCGGCGCCCAGCGGGTGCGGGTGGTGCCGACCGGCAGCGTCGTCTCGTACGACACCAGCGTGCCGGGCTTGAGGCCCTGGGCGATCGCCTTGGTCGCGGCGTCCATCCAGCCGAAGTCCGGGGTGCCCTCGGCGTCCACGAACAGCGGGACGACCACGACGACGGCCTCGGACTCGGCGACCGCGGACGCGGTGTCCGTGGTCGCGCTGAGCAGACCGGCGTCGACGGCCTGCTTCAGCTTGACGTCCAGGTCGTGCTCACCGGGGAACGGCTCGACACCGGCGTTGACCAGCTCGACGACCTTCTCGTTGACGTCCGCGCCGATGACCCGGTGGCCCTTGGAGGCGAACTGAACCGCCAGCGGGAGCCCGATCTTGCCGAGCGCTACTACACAGATGTTCATGGAGGGTCGCTACTTCTTCCTTTTGGAACGGGACTTCAGTTTCCGGGCGAGGCTCCCCAGTGCCCGCCGGACGAACGTCCTCTTCGGGGGATGGAGCCGGGCGGTGTCGATCACCACACGCCCCTTCGGGTTGACCACGGCCGACGCCCGGTACGGGTCGCCGTCCCGGCCCCACCGACGGGCCAGCGGCATGGGCAGGCCCTTGCCGCGCACGGGTATCTCGTACGTCTCACCCGCCACGTCGACGTACACGCGCACGCCCCGCTTGCCGGTGACGAGGGCCAGCGGGACCCGGGCGTGCAGCAGGGTCGCGGTGCCGTCGGGTGCCGTCTCCCGGGTCATCTCGCCCACCACGGGAGGCAGTTCGTGATCGTCCTTGAGCCGGCGCGCGCCCGCCTTGTCCGCGGAGCCCGGCATCGCGCCCTGGGCGAGGCGCAGCACCGCGCTGTCGACGTCACCGAGGACGGGCACCCGTACGGTCGCGGTCCAGGCGAGGGACTCGCCCTCCTGCTCCCAGCCGGAGGCCACCAGCTCGGTGCCGGCCGCGAGCCGGCCCGGGACCTTCTCCCCGACCAGCTCGTACACCCGGTCGGGAACCCCGACGAGCGCGTCGCGGAAGCCGGGGTAACGGGCGTAGGCGCGCTCGCCGTCGAGGACGAACGGGGGCGCCCCGTACTCCTTCTCCGAGGAGATCGCCTCGGCCAGCTCGTCGATCGCGCCCGCGCGCGCGAGGGCGATCCGCACCCGGCGCTTGACGTCCATGGCGTCCCGGATGCCGTCCGTGAAGTACTGGTCGGCCAGCCGGGCGATGCCCGCGCACAACTGGCGCTGCAACTCCCGGTCCAGGGACGGGAAGTCGTCCTGGACGAGCTTGGCCAGCTCCCAGGTGAAGTGCCGGCGCAGCACCGCGTCGCGCTCCGCGCCCGCCTCGACGAGACCGGCCGTGAAGTCCATGATCTCGGCCGCCGCAGCCAGCCGCGCCAGATGGTCGGCGCGGTAGGTGATGTTGCTGGCGTCGCCGCGCTTGACCGCGTAGTAGCAGGTGTAGTCGGCGACCACCGACACCTTCCGGGCGCGCACGATCGCCTCGATGGTGAACGGCTGGTCGCTGCCCACCGGAAGGTGCTCGGGGAACCGCAGCCGGTGCTTCTCCACCAGCTCGCGCCGGAACAGCTTGGTGTTGGCGAGGGTGAAGGGCAGCGCCGAGTCGGTCAGCCCGACGTGCTCGGCGTTCTCCTTGTAGAGCGCCTGGTGCACGTACCGGCCGTTGGTGCCGGCCATCTTGCCGACGACGACGTCCGCGTCGTTGTCGTCGGCGCACTTCACCATGCGCTCCAGCGCTTCCTCGCCGAGGTAGTCGTCGGAGCCGATGAAGTACACGTAACGGCCGGTGGCCACGTCCAGCGCACGGTTGCTGGGCGCGGCCGGGCCGCCGGAGTTGGGCTGGTGGATCACCTTGACGGTGTCCGGGTACAGCGCCGCGAACCGGTCCAGTTCGCGGCCGCTGTCGTCCGTGGAGCCGTCGTCGACCGCGACGACCTCCAGGCGCTCTCTGCCGATGCTCTGCCCGATCAGGGAGTTCAGGCACTCCGTCAGGTAGGGCATCGTGTTGTACACCGCGACGACGACGCTGACGTCCGGCGCGGTGCTCATGCGCCCGCCTCCACCGGTCTGCGCTCGGCCGGACGGACCGCGCTGCCGGGAACCAGCCGGGTGTACACCTTGTCGAGCAGCTCGGCCTGGGCCTCCCAGGTCCACTCGTCGAGCAGCCCGTCACGGTCGTAGACGCCGCGGTAGCGGTCGGCGTCGCCGAGCACCGACTTCACGGCCCGTACGTAGTCCTCGGTGTCCTCGGCGCGGAAGACCTCGCCCTGGCCGGTGCGCTGGACCATCTCGCCCATCGTCTTCACATCGCTGACGATCAGCGGCAGCCGGGCGTGCGAGTACTCGAAGAACTTGGTGATCAGGGCGATCTCGTGGTTCGGCCAGTGGTGGATCGGGATGACCCCGAGGTCCGCCGCCGCCAGGAACCGCACCACCTGGTAGTGCGGCACGTACGGCAGGATGTGCAGCCGGTCGGAGACGCCCAGTTCCTCGGCGCGCTCGCTCAGGGTCCGCATGTACTCGGACTCGGTGTTGAGCACGACGAACGCGGTGTGCACGTCCGGGAGCTGCGGCAGCGACTCGACCATGATGTCGAGGCCGCGCTGCGGGGCGGCGGCACCGCTGTACACGGTCAGCGGCACGTCCGCGCCGATGCCGCACAGTTCGCGCAGGTCCGGGACCGGCTCGGCGGCCTGCTCCGGGGAGACCTCGGCGTCGGGCGCGTTCAGCACGACGGAGGGGCGCTCCTTGAGCGAGTGCCGCTCCTGGAGCATCCCGGCGAGGGTGTCGGACACCGTGGTCACGGCGTCGGCGAACCGCGAGTACTCCAGCTCGTGCGCGCACTGCGCGAGGTGCCAGCGCGGGTGCGGGTTCCACGGCTTGATGCCGGGCAGGAACTCGTGCGCGTCCCAGACCAGCTTCACGTTGCGGCCGCGGGCCCGGGCGCGCAGGGTGGCGCGGGCGCCGACGCCGAGCATCCGGAAGTCGTTGGCGTGGATGAGGTCCGGGTCCAGCTCGTCGATGACCTTGCCGTACGCCAGCTCCATGTCCCACAGGTGCGGGTCGAGCCTGCGCCAGCTACGGGTGCCCATGGTGCGGTGCCAGAACGCGGTGGTGAACCGGTCCAGCGGGCCTTCCATCTCCTTGCGGCGCTTCTCCAGCTCGGCCGTCCTGCGGGCCCGCAGGTTCACCCAGTTCTGGATGAAGCGGGACGCCAGCCGGGGCAGCACCAGCCGCAGCTTGGTGAGGAAGGAGCCTTCCTGCTGGGCGAGGATCAGCCGGATGTTGAGATCGGCACGCCACGCCTTGATCTTCTGCCGGCGGTACGCGGCCAGCGGGCCGGGCTTGTAGGCCAGCGGCGAGCGCAGCACGGCCCGGCGGTACTCGTGGCGACGGCGGTGCAGCGGACCGGGGACCGGCAGCAGACGCACCTGCGCCTCACCGATCTCCCAGGTCGTCTCCTGCTTCCCCCGTGCCTTGCCGAGCAGGACGACGTCCCACCCGGCGGCGGCGGCCGAACGTGCTTCCTTCTGCACGCGCGAGTCGCCGTTCACCCCGTTGTCGACCAGCATGACGATGCGTCCCCGCACCGACTTCCGCGCCGACGTGTTCTCAAGAGCCATGAGTTGCCAGGTCCTCCACCTGAAGGGAAACGCTACGGTTCTGGGTCGCCGACTCCAGCACAGCGGCCGCCACCTGAACCGTACGCATCCCCTGGCGCAGGGTGCAGATGTCGGCGTCCTTGCCGAGCACCGCGTCCCGGAACAGTTCGTGCTCGACCAGCAGCGGCTCGCGCTTCGGTATGGCGTAGCGGATCATGTCGCCCTCGGAGACCCCGCGGAACGCCTGGAGGGCCTCCCACTCGGTGGTCACCGCGGAGTTGGAGTGGAAGGTCAGGTCGGCGGTGAGGGTGTCGGCGATGAAGCAGCCGCGCTCACCGGTGACCGAGGTGAACCGCTCCTTGAGCGGGCTCAGCCAGTTCACCAGGTGGTTGACCATGGTGCCGTCGTCGAGGCGGCCCACCGCGGAGACCATGTCCTCGTGGACCCGGCCGCTCTTGGAGACGGTGTGCGCGGCGATGGACACGTACTCACGGCCCGTCACCCAGCCGGTGAGGTCGATGTCGTGGGTGGCGAGGTCCTTGACCACGCCGACGTCCGCGATGCGGTGCGGGAAGGGGCCCTGGCGGCGGGTGACGACCTGGTAGACGTCGCCCAGCTCACCGGCCTCCAGGCGGGCGCGCAGCGAGCGCAGCGCCGGGTTGCAGCGCTCGATGTGACCGACGCCGGCCACCAGCGAACGCGACTCGAACGCCTCGACGAGCCGGCGGGCCCCGTCGACGGTCTCGGCGACCGGCTTCTCGATGAGCGCGCACACGCCGGCCTCGGCGAGCGCCAGACCGACCTGCTCGTGCAGATGGGTGGGGCAGGCCACGACGGCGTAGTCCACGCCGAGCGCGATCAGCTCCTCGACGGTGTCCAGGATCGGCGCGCCCTGGGCGGCGCCGAACTTGTCGCCCATCGGGTCGACGACGCCGACCAGGTCGACGCCCTCCAGACCCGACAGGACACGGGCGTGGTGACGGCCCATCGAACCGAGGCCGACGAGTCCGGCCCGCAGCGGCCTACCGGTGCTCACAGCTCCCCCAGCGCGTTCACGGCGGCGACGATCCGCTCCAGGTCCCCCGCGGACAGCGCCGGGTGGACGGGCAGCGACACGACCTCGGCGGCGGCGCGCTCCGTCTCGGGCAGGTCCCAGGTGCGGCCGGCCTTCTGGTCCGGCTCCCAGTACGGCTTCAGCCGGTGGATGGGGGTCGGGTAGTACACGGCGTTGCCCACGCCGGCCTCGGTGAGGCGGGCCATGGCGGCGTCGCGGTCGCCGCGGATGCGCACGGTGTACTGGTGGTAGATGTGCCGGGCGCCCTCGGCGACCTTCGGCGTGACCACGTTCGGCGCGCTGATGTGCTCGGTGAGGTAGGCGGCGTTGGCGATGCGCTGCTCGGTCCAGCCGTCGAGCTTGCGGCGCTGGACGCGGCCGATCGCGGCGGAGACGTCCGTCATCCGGACGTTGGCGCCGACGATCTCGTTGGCGTAGCGCTGCTCCATGCCCTGGTTGCGCAGCAGGCGCAGGGTGCGGGCGACCTGGGCGTCACCGGTGGAGATCATGCCGCCCTCGAGGCTGTGCATGTTCTTCGTCGGGTAGAAGCTGAAGGTGCCGGCGGCACCGAAGGCGCCGACCGGGGTGCCGTTCAGCGCGGCCGCGTGGGCCTGGCAGGCGTCCTCGACGACGGCGAGCCCGTGCTTGGCGGCGATGGCCATGATGCGGTCCATCGCGGCCGGGTGGCCGTAGAGGTGGACCGGCATGATCGCGGCGGTGCGCGGCGTGATGGCCGCCTCGACCGCGGCGGGGTCCAGACAGAAGGTGTCGGCATCGATGTCGGCGAAGACCACGTCGGCGCCGACCAGCCGGACGACGTTCGCGGACGCGGCGAAGGAGAACGACGGCACGATGACCTCGTCGCCCGGGCCGATGTCCAGCGCCATCAGGGCCAGGTGCAGGGCGGAGGTGCCGGAGTTGACCGCGACGCAGTGCCGCCCGTCGACCAGCTCCGAGAACTCCTCCTCGAAGGCGGCCACCTCGGGGCCCTGGACGACCATGCCACTGCGCAGCACGCGCACCGCGGCCTCGATCTCCTCCTCGGCGATCACTGGTCTGGCGGCCGGTATGAACTCATGGGCGTCGGTCATCGACATCCCCTCCTCTACGGCGACCTCGAAGGCGCACCACGTCATGCAGGGTCGGGAAGGGCCATGTCGATGCTCAGCACGGCCGCATCCCTGTGTCCACCGGCGCCTGTGGGCGAGTGGACGGGTTGTACACAGGAGCCCGCCCCCCGAGGGTTCCTGGCGGGAAGTCAGCCGTACCCGGTCCGGAGGGCCGGAGGTGCTCATCGGCTGTGGTCACGGTGTGCATGTCTTTGGCCACCGGGACCAGACTGCACGTTACCAGCACGGGGACGGCATTTTTCGCGGGTGTTACCACAGAGAAACCCAGGGCTCTGGTGCGCTCCATCACAAGCAAGACACAGAGTAACTCCGCGATGAACGCACGGCGACGCGGGTACGTGGGGGGTGGCACCCGGCACGGGCCCGTACGACGGCGGCGCGGGCGCCCGGTGGGATCCGGGTGCCCGCGCCGCCGTCGGGGTGAGACCGGGTCAGTCCTCCGTGGAGGCCGACACGGACGGCGCGCTCTGCTGCGCCGCCACCGTCTTCTTCGCCGTGGTGGCCTTGGCCGCCTTCTTGGCCGTCGTCTTCTTGGCGGCGGTCTTCTTCGCGGCGGTCGCGGTCGTCTTCTTGGCCGCCGTCTTCTTCGTGGCGGCCTTCTTCGCCGTGGCCTTCTTGGCCGTCTTGCGCGCGGCGGCCTTCTTGGCGGGAGCGGCGGCGTCCGGCTCGTCGGCAACTGGGGCCTCGGACACCTCGGCCTCCAGAACCTCGGGCGCCTCCGCCGCCGGCGCCTCGGCCGACGGGACGACCACGACGGCCGTCTCCTCGGACGCGGTCGGCGCGGTGGCCTTGCGCACGGCGCGGCGCCGCGGACGGGCCGGGGCCGCGCTCTCGGCGACCGGCTCGGCGGCGACCGGCTCCACGGCCGCCGGCTCGGGCGCGGCCTCGGCCTGCTCGACCGGAGCGGCCGCGGGCTCGGTGACCGTCACGACGGCGGCCTCCGCCCCGGCGGGCGAACCGGCCGGCGCGGACACCTTCCGGGTGGCACGCCGACGCGTCCGCCCCTTGGGCGCGGCCTCGTCGACGGCCGGGGCCTCGACAGCCGGGGCCTCGGAGACTGGAGCCTCGACCACGGCGGCCGTCTCTTCGGAGGCGACCGGCGCCTCGACGACCGGGTCCTCCACCGCGACCGGCTCCGCGTGCGCGGCGACCGCGTCGGCCGGCTGCACCGGACGCTCGGACTCCGCCTCGGCGCCGCCCTGCCGCCGCGACCCGCCGCTCCTCGGCGCGCCCGCCGGGGCGGACGCCCGACGGCCGGACCGGCGACGGCCCCGCCCGCGCGAGGCCGCGGCCTCCGCCTCGGCGACGCTGCTGAACAGCTCCTCGTCCAGGGCGAAGTCGGGCGCGGACAGCGCGACCGGCTCGGCCACCTCCGCGGCGACCTCCGCCTCGGTCTCGGTGTCGGTGTCCTCGACGGCCACGGCCGCCTCGGTCACCTCGGCGGTCACCGTCTCGTGCTCGTGGTCGTGGCCGGACGCGTCGCCGCCCCGGCCCCGCTTCTTGCGCTTGCCGCCGCCACCGGGGGACGTCGGCTGCTCCATGTGGACGATGACACCGCGGCCGTTGCAGTGCACACAGGTCTCGGAGAACGACTCCAGCAGACCCTGGCCGACCCGCTTGCGGGTCATCTGCACGAGGCCCAGCGAGGTCACCTCGGCCACCTGGTGCTTCGTCCGGTCACGGCCGAGGCACTCCAGCAGACGCCGCAGCACCAGATCGCGGTTGGACTCCAGGACCATGTCGATGAAGTCGATGACGATGATGCCGCCGAGGTCGCGCAGCCGGAGCTGACGCACGATCTCCTCGGCCGCCTCCAGGTTGTTCCTGGTGACCGTCTCCTCCAGGTTGCCGCCCTGGCCGGTGAACTTGCCGGTGTTGACGTCGACCACGACCATCGCCTCGGTCCGGTCGATCACCAGCGAACCGCCGCTCGGCAGCCAGACCTTGCGGTCCAGCGCCTTGGCGAGCTGCTCGTCGATCCGGTAGGTGGCGAAGACGTCGACCTCGGAGGTCCACCGCGACAGCCGCTCGGCCAGGTCGGGGGCGACATGGGAGACGTATCCGTGGATGGTCGACCATGCCTCGTCGCCGCTGACGACGACCTTGGAGAAGTCCTCGTTGAAGATGTCGCGGACGACCCGGACGGTCATGTCCGGCTCGCCGTAGAGCAGCGTCGGGGCGTTGCCGCTCTTGGCCTTCTTCTGGATCTCCTCCCACTGCGCCTGGAGCCGCTCGACGTCACGGCGCAGCTCGTCCTCGCTCGCGCCCTCGGCGGCGGTGCGCACGATGACGCCCGCGTCCTCGGGGACGATCTTCTTGAGGATGGTCTTCAGCCGGGCCCGCTCGGTGTCGGGCAGCTTGCGGCTGATGCCGGTCATCGAGCCCTCGGGGACGTACACGAGGTAGCGGCCCGGGAGGGAGACCTGGCTGGTCAGACGGGCACCCTTGTGACCGATGGGGTCCTTGGTGACCTGGACGAGCACCGACTGGCCGGACTTCAGGGCGGACTCGATCCGGCGCGGCCCGTTGGCCATGCCGAGCGCCTCGAAGTTGACCTCACCGGCGTACAGGACGGCGTTGCGCCCCTTGCCGATGTCGATGAACGCGGCCTCCATCGACGGCAGCACGTTCTGGACCTTGCCCAGGTAGACGTTGCCGACGTACGAGGTCGACTGTTCCTTGTTGACGTAGTGCTCGACGAGCACGCCGTCCTCCAGGACGCCGATCTGGGTGCGCTCGCCGCTCTGGCGGACGACCATCACCCGCTCGACGGCCTCGCGGCGGGCCAGGAACTCGGCCTCGGTGATGATCGGGACGCGCCGGCGGCCCTGCTCACGGCCTTCGCGGCGGCGCTGCTTCTTGGCCTCCAGACGGGTCGAGCCCTTGATGGACTGCACCTCGTCGGACGGCTCGGAGGGCTTGCGCGGCTCACGGACCTTGACGACCGTGCGCTCGGGGTCGCCGTCACCGGCCTCGGCGTCGGCGGAGCTGTCCCCGGCACGGCGGCGACGGCGACGGCGGCGACGGCTGCCCGCGGTGGATCCTGCCGTCTCCTCCTCGGCGTCCTCGTCCTCCTGCTCGGCGGTGTCCTCGGCGTCCTGCTCCGCCTGCTCGGCGGCCAGTTCGTCGGTGTCGTCCCCGGCGTCACCGTCGGCGGACTCGCCCCGGCGGCGGCGACGGCCACCGCGGCGGCGACGGCGGCGCGAGCCGGTCTCCTCGCCGTCGTCGTCCCCCTCGACGGCGTCCTCGGCGGCCTCGTCGGCCTCCTCCTCCGCCTCGGGCTCCTCCTCCGCGACGGGCGCGGCGGCGGGGCGGGGGGCCTCGGTCTCCTCGGCGGCGGGGGCGCCCCTGCGGCGACGGCGGCGGCGCGAGCCGGACGGCTCCTCCGCCACGGGCTCCTCGGTCTCCTCGACCTCGGTGGGCTCCTCGGGCTCGTCGGCCACGGCGGCCGCGGCCTCGGCGGCGGCCCGCTGCGGCGTCTGGAACTGCGGCTCGGCGAACACGGGCGCCTGGAACACGGCGACGGCGGGACGCGCCGGGCGACGCGGGGAGTCGCCCTCGTCACCGCCCTTGGCGCGCGCGGGCTCGGAGAACCCGCCGGCGGCGCGGCGCACCACCCGGCGGCGCGGACGGCGGGAACCGGAGTCCTCGTCGTCGGCAACCTCGGGGGCCTGCTCCACGGCGGCGGGGGCGGCGACGGGCGCCTCGGCGGCCTCGGTCTCCGCGGGCGCACCGGCGGGGGCGGAGGCCCGGCGGGTGGCGCGACGGCGGGTACGCGGCGCGGGCTCGTCGGCGACGGCCTCGGCGGCCGGAGCGGGGGCGGCCTCGACGGCCTGCTCGGCATCCTCGGTACCGGCCGACGTCACGGCCTCGGCGGTCTCCTCGACGGCGGGCGCGGCCACGCGGCGGGTGGCCCGGCGCCGGGTCCGCGGCGCGGGCGCCTCTTCGACGGCCTCGGCGGACGCGACGGCTTCGGCGGACTCGACGGCCTCGGACTCCGCCGGCTCCACGGCCGCGGGGGTCTCGGCCGGCGCGGACACCCGGCGGGTGGCGCGACGGCGGGTACGGCGCGGCGCGGCGTCCTCGGCGGGGGCCTCGGCCTCGTCGGTCACCTCGGCGGCCGGGCTCTCGGCGCTCACCTCGGCGGGCGCGGCGGCTACGACGGTCTCGGCGGCCTCGGCCGCCGCGGGGGCCCCGGCCGGCGCGGACGCCCGGCGGGTGGCCCGGCGGCGGGTGCGCGGCGCGGGCGCCTCTTCGACGACGTCGGTGACGGTCTCGTCGATCTTCGTTTCCTCGACGCCCTCGGCGTTCTCGGCGTCCTCCTCCGCCAGGGCCTCGACGGACTCCGCGGCCGGTATGGCCGGCGCGGTGATCTCCGTCGACGCCTCGGCACCGGCGGCCGGCGGGCCGGCGGGCCGGGAAGCGGCACGGCGCCGGCGACGCGGCGGCAGGGTGTCGCTGGGGGTGTCGTTCTGGTCTGCGGAACCCTGGGCGGGTTCGGTCGGCTCGAGCATGCGGGTGTGTCTCCCGTCAGGCTCCCGGGCGCCGCGCTGGTCCGGTGCCGATCACTGGGGATCGGTCACCGTTGACGTCCGCGGCTCGCGCGCCCTGCGCGCTGCCGCCGTCCGGGGCGCGGCCGCCGCACGGGAGCTCTCTGTGTCTTGTCTCGCCGGTTCCGTACGCCGTGTTGCCTACGGCCTGGCGAAAGTCTTCTGGTGGGTGCGCTGCCCGACCCAGGTGGCTCCCGAGTACGAGGGCGGCGCTACGACGTCCGTCCCGGTGCGGGCCTTCCCTACGCCGGCGCCTTCGCGGCGGCAGTCGGATCGGCCGATGGGGCCCCGGCTGCCTCGCGGTCGGGCGCGAGCGGGTCGGTCACCGCGCCGGTCTCTTCATCGAACAGCCCCTGCGCCAGCCTGGTCACCGCTGCGGGGACCGGCGGCGCCAGGTCGGCCACGGCGCGGAGACCGGACAGGACGTCGTCGGGTCGTACGGCAGGCGTCACGTGCCGAACAACCAGCCGCAGTATCGCACAGGGCCGGTCGGTCGGCCTATCAGCCGTTTCACTCTGTGTTTCGGGTCGTGCTTCGGGTCCTGCCTCGAGTCGGACGACCGCCGGGCGGGCGTCGAAGGTGCGCACGCCGTTCTTGGTCATGCGCTGGACCTCGACGGACTCGGCGGAGTTGAAGGCCAGGACGGCGCGCTCGGCGTCGGCCGCCTCCACCCCGTCGAGCCGCAGCTCCCACACGGAGGCCGTGAGCCGGTCGGCGAGGCCCGAGGTGCGGGCCTCGACCGCGTCCGCGATGTCGAGCCCGGCCGGCAGCGACTCGTCGAGCAGGGCTCTCAGCTTCTCCGGATCACGCGCCGCGGTGAGCGCGATCTCCAGGTACTCCGCCTCACTGCCCGTGCCGGTGGGTGCGGCATTGGCGTACGACACCTTCGGGTGCGGTGTGAACCCCGCCGAGTAGGCCATCGGCACCTCGGCACGGCGCAACGCGCGCTCGAAGGCACGCTGGAAGTCACGGTGGCTGGTGAACCGGAGGCGGCCGCGCTTGGTGTAGCGCAGTCGGATGCGCTGCACCGCGGGTGCGGGCGGCGGGCCTTCGGGCTGTCGCTTGCCCAGGGGACTTCTCCTTGTGTTACGGCGGTCGGGACCGTGGCGCGGATCCCCGCGGTGGCGGGGAGCGGTCCGGCCGACGCCTTCCCAGGGTCGTGCGGTCGGGATCACCCCCGCATCGGCGGGGAGGCTTCGCGTCCGGTCCTCTTTTCTAGAGTACGCGTTTGCGCGTCCACCAGTTCCCGCCCGGCGGCGGTCTCCCTCTCCCGGGGTGCCCCGAAGAGGGCCCGTCGTACGTCGGCGCGGGCCTGCCGGACCGTCTCGCGGGCGGTGGCCAGGGCCTGCCGGGTGCCCCGGCCCAGGGCCCGGGCGGCCTGGGCGACGGGCCGCAGGACGGCGTCGCGCACCACGTGTCCGACGGGCGTGAGCACCGTGCGGTACACCCAGCGGGCCGGGTCCACGACGATCCACCGGAAGAGGGTCGCGAGGAACCGTCCGACGGCGAGCGAGATCCGCCCGGCGATCCGCCAGGCGTGCCCGAGCGCCTGCCCCACCTCATGGACGACGACCCCCAGAACCCGCCCGATGGGCACCAGCACCCACCGCCACAGCCCGACCGCCGGCCACACCACCAGCACCCGGCACACCCAGTACAGAGCCAGCCCCACCCCCGTGACCAGCGCCGCCACACACCACACGGCGGCCCGGCCGACGGGGGCGAGGATCCATGCGTACAGCCATGCCGCCGGTACGACGACCAGGTACCGCAGGAGCCAGAGCACGGCGTGGCCGCACGGTGTCATCAGCCGCGCGTACACCCACGCAAGCCCGGCCCCGAACCCCCGGGCCAGCCACACCAGTCCGGCCCAGAAGCCGCGGCCCAGCCACGCGAGGCCGGCCCAGCCCGTCCGCCCCACCCAGGCGAGCCCGTGGCCCACCGGTGTCAGGACCGCCCGGTAGAGCCAGACCGCCGGGACGACGACCAGCACCTTCACCAGCCAGCCCAGCGCCGTGCCGACGGGGACGACGACGTACCGCCACAGCCCCACCAGCGGCCACACGAACAGCACGCGCCCCAGCCACACTCCCAGCCACAGCAGCCCACGGCCCACCGGCCGCAGCAGCGTGTCCAGCAGGAAGCGGCCCGCGACGACGAGCGCGTCCCAGGCCATCCGCACGGGCAGCACCAGCACGAGCGCCACGATCCGCACCGGCAGCCGGATCGCCACGACGAGACACCCCTCCGGCCGCTCCGGGGCGACGGGACGTTTCTCCAGGTCCATACCGGTAAGGACGCCGGCGCACGCCGGTTGGATGCACCGAGCCCCCTTCCCGGCCGGAATCCGGGGAAAGGGGGCTCGAAAAGCAGTTCAGCGAGCTTGTACCTCAGTGGCTGTGCGCGCCGCTCCCCGCCGGCTGCTTCACCGTCAGCGGCAGCAGCTTCTTGCCCGTGGGGCCGATCTGGATGCTGGTGTCCATCGCCGGGCACACCCCGCAGTCGAAGCACGGCGTCCAGCGGCAGTCCTCGACCTCGGTCTCGTCGAGGGCGTCCTGCCAGTCCT
>NZ_JAANNX010000186.1:0-1366 GCF_013363615.1 Streptomyces sp. CAI-85 | reverse complement strand
GGGTGCGCGAGGCGAGCGAGGAGCACGGCTCGTTGAACCCGATGTGCCCGTCGGTCCCGATGCCCAGCAACTGGAGGTCCACCCCGCCGGCCGCCGCCAGCGCCGCGTCGTACGCCGCGCAGGCCGCCCGGATGTCCTCGGCCGTGCCGTCCGGCCCCAGGAACGCGTCCATCCCGATGCCCAGCGGCTCCAGCACCTCGCGGCGCAGCACCGAGCGATAGGACTCGGGGTGGTCGGCGGGCAGCCCCACGTACTCGTCGAGCTGGGCGATCCGGGCCCGCGAGACGTCCACCTCCCCGGCGCGCACCTTCGCCGTCAGCGCCTCGTACACGGGCAGCGGGGTGGAGCCGGTGGCCACACCGAGCAGGGCGTCCGGGGTGTCCCGCAGCAGCCGCGCCATGGCCTCGGCGATGAGTTCGCCGCCCGCCGCGGCGTCCGGAACGATGACAACTTCCACGCTGGGCCTGCCGTTCTGGAGAGACTGCTATGTGGTTTAGACCAATCTAGCAGAGGGGGGTGGGTTCGCCAGGGCGCACATTGCCCGCCGTTCCGGCTCCGCACGGGAACTCCCACAGGCTAGGCTGCGTTGTGGATACGAGTGCGTCCGATCGATCAGACAGTTGCTCCTCCTCATGGACACACCTAGTGGTCTAGTCCACAATGGTCGGGAGAAGCGAAGCAGTACACGTACCACCGCGAACTTCCGTCTTCCCCGCACAGGAAGGCGGACCGAGGGTCCGGAGCTCTCTGCCCTGACTGCCCCGGCTCCTCACCTTCGGCCGACGGGACCGCACACCCCGCGGCCGATATTGCTCCGGGCTGCGGTGCCGGGAGGGTTGAGGGTCCCTCCCAGGCGCCGCGGCCCGCGGGTGTTTCCGGGCCCGGGTGGTTTGCGCCCCGGGTGTTTTAGGCCATGGCCTGACCCGCGGGTACGCTCGCAGCGTGCCCTCCATGAACGAACTCGTACGCCAGCACACCGCCCTCGACGACTCCGACCTCGAGTGGCTGCACCTGCTGGTCTCGGAGTGGCAACTGCTCTCCGACCTCTCCTTCGCCGACCTGGTCCTGTGGGTCCCCACCAGCGACGGCACCCGCTATGTGTCGGTGGCCCAGATGCGCCCCAACACCGGCCCCACCTCCTACCAGGACGACATGGTCGGCCACCTCGTCCCGCGCGGCCGCCGCCCCCTGCTGGACGCCGCGCTCGACGAGGGCCGGATCGTGCGCGAGGGCGACCCGGAGTGGCGCGAAGAGGTCCCCGTACGGGTGGAGTCCATCCCCGTGCGGCGCGAGGGCCGGGTCCTCGGGGTGATCGCCCGCAACACCAACCTGCTCACCGTGCGCACCCCGAGCCGGCTGGAGCTGA
>NZ_JAANNX010000077.1:0-21259 GCF_013363615.1 Streptomyces sp. CAI-85 | reverse complement strand
CCGGGCACGGCGTGAAGATGTCCCTGGACGACTTCGGCACCGGCTACTCCTCCCTGGTGCACCTGCGCCGGCTGCCCGTGAGCGAACTGAAGATCGACCGCTCCTTCGTGGCCCGGCTGGCCGTCGACACCGAGGACGCGGAGATCGTGCGCTGCACGGTCGACCTGGCCCACTCCCTCGGCCTGCTGGTCGTCGCGGAGGGCGTCGAGGACGACGAGACCTGGGAACGCCTGCGCGACCTGGGCTGCGACGCGGTCCAGGGCTGGCTGGTCGCCGCCGCGATGCCCCCCGACGAGACGACGGCCTGGCTCCGCGCCCGCGGCTCCCGAGGCTGGCAACGCCCGGCCGCGGCCCTCCCGGCAGCCGCCACGGACGACTGACGGCACGGCCCGCGTCGCCCCACCCGGTCTCACCCGTTCGGCCCAGACGCCGCCCTCCGGGCTGCCTGGCGGGACCTCTCGGCGTCTCACGGCGGCAAACCGTTTCACGGGCACCAGGCGCCGCCCCCTAGGATTGGGCTCACATCACATCTCACTCACCCCAGAGGAACGCTGCATGCCTGGCATCACGCGCGAGGAGGTCGCCCACCTCGCCCGGCTGGCGCGTCTGGAGCTGAAGCCCGAAGAGCTCGACCACTTCGCGGGCCAGCTCGACGACATCATCGGCGCGGTCGCCCGCGTCAGCGAGGTCGCCGACCAAGACGTACCGCCGACCTCGCACCCGCTCCCGCTGACCAACGTCATGCGGGCGGACGAGGTCCGTCCGTCGCTCACCCCCGAGCAGGCGCTCTCCGGCGCCCCGGCCCAGGAGCAGCAGCGTTTCAAGGTGCCGCAGATCCTGGGGGAGGACTAATCACCATGACGGACACCCACGTCAACATCATCAGGCTCACCGCCGCCGAGACCGCCGAGAAGATCGCCTCCGGCGAGCTGACGGCCGTCCAGGTCACCGAGGCGCACCTCGCCCGGATCGAGGCCGTCGACGAGAAGGTGCACGCCTTCCTGCACGTCGACCGCGAGGGCGCCCTCGCGCAGGCCCGCGCCGTCGACGCCAAGCGGGAGCGCGGCGAGAAGCTCGGCCCGCTCGCCGGCGTCCCCCTCGCGCTCAAGGACATCTTCACCACCGAGGGCGTGCCCACGACCGTCGGCTCGAAGATCCTTGAGGGCTGGATCCCGCCGTACGACGCGACGCTCACCAAGCGGCTCAAGGCCGCCGACGTCGTGATCCTCGGCAAGACCAACATGGACGAGTTCGCCATGGGGTCGTCGACGGAGAACAGCGCCTACGGCCCGACCGGCAACCCCTGGGACCTGACGAAGATCCCCGGCGGTTCCGGCGGCGGCTCCTCCGCCGCGCTCGCCTCCTTCCAGGCCCCGCTGGCCATCGGCACCGACACCGGCGGTTCCATCCGCCAGCCGGCCGCCGTCACCGGCACGGTCGGCGTCAAGCCGACGTACGGCGCGGTCTCCCGGTACGGCATGGTCGCGTTCTCCTCCTCCCTGGACCAGGGCGGCCCCTGCGCCCGCACGGTGCTCGACGCCGCGCTGCTGCACGAGGTCATCGCCGGCCACGACCCGCTCGACTCGACGTCGATCGACGCCCCGGTCCCGCCGGTCGTCGAGGCCGCCCGCAACGGCAGCGTGCGGGGCATGCGCGTCGGCGTGGTCAAGCAGTTCCGCGGCGAGGGCTACCAGGCCGGTGTCATCCAGCGGTTCGACGAGTCCGTCGCGCTGCTCAAGGACCTGGGCGCCGAGATCGTCGAGCTGGACTGCCCGTCGTTCGACCTGGCCCTGTCGGCGTACTACCTGATCGCGCCGTCCGAGTGCTCCTCCAACCTCGCCCGCTTCGACGGCCTGCGCTACGGCGTCCGCAAGGGCGACGACGGCACGCACTCGGCCGAGGAGGTCACCTCCCTCACCCGTGAGGCGGGCTTCGGCCCCGAGGTCAAGCGCCGCATCATGCTGGGCACCTACGCCCTGTCCAGCGGCTACTACGACGCCTACTACGGCTCCGCCCAGAAGGTCCGCACGCTCATCACGCGGGACTTCGAGAAGGCGTTCGAGCAGGTCGACGTGATCGTCTCGCCGACGACCCCGACCACCGCCTTCGCGATCGGCGAGCGCGCCGACGACCCGATGGCGATGTACCTGGCCGACCTGTGCACCATCCCCACCAACCTGGCGGGCAACGCGGCCATGTCGCTGCCCTGCGGTCTGGCTCCCGAGGACAACCTCCCCGTCGGCCTCCAGATCATCGCCCCGGCGCTGAAGGACGACCGCCTCTACAAGGTCGGCGCCGCCGTCGAGGCCGCCTTCGTGGAAAGGTGGGGTCACCCGCTCCTGGAGGAGGCTCCGTCGCTGTGAGTGCACTGAACAAGGCCAAGGGCTTCAAGAAGTCCAAGTCCGGTACGTACCTGTCCATCGCCGGGACCGCGTTCGGCGCGATCGGTGTCGCCAAGCGGCTGCGCAAGGCCCGCGCCGAGAAGGACACCCTGGTCCTGATCGACGCCACGGTGTCCGCCGTCGCCATCGTCACCGGACTCGCCATCCTGTACCGCGAGCTGAAGCGGCTGGGCGACGACGACGTCCTGCTGGGCTGAGAGGGAAGTTTCACCGTGACCACCACGACCGACCTGGTGTCGTACGAGGACGCGCTGGCGTCGTACGACCCCGTCATGGGCCTCGAGGTCCATGTCGAACTCGGCACCAAGACCAAGATGTTCTGCGGCTGTTCGACCGAACTCGGCCAGGACGCCAACACGCAGACCTGCCCCACCTGCCTCGGCCTGCCCGGCGCGCTCCCGGTCGTCAACGCGATCGGCATCGAGTCTGCGATCAAGATCGGTCTCGCGCTGAACTGCGAGATCGCCGAGTGGTGCCGCTTCGCCCGGAAGAACTACTTCTATCCGGACATGCCGAAGAACTTCCAGACCTCCCAGTACGACGAGCCGATCGCCTTCGACGGCTACCTCGACGTGCAGTTGGAGGACGGCGAGACCTTCCGCGTGGAGATCGAGCGCGCCCACATGGAGGAGGACACCGGCAAGTCGACGCACGTCGGCGGTGCCACCGGCCGTATCCACGGCGCCTCGCACTCGCTGCTCGACTACAACCGCGCCGGCATCCCGCTCATCGAGATCGTCACCAAGCCGATCGTGGGCGCCGGCGAGCGCGCCCCCGAGGTCGCCAAGGCGTACGTCCGTGAGCTGCGCGAGGTCATCAAGGCGCTCGGCGTCTCCGAGGCCCGCATGGAGATGGGCCAGATGCGCTGCGACGTGAACCTGTCGCTGCGCCCCAACGGCACCGAGAAGTTCGGCACCCGTTCGGAGACGAAGAACGTCAACTCGCTGCGGTCCGTGGAGCGCGCGGCCCGTTTCGAGATCCAGCGGCACGCGGCCGTGCTCTCCTCGGGCGGCACGATCGTCCAGGAGACCCGCCACTTCCACGAGGACACCGGGTCCACGACCTCGGGCCGCGTGAAGGAGGAGGCCGAGGACTACCGGTACTTCCCGGAGCCCGACCTGGTCCCGGTCGCCCCCTCGCGCGCGTGGGTCGAGGAGATCCGCGCCGGACTGCCCGAACTGCCGCTGGCCCGCCGCAACCGGCTCCTCGCCGAGTGGGGCGTCTCCGCCACCGACATGCAGGCGATCCTCAACGCCGGCGCCCTGGACCTGATCGTCGCCACCATCGACGCCGGTGCCGACGCGGCCTCCGCCCGCAAGTGGTGGATGGGCGAACTGGCCCGCAGCGCCAACGAGTCGGGCACCTCGCTCGACGAACTGGCGATCACCCCGGAGCAGGTCGCCCGGGTCACCGAGCTGGTGAGCAAGGGCGACCTCAACGACAAGCTGGCCCGCCAGGTCATCGAGGGCGTCCTCGCGGGTGAGGGCACGCCGGACGAGGTCGTCGACAAGCGCGGCCTCAAGGTCGTCTCCGACGACTCGGCGCTCGGCACCGCGGTCGACGAGGCCATCGCCGGCAACCCGGGCGTCGCCGACAAGATCCGCGGCGGCAAGGTCGCCGCGGCCGGCGCACTGGTCGGCGCCGTGATGAAGGCCACGCGCGGCCAGGCCGACGCGGCCCGCGTCAAGGAACTGATCCTGGAGAAGCTCGGGGTCAGCGAGGGCTGACCTCGGCGATCGTCACGGGAGGGGGTGCGTCCGGTTCGGGCGCACCCCCTCTCGGCCGTTCCGGCGGAGGCGCTACGCTCGCCCACGATGAGTGCACGAACCGACTCGGAATCCCAGGGCGCCCACGGCTCGCAGGGTTCCCCGGACTCCCCGGACTCCCAGGGCGCCCCGGGTGAGATAGCCGGCGACGACGAGGAGTACGGCCCCGACGACGCCCGCCGCGCCCGCTGTACCGCGACCGGCACCGGCGCCCTGCTCACCCTCGCCGGACTCGCGGCCGCCCTGCTGCGGCTCACCGGCCCCGCCCCGGCCCTCGTGCCGGTCGCCTACGCCCTCGGCGCGGTCGTCTGCGCCCTCGCGGCGTTCCTCGGCGCCCGCGGCCGCACCCGGCGCGCCCTGTGGCTGCTCATCGCCGGCGTGATGGTGATGGCCCTCGGCGACCAGGTGGACTGACCCGCCGGCCCTTTCCCTCCGCTTCCCTCCGCGCACCGCCGCGAACTGTGAAAAGGCACACGAACGGTACAAACGATCTCTCCCGCCTGTAAGAGTGGCCCCACATCGCTCATACGTTCTTTGCGGGCTGTTTCCCGGTCAAAGATCCACAATTCCCCCCGGGAGCACGTCTGTGGCAGCCCTCGCTCGATGGTGTGTAGGCAACCGCCTGATCGTGGTCGTGCTCTGGCTGGTCGCCCTCCTGGGCACCGCCACCGCCGCCGTCGCGGCCGGCTCCGCGTACTCCAACGACTACGAGGTCCCCGGCACCGAGTCCGGCCGCGCCACCCACCTGCTCACCGAGGGCTTCCCCGGACTCGGCGGCGACAGCGACACCGTCGTCTGGCACACCGCCTCCGGCACCGTCCGCGCCGCCGCCGTCGAACAGACCATGACCCGCACCCTCGACCGGATCGCGGAACTGCCCGGCGTGGCCGCCGTCACCGGCCCCTACGACGACGGGGGCGCCGCCCGGATCAGCGCGGACGGACACACCGCCTACGCCACCGTCACCTTCGAGGACCGCGCCGAGGACATCGACCGCGGCGAGGCGCAGAAGGTGGTCGACACCGCCAAGGCCGCCGAGTCCGACGACCTCCAGGTGGAGCTGGGCGGCAGCGCGATCGCCCTCACCGAGTCCTCCGGCGGCCATCTCGCCGAGATCGTCGGCGTGGCCGTCGCCGCCGTCGTGCTCTTCCTCGCCTTCGGCTCCCTCGCCGCCTCGCTGCTGCCCATCGCCACCGCCCTGGTCGGCGTCGGCACCGCCTACGCCGGGATCGTGCTGCTCGGGCACGCCATGACCGTCGCCGACTTCGCGCCGATGCTCGGCATGCTCGTCGGCCTCGGCGTCGGCATCGACTACGCGCTGTTCATCGTCACCCGGCACCGGCGCGGTCTGAAACGCGGGCTCACCGTCACCGAGGCCGCCGAGAACGCCGTGGCGACCACCGGACGCGCGGTCGTCTTCGCGGGAGCCACCGTCTGCATCGCCCTGCTCGGCATGCTGATCCTGCGCCTGAACTTCCTCAACGGCGTCGCGATCGCCGCGTCCCTGACCGTCGTCCTCACGGTCGCCGCGTCCGTGACCCTGCTGCCCGCCCTGCTGTCGTACATCGGCCCACGCGCCCTCAGCCGCCGCGAACGGCGCCGGCTCGCCGAGCACGGGCCGCAGCCGGAACTGCCGACCGGGCTCGCCGCCCGCTGGTCGGCGTTCGTCGAGCGCCACCCCAAGCTGCTCGGCACGATCGCCCTCGTGGTGATCGCCGTCCTCGCCCTGCCCACGTTCTCCCTCCGCCTCGGCACCTCCGACCAGGGCAACGGCCCGCAGTCCAGCACCACACGCCAGGCGTACGACCTCCTGGCCGGGGACACCTCAGGCGACGGGGGCGGCGACGGCGGTAGCGGCAGCGGGAGCGGTTTCGGGCCGGGGCTCAACGGGCCGCTCACCCTGGTGACCCGGGTCGTCGGCGCCGAGGACCGGCTCGCCCTTGACCGCCTCGACACCACCCTGCGCGCCACCGAGGGCGTCGCCTCCGTCACCCCGGTGACCTTCGACTCCGCCGGACGCACCGCCTACCTCACCGTCGTACCGGAGTCCGCCCCGCAGTCCCGCGACACCAGCGAACTCGTCGACCGGCTGCGCCACGAGGTGCTGCCCCGCGCCGAGGCCGGCACCTCGCTCGACGTCCAGGTCGGCGGCGTGACGGCCGGCTACGACGACTTCGCCGAGGTCATCGTCGGCAAACTGCCGCTCTTCGTCGGTGTCGTCATCGGCCTCGGCTGTCTGCTGCTCCTGCTCGCCTTCCGGTCCGTCGGCATCCCGCTCAAGGCCGCCGTGATGAACGTGGCCGCCGTCGCCGCCGCCTTCGGGGTCGTCGTCGCGATCTTCCAGTGGGGCTGGGGCAGCGAACTGCTGGGGCTCGGCCGGGCCGGGCCGATCGAACCCTTCCTTCCCGTGATCATGGTGTCGGTGCTCTTCGGCCTCTCCATGGACTACCAGGTCTTCCTGGTCAGCCGGATGTACGAGGAGTGGCTGGAGACCGGCGACAACCGGCGGGCCGTACGGGTCGGGCTCGCCGAGACCAGCCGGGTGATCAACTCCGCCGCCGTCATCATGATCTCGGTGTTCCTCGCCTTCGTCCTCAGCGGCGACCGGGTGATCGCCATGTTCGGCATCGCGCTCGCCGCCGCCGTCGCCCTGGACGCCTTCGTGCTGCGCACGCTGCTGGTACCGGCCCTGATGCATCTGCTCGGCGGCGCCAACTGGTGGCTGCCGGCCTGGCTGGAGCGGCGCCTGCCCCGCATCAGCATCGAGCCGCCCGAGTGCCGCGCCGCCCATGAGAGGCTCACCGAGGTCATGGCGGAGCTGGAGAAGGAGCGGGAACCGGATGTACGCGATATCGCTGGGTGACGACGGAGCCGAACTGCGGCCCCTGGAGCCGTGGAACGCCGAGGAGTTCCTCGCCCACCTGGAGCGCGGCCGCGACTTCATCAACGAGTTCATCCCGTTCGGCTCGCAGGCCACCGACCCGGACGGCGCCCGCGAGGTGCTCCAGCGGTACGCCGACATGCGCGCCGCCGACACCGGGTCGCTGCACGGCATCTGGTCCGAGGGGCGGCTCGTCGGCGGGGTGCTCTTCCTGAACTTCGACGCCGAGCAGGGCAACTGCGAGGTCGGCTGCTGGCTGGAGCCCGCAGGCACCGGGCGCGGCCTGGTCACCCGGGCCATGCGGGTGCTGATCGACTTCGCCGTCGAGCGGCGGGGTATCCACCGCCTGGAGTGGGTCGCCTCGGCGGGCAACACCAACAGCCTGAACGTCGCCCGGCGGCTCGGCTTCACCCGCGACGGTGTGCGCCGGGAGGCGTACCCCTATCGTGGGGTCCGGCA
Organism: Streptomyces sp. CAI-85; assembly: GCF_013363615.1. Classification (NCBI taxonomy): domain Bacteria; kingdom Bacillati; phylum Actinomycetota; class Actinomycetes; order Kitasatosporales; family Streptomycetaceae; genus Streptomyces; species Streptomyces sp. CAI-85. Next base: position 13,751 of record NZ_JAANNX010000077.1, on the reverse strand, counting down.
CGACCTCGAGGTGTGGTCCGTGCTCGCCCAGGAGTGGCGCACCGCACGCGCGCGTGCCGCTCACAACGATCATTAAGGGACCTCTCAGAGAGCGTCCGTACGGTGCGGGGTTATGGGAACCAAGACTGTTGACGAGACCGGCGCCGAGCCCGGCACCGAGGCCACTGAGGTCACCGAGGCCGCCGAGGCCACTGAGGTCGCGAATGACGACCGGGCGGTGGACATGACGAAGACCGACGCCGTTGACGAAACGGCCGCCGAGGACACCGAGGCCGGCGAGGACGGCGCCGACACGGACGCCGACGACACGGACGCCGCCGTCGGGGACGTCCCGGCCGGCCCGACCGGCGTCGGCCAGGGCGCGGGCGCCGTGGTCTCCGCCGCGCTCGGCCTCGTGTCGCTCACGGGGAGCTGGATCGGCACGGTCGCGGGCGCCCGCCAGACCCTGGTCGGCCAGCTCAAGTCGTCCTCCGGGTCCGCGAGCGTCGCGGAGCAGATCCAGGCCGTCTACGGCGACGCCTGGCAGACCACCGCGCTGTGGGGCGGCCTGTTCGCGCTGGCCGCGCTGGTCACCGGTGTCGTCGTGCTGGCCCGCCCCGCCTTCGGCAGCCCGGCCCGGCCGCAGGCCCCCTGGATCAAGTCCGTGTCCTGGGCGGGCATCGCGCTCGGCGTCATCGGCCTGCTCCTGGCCGTCCTGAAGTACACCGACGCGCTGCTCGGCCTGCCCTCCGCGGGCTGATCCACGAGCCGTTTTTTGTGAGGGGTCTTAGGGAGCCCGGCCGGACCTTACGGCCGCCCTAAGACCCCTCAGGCGTGTCTAAGGCACCGCCCGCCCCCGGAAGATGCGGCACTCTCCCGATGTGGCGGACCCCTCTGGCGGACGAAGGTGGAGTCATCGCAGCGAGCGCTGCGGGAACCACCGAGCGTCAGGGGACGACACCATGTACGAGTACGAGCTGCACCAGATCCGCTCCGCCGAACTGCTGCGCCGCGCCGCCGACGAGCGCCTGGCCCGCGAGGCCGTCCGCGGCCGCCGCGCCGCCCGCCGCGAGGCCGCGGAGCGCGCGGCCCACGACCGCACCACCACGAACCCCGAGTCCGAACCCCATACCCACCGCCCGCGCCGCCCCCGCTTCCCGCGCGCGGCGTGAACACGGAGGCGGGGGAGCGGGACGGCATGACGGCCGACCACTCCTCCCGGGCGACGAACCCCGCCGGCCCGACGACGGCGCCCGGCACCGGCCGGGAGACAGCCCCGACGGCCGGCTCCCGGAAGGCGGCGACCCCTGCCGGTCCGCGGTCGGTGGGGACAGCGGGCGCCGCCGGTTCGGCGGTGGTGCCCACCGCACGGCGTCGGACCGGAACAACCGCTGGTCCGCCGGTGGCGGTCACCGCCGGCCCGGGTGCAGCGGCGGTCGCCGGGCCGATGGCGGCGGCGACCGCACGGACGCCGACGGCGACCCCCGCCGGGGTGTCGGCGCCGATGTCCGCCGGGGCACAGGAGGGCGGCCGTACGGGGGTCGGCCGCCCTTCGGTGACGACGGGCGGCGGACGCGCGCTGATCGCTGCTCCGACGGCGGGCCCGGTGATATCCACTGGGCCCTCGCCCGTCGCGCGTGCGATGCTCGCGTCCGTGGATACCAGGTCCGTCAGCCCCGTCTTCGTCGGGCGTGCCGATGAGTTGGGCGCTCTGGACGACGCGCTCGCCCGTGCCGGCGCCGGGGAGCCGCAGGCGTTGCTCATCGGAGGTGAGGCCGGGGTCGGCAAGACCCGCCTCGTCGAGGAGTTCGCCTCCGCCGCGAGCGCCCGGGGCGCGGCCGTCGCGCTCGGCGGCTGTGTCGAGATCGGCGCCGACGGGCTGCCGTTCGCCCCCTTCTCCACCGCCCTGCGCGCCCTGCGCCGCGCCCTGCCCGCCGAACTGGCCGCCGCCGCTGCCGGACAGGAGGGCGAACTCGCCCGGCTGCTGCCCGAGTTGGGCGAACCCGGCACCGGACGTCACGACGAGGAGGGCATGGCCCGCCTCTTCGAACTCACCGCCCGGCTCCTGGAGCGCGTCGCCGCCGACCGCACGGTCGTCCTCGCCCTGGAGGACCTGCACTGGGCCGACGCCTCCACCCGCCACCTCCTCTCCTACCTGCTGCGCACCTTGCGCACCGGCCGGCTCGTCGTCCTCGCCACCTACCGCGCCGACGACATCCACCGCCGTCACCCGCTGCGCCCCCTGCTCGCCGAACTCGACCGGCTGCGCACCGTACGGCGCCTCGAACTCGCCCGTCTCACCCGCGAGGAGGTCGCCCGCCAGATCGCCGGCATCCTCGCCCAGGAACCCGACCCCGCCCAGGTCGACGCCATCTTCCGGCGCTCCGACGGCAACGCCTTCTTCGTCGAGGAACTCGCCGTCGCCGGGAACCAGGGCTGCTGCGCCGGGCTCACCGACTCGCTGCGCGATCTGCTGCTGGTGCGGGTGGAGGCCCTGCCCGAGGCCGGGCAGCAGATGGCCCGGATCGTCGCCGAGGGCGGCTCCACCGTCGAGTACCGGCTGCTGGCCGCCGTCGCCGGGCTCGCCGAGGACGACCTGATCGCGGCGCTGCGGGCGGCCGTGAACGCCAACCTGCTGCTCGCCACCCCCGACGGCGACGGCTACCGCTTCCGGCACTCGCTGGTCCGCGAGGCCGTCAGCGACGACCTGCTGCCCGGCGAACGCTCCCGTCTCAACCGCCGTTACGCCGAAGCCCTGGAGGCCGACCCGACGCTCGTCCCCGCCGACGAACGCGTGATGCGGCTGGCCGGCTACTGGTGCCACGCCCACGACCCGGCCAAGGCGCTGCCCGCCGCCCTGGACGCCTCCGTCGCCGCCCGCTCCCGCCGCGCCTACAGCGAGCAACTGCACTTCCTGGAACGGGCGATGGAGCTGTGGGAGAGCGCGCCCGACGAGGTCCGCGCCCGGCTGCGGCCCGCCGACTACACCGAGGCGTACCCCGCCCCGCGGCCCGAAGCCCCGCTGCGCTACCTCGACCTCATGGCCGAGGCCGCCGTCGCGGGCCGCTACTGCGGCGAACGCGAACGCGCCCTGAAGATCACCAAGCGGGCGCTGCGCCTTCTCGCGGACGACGACGACCCGCTGCGCTCCGCCTGGTTCTGGATGCAGCGCTCCCGCCTGGTGCGCGCCCTGGGCCGCGGCAGCGGACGCGAGGAACTGGCCGAGGCACAGGAGCTGGTGCGCGGACTGCCGCCCGGCGAGGTGCACGCCGAGGTCCTCACGCACGCCGCCAACTGGTCCATGCTCCACGCCCCCGGCCCCGGCGCCTTCGAGGCCGCCGAGCGGGCCGTCGCGTACGCCAGGATGGTGGGCGCCCGCGACACCGAACTCGACGCCCGCCAGATCCTCGGGGTCCTCATGGTCGCCTCCGGAGACACCGAGGCCGGCCTCGCCGAGCTGGCCGAGGTGAAGGACCGGGCGCTCGCCGAGGACATCCCCATGGTCGCGGTGAACGCCTACGTGAACCTCCCCTCCGAACTGGAGGCCGTCGGCCGCTCCCGCGAGGCCATGGCCGTCCTCGAACGCGGCGTCGCCTTCGCCGGCCGCCACGGACTGCCCGACAGCCAGGCGTGGATCTGGGGCAACCTCGCCGAGTCCCTGCTCTCGGTGGGCCGTTGGGACGACGCCGCCCGCGCCTTCGTCGACCCCGGGCGGATGGGACTCGCCGTCGGCGCGCGGGGAGTGCACGCCATCCTGCGCGCGGAACTCGCCGTCGCACGCGGCGAATTCGCCGAGGCTCATGAACAACTGGCCGTGGCCCGCGACTGTTTCGGCTCCCACCACCACACCGCACAGCACCATCTCCCCCTCGCCCGTCACTCCATCGCCCTCGCGATCGCCGAGGGCCGCCCCGAAGAGGCCGCGGATCTCCTCGAACGCGCCCTGGACACCGGCTTCCAGCCCGGCGCGCAGCGCTATGTCTGGCCGCTCCTGATCACCGCGGTCCCGGCCGCGACCACCGGGGACCTCCTCGCCCGGATCCGCGCCGCGAGCGGCAGGCTGCCCACGGGCGCCGCCGTCTGGCAGGCCCACGCGCTCTGGCTGCGCGCCGAACTCCTGCGCGCCGAGGGCCACCCCGCCCTGGAGGAGTGGACCGGGACGGTCACCGCCTTCGAACGCCTGGAACGCCCCTACGACCTGGCCCGCACCCGCCACCGCCTGGCCGAGGCCCTGCTCACCGGCGGCACGGACGACGACGGCGACCGCGAGAACGACCGCGACCGCGCCGCCGAACTGCTCCGCCTCGCCCACGCCGTCGCCACCCACCTCGGCGCCCGGCCGTTCGCCGACGCGGTCGACCTGCTGGCCCGGCGCGCCCGGCTGGCCGTCGTCCCGGCCCTGCCGCAGTGCACCGCCGACCCCGTCGAGGCGCTCGGCCTCACCAGCCGGGAGCACGACGTCCTACGGCTGGTCGCGGCCGGCCGCACCAACCGGCAGATCGCCGAACGGCTCTTCATCTCCCCCAAGACGGCCAGCGTGCACGTCTCGAACATCCTGGCCAAGCTGGGGGTGTCGGGCCGCGGCGAGGCGGCGGCGGTGGCCCACCGGGTGGGACTGTCCCCGACGGAGGAGCAGACGGGGACGGAGGGCCGGGCACTCACCTGAGCGAGCTGCGGGACGCGCCCCCCCGGGTCAGCTCACCTTCAGCTCCAGGATCCGGTCGTCCCCCTCCTTCGGTGCGCCGCGGCCGTCGGTGTTGCTGGTGGTGACCCAGAGCCGGTCGCCGCCCGCCGCGACCACCGTGCGCAGCCGGCCGTACTTCTCGTCCAGGAAGGACTGCGGGTCCGCCGACGCCTCGGTGCCCTTGAGGGGGATGCGCCACAGACGCTGGCCGCGCAGCCCCACCATCCATATCGAGCCCTCGGCGTAGGCGATCCCGCTGGGGGAGGCCACGTCGGTGTGCCACTGCGCCAGCGGACTGCGGTACCGGGAGTCGTCGGACTCGCCCTCGACCTCCGGCCAGCCGTAGTTCGCGCCGGGCTCGATCGCGTTCAGCTCGTCCCAGGTGTCCTGGCCGAACTCGGCCGCGAACAGCCGCTGTTTCGCGTCCCAGGCCAGACCCTGCACATTGCGGTGGCCGTACGAGTACACGGGGGAGTCGGGGAAGGGGTTGCCGGGGGCCGGCTCGCCCTCGGGGGTGAGCCGCAGGATCTTGCCGCCCAGGGACTCCTTGTCCTGGGACAGTCCCGTGTCACCGCTCTCGCCCGTGCCCGCGTACAGCATGCCGTCGGGCCCGAAGGCGATCCGGCCGCCGTTGTGGATCATGCCCTTGGGGATGCCCTTGAAGACGGTGTCCGGGGCGCCGAGCTGATCGCCGGGGGAGCGCTTGGGGTCGTAGATCATGCGGACGACACGATTGTCCGAGGCCGAGGTGAAGTACGCGTAGACCATGTGATCGGAGGCGTAGTCCGGCGAGAGGGCGATGCCCAGCAGACCGCCCTCCCCGGCCGCCGAGACCCCGGGAACCTCGCCCAGCTCGGTCTTCTTCCCCGACTCCTCGTCGACCAGCGTGATCGTGCCCTCGTCACGGGAGGCGACCAGCAGCCCGCCCTCGGGAAGCACCGCCACACCCCACGGACTGTCCAGCCCCTCGGCGACGGTCCGCACCACCTCGACGCTGCCCTTCGCGGGCGGAGTGGCCTCCCCGACCGGCGACGAAGACCCCCGCACGGCCGACCCGCTCGGACTCCCCGACGCCCCCTCACCCCCGGAGGAGCAGCCGGCGCCGAACACCAGAGCACCCACGGCCAACGCGGCCGGCACAGCAGTACGACGCACGATTCCCGCTCCCTCCACCACAACGATCCCCGAAAACCCCTTCCCCCTGTCCTACGCCGCAGCCACCCCACAGGTTCCCGACAACCGCCACGACGGGCAGCCTGATGCCTGAGGCGACGAGCGAGGCGAGGTACCGCGACTCAAGGTCAAGGGATTCACCTCTCCAGGCAAAGACCACTGAAGCCACCGGCTTGCCGCCGTTTAAGCAAAACCTTAACCTCGTGATGCTGGTGTCGAGGGGAGCCGTTTTGAGCTGGGCGATCAAGGTCTCCGATGAGTACGCGGAGTGGTTCAGGCGGCTGATCAAGGAGGACCTCGGTTCCGCCTCCCAGGTCGCCCAAGCCGTCGCGGCTCTGCGTGAAGCAGGCCCCACCCTGGGGCGTCCCCTTGTGGACCGGCTGAAGGCATCGGAACTGCATCACCTCAAGGAACTGAGGCCGGGGTCAGGCGGACGGTCCGAGATCCGGATCATCTTCGCCTTTGATCCGACTCGTTCAGCCCTGCTGCTTCTCGGGGGAGACAAGGCGGGAAACTGGGAGCGCTGGTACCGAGACAACATTCCTCTCGCTGAACAGCTCTACCGCGACTACACCAGTGACACTGAGGACTGAGGAGTGGACATGCCCAAGAAGACCCCGCAGGACTGGGAGACCCTGGAGCAGGAGCTGCACTCGGCCGGTGTGGATCCCGCTGAAGTGGAGGCCGGTGCACGTCGGCTGCTGGCGGAAGCCCGCGGTCATCAACTCGCCGAGGCGCGCAAGCAGTACGGGCTGGCACAGAGGGACGTTGCTGCCCGTATGGGTGTGAGCATCGCTCGCGTGTCCCAGATCGAACACGGCGAAGTCGCCACTCTCGATGTGATCGCACGTTATGTCGAAGCGCTCGGTGGCAGGTTGGACCTCGTTGCCGACTTCGGTGACCACACACTGCGGATGCCGGCAAGCGGCGATCAGGGCAGCGCGGCGGCGTAGTCGGACACCGAACAATCGAATACCGCTTCACGTTGACCGCTGGGATCCGGCTCTACCAGGGGTCGACTTATTCGTGACGCGACTCCGTAACTCACTCCTGGAAGTCGCTGTATCGGTTCTGGCGTTGGTCTACGGCCACGCCCACGCTGCCGTCTCCGGCCGCTACTGCCGAGCCTTCTGCCTGAGGCTTCTGTGGGGCGGCGGGCTTTTGCTCACGGGTGGTTTCGTCTGTGGGATCTTTCGGGCTTCTCTTGCCTTCGGTCGCCACGGGTTGCCTCCGTTACTCGTCCCGACTTTTCAGTCTGCCCGAGAAGCGCATGGACGGCTTGGCGAATACCTAGGGCCGGACTCCCCGCACGCCACCATTGGGGCCACGGCCTCATGTACGACTCGACACCCGCTTCAGAAAAGCGGTTCTCAGTCCCAGGACCCCCGCGCCCCCGGTAGCCCCGCCACCTCCGCCAGATCCTCCGGCGTCAGCCGTATCCCCGGCGCCCCCGCGTTCTCCGTCACCCACCGCTCCCGCTTGGCGCCCGGTATCGGGACCACGTGGGGGCCCTGGGACAGGACCCAGGACAGGGCCACCTGCGCGGCCGTGACGTCGTCGCCGTGGCGGGCGGCCACGCGGCGGAGGCCGGCGACGATCGGCTGGTTCGCGGCCATCATGTCCGCGGTGAAGCGGGGGTGGCGGGCGCGCATGTCGTCCGGTTCGAAGCCCTCGCCGGGGGTGAGGGTGCCGGTCAGGAAGCCGTTGCCGAGGGGCATCGCCGCCAGGAAGCCGACGCCGCGCGCGGCGCACCACGGCAGCAGGGTGTCCAGGGCCTCCGGCGACCACACGGAGAGTTCGGCCTCCACCGCGCTGACCGGGAACACCTGTTGCACACGCCGCAGTTGGCGGATCGTTCCGTCGTACAGGCGGCCGCCGGAGCGCCGGGCGCCGCGCGCGCCGACCGCGCACAGTCCCAACGCCCGTACCTTGCCCGCCTGTACGAGGTCCGCCATCGCGCCCCAGGTCTCCTCCACCGGGACCTCGGGGTCGGCGCGGTGGAGCTGGTAGAGGTCGATGACGTCGGTCTGGAGGCGGCGCAGCGAGGCGTCGCACGCTCTTCTCACGTAGCCGGGGCGGCCGTTGGCCACGATGTGCTGTTCGCCCACCAGCAGGCCGACCTTGGTGGAGACGAAGGCTTCCGCGCGGCGTTCCTTCAACACCCGCCCCACCAGCAGCTCGTTGGTGAACGGGCCGTACATGTCGGCGGTGTCCAGGAGGGTGCAGCCGAGGTCGAGCGCCCGGTGCACCGCCCGGAGCGATTCGTCACCGCGCTGCCGGGAGCCGCTGTACCCCCAGCTCATCGGCATGCATCCGAGTCCGACGGCCCCTGTCGCAAGCGCCCCCGCGCCGATCGTCCTGCGCTCCACCTGCCGTGACCCTCCTTCTCCCGGCCCCCAACCTAACCTCTGGGCACACGGGTGCCTGACATAGCCTCCTGACATGAGCATCGACGCACCCCGTGACGTATGGCTGCCCATCCCGCCCGACGAGATCGACGGACTCCCGGCGGGGCTCGACTACCTGTTCTGGGACGGGGGCGAGGAGGGCGAACAGACGTACCCCGGGGACCCGGCGCGGTGCGTCTTCTACGTGGTGCCCTACATGAAGCGGCAGCAGGTGAAGGTCGGCCCGCTGCGGGAGATGCGCAACGTACAGGTCGTGCAGACGCTCACCGCCGGCGTCGACGACATCACCGCACGCCTGTCGGACCTGCCGCCCGGCGTCCGGCTCTGCAACGCGCGCGGGGTGCACGAGGCGAGCACCGCCGAACTGGCCCTCGCCCTGACCCTGGCCGCGCTGCGCGGCATCCCCGGGTTCGTGCGCGCCCAGGACCGGCAGGAATGGCGCGGCGGCTTTCACCAGGCGCTCGCCGACAAGAACGTCCTCATCGTCGGGTACGGGGCGATCGGCGCCGCCGTCGAGGACCGGCTCGTTCCCTTCGAGGTCGCGCGGGTGGCGCGCGTCGCGCGCTCCCAGCGCACGACGGCGCGCGGTCTGGTGCATCCCTTCACCGAACTGCCCGCCCTGCTCCCCGAGGCGGACGTCGTCGTCCTCACCACGCCCCTCACCGACACCACCCGCGGCATGGTCGACGGCCCGTTCCTCGCCCGGATGAAGGACGGCGCCCTGCTGGTCAACGTCGCCCGCGGCCCCGTCGTCGACACGAAGGCCCTGCTCACCGAGGTGGAGAGCGGCCGTCTCACCGCCGCCCTCGACGTCACCGACCCCGAACCCCTGCCCCAGGGGCACCCGTTGTGGCAGGCGCCCGGCGTGCTGATCAGCCCGCACGTCGGCGGCCCCACGTCCGCCTTCCTGCCCCGTGCCAAGCGTCTGCTGGTGGACCAACTCGGTCGCCATCTGAACCACGAGCCCCTGCGGCACGTGATCCTGACGACGGGTACGGCAGACGTGTAGTCCGCTTCCGGCACCCTCCGCAGTTCCCCGGACGCGGTCCGTACCCGCCCCGCCGATGATCGTCACGGAGCGTAGAGAACCTATGTCCCTGAGTGACGAGACTGGTGTATCGTCCCGACTGGGGCTGCGCCGCGACCTTTCGGCGCCTGGGACGGACATTTCAGACTTGCGAGGGGGGCGACGGGCGATGCACAGCCTATGGACGAACGATCCGACGCGGCGGAACCGCCGGCGGCGGCCCTGGCGCACGGCCACGCGCGGGCGCGGCCAGGACATCCATCACCACCCGCACCCGCACGACCATCAGCACACGCACCCGCACCATCATCACCACACGCACCCGCGCCGGCGCCCGACCGGCAGCGGACCGCGACGAGTTGCGGCGCCGGCGCACCGGGACCTGTGGGACCCGGGAGCGGCGCGGAGCGGGAGGATCCGGTGAGTTCGCCGACGACGTCCACCCCCGTGCTCGACGGAGTCGACACGGCGCCGCGGACACCCGCCCCGGTGACGGCCCCTCAGGCCGGACCGCCGTCCGCCGGCGTCAAGCCGAACCTCGTCCACCAACTGGTGCTGGCCCTGCTCTGCGGGGGCTACGGCCTCGGCTCCGCGCTCGGCTGGGGCTCCGACCAACTCGCCCTCATCATGGGCGATTTCGGACTGACCGCCGCCGCCGGCACCGCCGCCGTGTCCTGCTTCCTCTACGCGCGCACCCGCCGGGTCCGTTTTCGACCCGCCTGGCTGCTGTTCTCGCTCTCCTCGGCGATGGCCGCCCTCGGCAATCTGGTCTGGGGGTGGTACGAGGTCGTCCTGAACCGCCCCGTGCCCAGCCCCAGCTACGCCGACCTGTTCTTCCTGTGCTTCGCGCCGCCCGCGATCGTCGGGCTGCTGGTGCTGGCCGCCCGGCCCGTCACCAAGGCGGGCTGGATCTGTCTGGCGCTCGACGCCTGGCTGATCGCCGGCTCGCTGCTCACCCTCTCCTGGAGCCTCGCCCTCGCGCAGGCCGCCAAGTTCGACGGCCCCTCCGTCGCGCACGCCGCGCTGTCGCTGGCCTATCCGCTGCTCGACATCGCCCTGGTGAGCATGGTGCTGGTGCTGCACTTCCGGCGCTCCGCGGTCAACCGCACCGCCGTCAACACGGCCGTCGGCGCGCTCGCCCTCACCGTGATGTGCGACGCGCTGTTCACCTCGCCCCTCATGCACCACAGCTACCGCTCGGGCCAACTCCTCGACGCCGGCTGGTTCGCGGGCTCCCTGCTCCTCGCGTACGCCCCCTGGGCCGCCTCCCGGCAGCACCGGCCGGGCGCCGACGAGGGGCACACGCGTGTGGTGCGCGAACACCTGCCCGGCGCCCGCCCCGGCGGCCATCAGCACCACCACGCCCCCGCGCAGGCCGGTGACCACGGCCGGTATCCGGTCACCCGGCCCATCACCGGCTCGCTGGCCGCCCTCACGCCCTACCTCGCCGCCGCCGTCTGCACCCTGGGGATCCTCTACAACGTCCTCAACGGCCGCAGCGTCGACCGCGTGGTCCTGCTGACCGGCGGCGCGGTCGTGCTCGCCCTCGTGGTGCGCCAGGGCATCATGCTGCTCGACAACATCACCCTCACCCAGGAACTGGCCCACAAGGAGAACCACTTCCGCTCCCTGGTGCAGGGCTCCAGCGACGTCATCATGATCGCCGCCCCCAGCGGCATCCTGCGCTACGTCTCCCCGGCCGCCGCCGGTGTCTACGGCCGCCCCGCCGAGGCCCTGGTCGGGACCGAACTGGCCGATCTCATCCACCCGGAGGACCTGGGCTGCGTGGTGCACGAGGTGCGCCGCTTCCTCGCCGCCAACCCCCAGGACGAACCCACCACGCGCATCGAGTGCCGGTTCCGCTCCGGGGGCGGGGGAGGCTGGCTCAACGTCGAGTCCACCGTCAACCGCCACCACGGCGGCCTGATCTTCAACAGCCGGGACGTCACCGAACGCGTACGCCTCCAGGCGCAGCTCCAGCACAACGCCGAGCACGACCCGCTCACCGACCTGCCCAACCGCGCCCTGTTCACCCGGCGCGTCCAGCAGGCCCTGTCCGGGCGGCGCAGCTCCGACCGGGGCGCCGCCCTGCGCAACACCGCCGTTCTCTTCATCGACCTCGACGGCTTCAAGGCGGTCAACGACACCATCGGCCACCAGGCCGGGGACGAACTCCTCGTCCAGGCCGGCCGCCGGCTCCAGGACGCGGTCCGCAAGTCCGACACCGCCTCCCGGCTCGGCGGCGACGAGTTCGCGGCCCTGATCGTCGGCGACACCACCCGCGACCGTCCCGCCCGCGAGCGGCACATCCTGGAACTCGCCGACCGTCTCCGGCTCACCCTCTCGCAGCCCTACGTGATCGATGGCAACGACGTCAGAGTCGCCGCGTCCATCGGCGTCGCCTTCGCCGAACCCGGCCTCGGCGCCGGTGAGCTGCTGCGCAACGCCGATCTCGCGATGTACCGCGCCAAGGCGGGCGGCAAGGGCCGCGTCGAGCTGTACAAGCCGCAGATGCAGCAGGACGTCGTACGCAAGGCGGAGCTGGCCACCCGGCTGCGGGCCGCGCTGCACGACGGCGAGTTCGCGCTGCTGCACCAGCCGGTGGTGCGGCTCGAGGACGGCCGGATCTCGTCGGTCGCCGCGCACGCGCGCTGGCGGTCCTCGCAGGGGGTGCTGTTCACGCCCGCCGAGTTCCTGCGGGTCGCCGACGAGGGCGACCGCACCGCCGAGCTGAGCCGCTGGGTGCTGGAGGAGGCGGTCGCCCAGGCCGCCGACCGGGCGGCGGGCGGCCGCAGCGTCCCGGTGACCGTGCGGATGGACGCGCGGCGGCTCGTGGACCGGTCGATGCCGCCCGGCGCGGTCGAGGCGCTGCTGACCCGGCACGGGCTGCCGTCCGGGGCGCTGATGATCGAGCTGGCGGACCTCGACCCCAAGGTGCCGCTGGACGAGCTGGAGCGCCGTCTGGGCGCCCTGCGGCGGCACGGCGTCCGGATCGTCCTCGACGGCTTCGGCACCGGCTACGGCGCGCTCACGGCCCTGCGCAGACTCCCCGTGGACGTCCTCAGACTGGACCGCGGCCTGGTCGAGGGCGTCGTCGAGTCCGCCCGGCTGCACAAGATCACCAGTGGGCTGCTGAGGATCGCCTGCGACCTCGGGCTGCACTCCGTGGCCGAGGGCGTGGACCTGCCCGAACAGGTCGTCGCCCTGCGCGCGATGGGCTGCACGCACGGCCAGGGCATGGCGTTCTCCGGCCCGCTCGACGAGTACCGGCTGCGCCGCGCGCTCGCCACCGGCCGCTATCCCGTGCCGCACGGCCCCGCGGAACCCGCGTTCGCGGGCGGCGGCACCGGGGTGTACACCGGTAGTGGGGTGACCGCCGTCCTGGGGAGCGGAAGTGTCCTTCGCTCACATAATGAGACTCCTGTCCCACCCACTTGACAGTCGGTGCGCGCCAGGGGGAGGGTCAATGCCATGCGCACCCGAATTCTCGTACTTGGAAAGCGCGTCGGCTGAAGCTGGTGACGTCCGGTCGGACCCGGAATCCCAGCGACCCACACCCGGCGCGCTCCCCTCGCTTGCCTTCTGGCACGAGGGGTTTTTTGTTGCACAAAACCCGCAAGAACCCGCAGTAGAACCCTCAGCATCGAGAAGAGAATGCCGATGACCGAGCAGGCCACCGGGGCTCATCCGCAGCCGCGGCCCCGATCCGGAGCACACTCCGCCCCCGTCGAGCACGTCACGGGCGCGCAGTCCCTCATCCGCTCCCTCGAGGAGGTCGGCGCCGACACGGTATTCGGCATTCCCGGCGGTACGATCCTGCCCGCCTACGACCCGATGATGGACTCCACCCGCGTCCATCACGTCCTGGTCCGCCACGAGCAGGGCGCCGGCCACGCGGCCACCGGCTACGCGCAGGCCACCGGCAAGGTCGGCGTCTGCATGGCCACCTCGGGCCCCGGCGCGACCAACCTGGTCACCCCGATCGCGGACGCCCACATGGACTCGGTGCCGCTCGTCGCGATCACCGGCCAGGTCGCGTCCAAGGCGATCGGCACGGACGCCTTCCAGGAGGCGGACATCGTCGGCATCACCATGCCGATCACCAAGCACAGCTTCCTGGTCACCAAGGCCGAGGACATCCCGCGGACCATCGCGCAGGCGTTCCACATCGCCTCCACCGGCCGCCCCGGCCCGGTCCTGGTCGACATCCCCAAGGACATCCTCCAGACGAAGACGACGTTCTCCTGGCCGCCGGTCATGGACCTGCCCGGCTACCGCCCGGTGACCAAGCCGCACGCCAAGCAGATCCGCGAGGCCGCCAAGCTGATCACGGCCGCCAAGCGGCCCGTGCTGTACGTCGGCGGCGGTGTCCTCAAAGCCGGCGCCACCGCCGAGCTGAAGGTCCTCGCCGAGCTGACCGGCGCGCCCGTCACCACCACGCTGATGGCGCTGGGCGCCTTCCCCGACAGCCACCCGCAGC
>NZ_JAANNX010000185.1:0-1400 GCF_013363615.1 Streptomyces sp. CAI-85 | reverse complement strand
CGCCGGTGAGCGCGGCGCAGCCGGAGGAGAAGGCGCGCAGCAGCAGGAAGACGAGCGCGAAGCCCGCGAGACCCTGGTGCTCGGGCTTGATCTGGTAGTCGGCGGTCGGTGCCCGCATGGTGTCGCCGAGGACCAGGCCCCGGAACGCGCCCCACGCGATCATGATGAAGACGCCCGTGACGAACACATAGGTCGGGATGGCGAAGAGCTTGCCCGACTCCTTGACGCCGCGCAGGTTCATCACGGTCAGCAGGACGACCACGCCGACCGCGCAGGCCACCTTGTGCTCGACCACGAAGGGGACGGCGGAGCCGAGGTTCTCGATGCCGGAGGCGATGGACACGGCCACGGTGAGGACGTAGTCGACGAGCAGGGCGCTCGCGACGGTCAGCCCGGCCTTGGCGCCCAGGTTGGTGGTGGCGACCTCGTAGTCACCGCCGCCGCTGGGGTAGGCGTGCACGTTCTGCCGGTAGGAGGCGACGACCGTGAACATCAGGACGACGACCGCGAGGGCGATCCACGGGCTGAAGTGGTAGGCCGACAAGCCCGCGATGGACAGGACCAGCAGCACCTCCCCGGGCGCGTAGGCCACGGAGGACAGCGGGTCGGAAGCGAAGACGGGCAGGGCGACGCGCTTCGGCAGGAGGGTCTCCCCCAGCCGGTCGCTGCGCAGTGCGCGCCCGATCAGAATCCGCTTGGGCACGTCGGTCAGTTTGGACACAACAGAGGATCGTATGCCGTCGAACACGAGGACGCCCACCCTCCCCCGCCGCCGGGACGTCGCGTCTGCCTCACGGGTGAAATCGGCCACGGCACGGCTACGGATTCCACGGCGGCACCGATCGCCATGTCTATATGACAAACTCCTGGCCCGCTGCCGCCACTCGGAGGTTCCATGCACTCGACCGCGGAGCTGATCGGCGCCGTCGGCACCCTCGTCGGCCTCGGAATCCTCACCTTCTTCAGCCTCTGGAGCATCAGCCGCCGCTGACCGTCCCGACCGTGCACGGGGGTGCCCCACATCGACCGCGCGTGTGTAGCTTGGTCGACGGTCTGAGACCCTGTTCTGAGCCACGCAAGAGAACTTATTGACATCTTGACTTCTTGACTCGGAAGGACGGTCGTGCACATCGTCATCATGGGCTGCGGCAGAGTGGGTTCCGCTCTCGCCCAGACCCTGGAGCAACAGGGGCACACGGTCGCCGTGATCGACCAGGACCCCACCGCCTTCCGACGTTTGGGCTCCGGTTTCGGCGGCCGCCGGGTCACCGGAGTCGGTTTCGACCAGGACACCCTGCGCGAGGCCGGTATCGAGGAGGCGGGCGCCTTCGCCGCCGTCTCCAGTGGCGACAACTCCAACATCATCGCCGCCCGGGTGGCCCGCGAGATGTTCGGCATCG
>NZ_JAANNX010000184.1:0-1421 GCF_013363615.1 Streptomyces sp. CAI-85 | reverse complement strand
TGGCCGGAGACGGGAGGACCGCGCCGGGCGGGCATCTCCTCCTTCGGTGTGAGTGGCACGAACGCGCATGTGATCGTGGAGGAGGCTCCGGAGGTTCCGGGGTCGGTGGCCGAGGGTGCGAGTGTGGTGCCTTCGGTGGTGCCGTGGGTGGTGTCCGGGCGTGGGGAAGGGGCGTTGCGGGCGCAGGCGGAGCGGCTGGTGTCTCGTGTGGGCGAGGGTGTTTCGCCGGTGGATGTGGGCTGGTCGCTGGCGGGGCGGGCGGCTTTGGAGGACCGGGCCGTGGTGGTCGGCTCCTCGGATGAGGAGTTGGTGGCCGGGCTGGAGGCGTTGGCGCGGGGCGAGTCGGCGCCCAGCCTCATCGGGGGCGCCGCTGCGGCCGGTGGCCGCCTGGCAGTGCTGTTCTCCGGTCAGGGGTCGCAGCGGCTGGGGATGGGCCGCGAGCTGTACGAGCGTTTCCCTGTCTTCGCCGAGGCTTTCGACGCCGCGTGTGCCGCTCTGGATGCGGAACTGGGTGTCGGTCTGCGGGATGTCGTCTTCGGCTCCGAGGCCGGTGTGCTGGATCGGACGGTGTTCACGCAGGCGGCGCTGTTCGCCGTAGAGGTGGCCCTGTTCCGGCTCGCCGAGTCCTTCGGTGTGCGCCCCGACTTCGTGGGCGGGCATTCGGTGGGTGAGTTGGTGGCTGCGCATGTGGCTGGGGTGTGGTCGCTTGAGGATGCGGCTCGTCTGGTGGCGGTGCGTGGTCGGTTGATGGATGCGCTGCCTGCTGGTGGGGCGATGGTGGCGGTGGAGGCCACCGAGGAAGAGGTTCAAGGCCTGCTCGCGGGGCGTGAGGGCCAGGTGGGTATCGCGGCTCTCAACGGGCCCACGTCGGTGGTGATTTCCGGCGACGAGGACGCGGTCACGGCATTGGCGGCGGAGTTGTCGGCGCAGGGCCGTCGTACGAAGCGGCTGGCGGTCTCGCACGCCTTCCACTCGCCGCGCATGGAGCCGATGCTGGCGGAGTTCCGGGCGGTCGCCGAAGGCCTGACCTACACGGCCCCGCAGGTCCCGCTGGTGTCGAACCTGACCGGCCGACTCGCCGCGTCGACGGAGATCTGCACCCCGGACTACTGGGTACGCCACGTCCGTGAGGCGGTCCGTTTCGCCGACGGCGTGCGGGAGTTGGCCGCCCAAGGCGTCTCGGTGTTCCTGGAGCTGGGCCCGGACGGCGTCCTGACCGGCCCGGGTTCGCAGGTGGCCGGCGATGCGGTGTTCGTTCCGGCGCTGCGCGGCGGCCGGCCGGAGGAGAAGGCGCTGTTGTCGGCGCTGGCCCGGGCCTGGGCGCACGGTGTCGACGTGGACTGGAAGGCGGTGTTCACCGGGACCGGCGCCCAGCGCGTCGACTTGCCCACCTACGCCTTCCAACGACGGCGCTACTGGCT
>NZ_JAANNX010000183.1:0-1450 GCF_013363615.1 Streptomyces sp. CAI-85 | reverse complement strand
AGCGGCGTCCACTTCGGTCACCAGACCCGTCGCTGGAACCCGAAGATGAAGCGCTTCATCTTCACCGAGCGCAACGGCATCTACATCATCGACCTGCTCCAGTCGCTGTCGTACATCGACCGCGCCTACGAGTTCGTCAAGGAGACCGTCGCCCACGGCGGCACGGTCATGTTCGTCGGCACGAAGAAGCAGGCGCAGGAGGCCATCGCCGAGCAGGCCACCCGCGTCGGCATGCCCTACGTCAACCAGCGCTGGCTGGGCGGCATGCTCACCAACTTCTCGACCGTCTACAAGCGCCTTCAGCGCCTGAAGGAGCTCGAGCAGATCGACTTCGAGGACGTCGCCGCGTCCGGTCTCACCAAGAAGGAGCTTCTCGTGCTCTCGCGCGAGAAGGCCAAGCTGGAGAAGACCCTCGGTGGTATCCGTGAGATGTCCAAGGTTCCCAGCGCCGTCTGGATCGTGGACACCAAGAAGGAGCACATCGCGGTCGGCGAGGCCCGGAAGCTGAACATCCCGGTCGTCGCCATCCTCGACACGAACTGCGACCCCGACGAGGTCGACTACAAGATCCCGGGCAACGACGACGCGATCCGCTCCGTCACCCTGCTCACCCGCGTGATCGCCGACGCCGTCGCCGAGGGCCTCATCGCCCGTTCCGGCGTCGCCACCGGCGACAAGGGCGAGAAGGCCGCGGGCGAGCCGCTGGCCGAGTGGGAGCGCGACCTGCTCGAGGGCGAGAAGAAGGCCGACGAGGCCGCGCAGGCCGTCGAGGTCGCCGCCGAGTCCCCCGCCCCCGACGCCCCGATCTCCGAGGCCGTCGAGAACGCCGCCGCCGAGGTCAAGGCCGAGGGCGACGAGGCCTGACACCGGCGTTGACGGTGGGGGCGGCCTCAACCCCGCCCCCACCCGTCACCCGCAGGCCGACATGACGCCCGCGATCCGGCCGCACGCCGGTCGCGGGCCCGTGCGGATCTCCGATCTTCCAGACTTCGAGAAAGACTCAAGACTCATGGCGAACTACACCGCCGCTGACGTCAAGAAGCTCCGCGAGCTCACCGGCGCCGGCATGATGGACTGCAAGAAGGCCCTGGACGAGGCCGACGGCAACGTCGAGAAGGCCGTCGAGGCGCTCCGGATCAAGGGCCAGAAGGGCGTCGCCAAGCGCGAGGGCCGCTCCGCCGAGAACGGCGCCGTGGTCGCGATCATCGCCGACGACAACGCCTCCGGTGTCCTGGTCGAGCTGAAGTGCGAGACGGACTTCGTCGCCAAGGGCGAGAAGTTCCAGGCCGTGGCCAAGACCATCGCCGAGCACGTCGCCAAGACCGCCCCGGCCGACCTGGAGGCCCTGCTCGCCTCCGAGATCGAGGCCGGCAAGACCGTCCAGGCGTACGTCGACGAGGCCAACGCCAACCTCGGCGAGAAGATCGTCCTGGACCGCTTCGCGCAGTTC
>NZ_JAANNX010000182.1:0-1456 GCF_013363615.1 Streptomyces sp. CAI-85 | reverse complement strand
GCTGATCTACCGCGCCGAGCGCATCATCAACTGGTGCCCGCGCTGTCTCACCGCGATCTCGGACATCGAGGTCGAGTACCAGGACGACGACGGCGAGCTCGTCTCGATGAAGTACGGCGAGGGGGACGACACCATCGTCGTCGCCACCACCCGCGCCGAGACGATGCTCGGTGACACCGCCGTCGCCGTCCACCCCGACGACGAGCGCTACAAGCACCTGGTCGGCAAGGAGATCCGCCTCCCGCTGACCGACCGCTCCATCCCGGTCGTCGCCGACACGCACGTCGACCCCGAATTCGGCACCGGCGCCGTCAAGGTGACCCCGGCCCACGACCCGAACGACTTCGAGATCGGCCAGCGCCACGACCTGCCGTCCCTCACCGTCATGGACGAGCACGCCGTCATCACGGCCCACGGCCCCTTCCAGGGCCTGGACCGGCTGGAGGCCCGCTCGGCCATCGTCGCCGCGCTGCGCGCCGAGGGCCGGATCGTCGCCGAGAAGCGGCCCTACGTCCACTCCGTCGGCCACTGCTCGCGCTGCAAGACCACCATCGAGCCGCGCCTGTCCATGCAGTGGTGGGTCAAGGTCGGCCCGCTGGCCAAGGCCGCCGGTGACGCCGTCCGCGACGGCCGGGTCAAGATCCACCCGCAGGAGATGGAGAAGCGGTACTTCGACTGGGTCGACAACCTCCACGACTGGTGCATCTCACGGCAGTTGTGGTGGGGCCACCGCATCCCGGTCTGGTACGGCCCGAACGGCGAGGTCGTCTGCGTCGGCCCCGACGACGAGGTCCCCACCGGCGAGGGCTGGCACCAGGACACCGACGTCCTCGACACCTGGTTCTCCTCCGGCCTGTGGCCGTTCTCCACGCTCGGCTGGCCCGAACAGACCGAGTCGCTCGCGAAGTTCTACCCGAACTCCGTCCTGGTCACCGGCTACGACATCCTGTTCTTCTGGGTCGCCCGGATGATGATGTTCGGCCTGTACGCGATGGACGGCACCCCGCCGTTCCACACCATCGCCCTGCACGGCATGGTCCGCGACCAGTTCGGCAAGAAGATGTCCAAGTCCTTCGGGAACGCGGTCAATCCGCTGGACTGGATGGACAAGTACGGCTCCGACGCGCTCCGTTTCACCCTCGCGCGCGGCGCCAACCCGGGCGTCGACGTCCCGATCGGCGAGGACTGGGTCCAGGGCTCCCGCAACTTCGCCAACAAGATCTGGAACGCGACGCGCTTCGCGTTGATGAACGGCGCGACGGTGGACGGCCCCCTGCCGGAGCCGTCGGCGATGTCGGCCACGGACCGCTGGATCCTCTCCCGCCTCAACTCCGTCGTCGCCGAAGTCGACGCGCTCTACGAGGACTTCCAGTTCGCGAAGCTCTCCGACGCGCTGTTCCACTTCGCGTGGGACGAGGTCTTCGACTGGTACGTCGAGCTGTCCAAGACCACCTTC
>NZ_JAANNX010000181.1:0-1459 GCF_013363615.1 Streptomyces sp. CAI-85 | reverse complement strand
CTCGGCTTCGGCACCTACAAGCTGAAGTACGGCCACCGCGGCATCAACCAGCCGGTCCAGGACCGGACGACGGGCAAGGTCGAGGTCACCGCGCACAACCACGGCTTCGCCGTGGACGCGCCGCTCGACAAGGTCAGCGAGACGCCCTTCGGCCGCGCCGAGGTCTCCCACGTCTGCCTCAACGACGACGTCGTGGAGGGGCTGCGGCTGCTCGACCAGCCCGGCTTCTCCGTCCAGTACCACCCCGAAGCGGCAGCCGGCCCGCACGACGCCGCCTACCTGTTCGACCGCTTCACGTCTTTGATGGACACAGCTTTGATGGAGGGCCAGCGTGCCTAAGCGCACCGATATCCAGTCCGTCCTGGTCATCGGCTCCGGCCCGATCGTCATCGGCCAGGCCGCCGAGTTCGACTACTCCGGCACCCAGGCGTGCCGCATCCTGCGCGCCGAGGGCCTGCGGGTCGTCCTGGTCAACTCCAACCCGGCGACGATCATGACCGACCCGGAGATCGCCGACGCCACCTACGTCGAGCCGATCACCCCCGAGTTCGTCGAGAAGATCATCGCCAAGGAGCGCCCCGACGCGCTGCTGCCCACCCTGGGCGGCCAGACGGCCCTCAACACGGCGATCTCCCTCGCCGAGAACGGCGTCCTGGAGAAGTACGGCGTCGAACTGATCGGCGCCAACGTCGAGGCGATCAACAAGGGCGAGGACCGCGACCTGTTCAAGGAGGTCGTGGAGGAGGTCCGCCGCAAGATCGGGCACGGCGAGTCCGCCCGTTCGGTCATCTGCCACACCATGGACGAGGTCCTCGCGGGCGTCGACGAGCTGGGCGGCTATCCGGTCGTCGTCCGCCCCTCCTTCACCATGGGCGGCGCCGGCTCCGGCTTCGCGCACGACGAGGAGGAGCTGCGCCGTATCGCCGGCCAGGGCCTCACGCTCTCCCCGACCACCGAGGTGCTCCTGGAGGAGTCCATCCTCGGCTGGAAGGAGTACGAGCTGGAGCTGATGCGCGACAAGCACGACAACGTCGTGGTCGTCTGCTCCATCGAGAACTTCGACCCCATGGGCGTGCACACCGGCGACTCGATCACCGTCGCCCCGGCGATGACGCTGACCGACCGCGAGTACCAGATCCTGCGCGACATCGGCATCGCCGTGATCCGCGAGGTCGGCGTGGACACCGGCGGCTGCAACATCCAGTTCGCGGTGAACCCCGAGGACGGCCGCGTCATCGTCATCGAGATGAACCCGCGTGTGTCGCGGTCCTCGGCGCTCGCCTCCAAGGCGACCGGCTTCCCGATCGCCAAGATCGCGGCCAAGCTCGCCGTCGGCTACACCCTGGACGAGATCCCGAACGACATCACGCGCGAGACCCCGGCCTCCTTCGAGCCGACCCTCGACTACGTCGTCGTCAAGGCCCCGCGCTTCGCCTTCGAGAAGTTCCCCTCCGCCGAC
>NZ_JAANNX010000076.1:0-21830 GCF_013363615.1 Streptomyces sp. CAI-85 | reverse complement strand
AGGCCCTCACCCTCTTCACCATCGCCATCGCCGCCGCCGAGATCGGCATCGGCCTGGCGATCGTCCTCGCCGTGTACCGCAACCGCGGCACCTCGGACATCGACCGGCTCCGCGACACCGCCGAGGGCCACGAGAGCCCCACGGCCGACGACGGCGACGCCTCCACCCCAGGCACCCTCACCACCGGCACTTCCACCACCGACGGGACCGAGAAGGCTGAGGCCACCGCGTGACCACGACCACCCTCGCCGTCCTCGTCCCCCTCCTTCCCTTCCTGGGCGCCGTCGCCGGGCTGCTCCTCGGCCGCACCGCCCCCGGCTTCGTCCGCCCGCTCGCCGTCCTGCCCGTCCTCACCTCCCTCGTGCTGGCCGCCCTCGTCGCCGTACGCCAGGGCGGGGACGCCGCCGTCGATGCGGCCACCGAACTCACCCCCACCGGCTCGGTCCCGATCGAACTGGCCCTGCACATCGACGGCTTCGCCGCGCTGGTCGCCGCCCTGGTCTGCCTGGTCGCCGGCTGCGTGCAGATCTACTCGACCGGCTACCTCCGCGACGACCCCCGCTACCCCTCCTACGCCGCGCTCGTCTCCCTCTTCACCTCCGCGATGCTGCTCGTCGTCTACACCGGCGACCTGATCGTGCTGCTGGTCGGCTGGGAGGTCATGGGCATCTGCTCCTACTTCCTCGTCGGCCACTACTGGGAGACCCCGGAGGCCCGCGCCGCCTCGATCAAGGCGTTCCTCGTCACCAAGCTCGGAGACGTCCCCTTCCTCCTCGGTCTCTTCGCGCTCGCCACCGACACCGGCTCCTTCCGGATCACGAAGGTCCTCGCCACGGTTGAGCAGGGCGGACTCGACCATCCGACGCTCATCGCCCTGCTGCTCCTGGCGGGCGTGGCCGGCAAGTCGGCGCAGTTCCCGCTGCACACCTGGCTGCCCGACGCGATGGCGGGCCCGACCCCCGTCTCCGCGCTGATCCACGCCGCGACGATGGTCGCCGCCGGTGTCTACTTCGTCGCCCGTCTCCTCCCGGTGTTCGAGGCGTCGCAGGCCGCGATGGTCGTCCTCGCCGTGATGGCGGCCGTCACCATGGTCGGCTCGGGCCTCGCCGCGCTCGCCCAGGACGACATCAAGCGCGTCCTCGCCTACTCGACGATCGGCCAGCTCGGCTACATGACCGGCGCCCTCGCCGTGGGCGACCGGGGTGCCGCCGTCTTCCACCTCCTCTCGCACGGCGCCTTCAAGGGCCTGCTGTTCCTCGCGGCCGGCGTGATCATCCACGCCGCCGGCACCAACTCGCTGGCCGCCATGTCCCGCATGAGCCATCTGCGCGACCGTGTGCCCGACGCCTTCTGGACGATGACCGTGGCGCTCCTCGCGCTCGCCGCGATCCCGCCGTTCAGCGGCTTCTTCTCCAAGGAGTCCGTCCTCGGCGCCGCCGAGCACGTCACGACCGGCCACACCGAGCACGCGCCCGGCGCCGCGGGCTGGCTGATCCTCGTCTCCGGCCTGCTCACCGCCCTCCTCACCGCCGCCTACGCGGCTCGCCTGTGGCTGCTCGCCTTCCGCGGCCGGGGCGCCGAGGCCCCCGACCACGGCCGCCAGCCGCTGTCCATGACCGTCGTGCTGTGGGTGCTCGCCGTCCCCTCCCTCGCGCTCGGCGGGCTCGCCTACCGCACGCTGCCCGACTGGTTCGACGGCGGCGACCTCGCGCCCACCCTGGTCACCTCGGTGATCGGCACCGGCGTGGCCCTGGCCGGCGGGATCGTCACCTACGCGGCCTGGCGCCACCTCACCGCGCTCACCGCCGTCACCCCGCTCGGCGCGGTCGCCGCCCACCCCGACAGCGACGCGGGCCGGATCGAGGCCGAGGCGATCGCCACCCACGCGCCCGCGTACGGAGACGTGGCCTCCGCACCCGACCCGGCCGACCCCGGGCGGCTCCTGCTCGGCCCGCTGCACCGCCACGCGGCCGTCGGCTTCCACCTCGACGCGGTCTACGGGGCGCTGTTCGTCCGCCCGGTCCAGGCCGCCGCGAGCCTCGTGCGGTTCCTCGACCGCGAGGTCGTCGACACCTACGTACGCGGTGCGGGCACCCTGCCCCGCTGGCTCGGCATCGCCGTACGGCGGGCCCAGACCGGCAACGTCCAGACCTATGTGAGCGCGCTGCTCGCCAGCACCGTCGTCCTGGCGGTCGCCGCCCTTCTCGTCGCCTCGGGAGCGTGAGCAGGCGTGATCGATATCAACGAGTCCGTGATGCAGTTCCTTCTGGCGTTCGTCGTCGTCGGCCCGCTCCTGGGCGCCGCCGCGGCCCTGCTGCCCGCCCCGCCCGGACTGAAGGGGAAGTCGCCCGAGCAGGCCGTGCTCCGGCACGGCGTCACGGTCACCGGTGTGATCCTCGCCGCCGCGATCGTCCTCACGGCCGGCTTCGACCACGACCAGCCCTCGAAGATGCAGGCCGGCACGGACATCAGATGGATTCCCGCACTCGACGTGCGCATCCACCTCGGCATCGACGGCATCTCCCTCCCCCTTCTGGTCCTGACCGCGCTGCTGACCTTCCTCTGCGCGCTCTACTCGTACTTCAAGATGCCCGCGGGCCCGACCCCGAAGGCTTTCGTCGCCCTGCTGCTCGTCCTGGAGTCCGGCACCCTCGCCACCTTCGCCGTCCTCGACCTGCTGCTGTTCTTCCTCGCCTTCGAGATGGTCCTGATCCCGATGTACTTCCTCATCGCCCGCTGGGGCGGCGAGGGCCGGGCCGGCGCGGCGATGAAGTTCATCCTGTACACGCTGCTCGGATCCGTCGTCATGCTGCTCGGCCTGCTCCTGATCGGAATCAAGGCGGGCACCTTCGACATGGTGGCACTCGCCACTGACAACGGCCGGTCGCTGACCGCATCCGTGCAGGTCATCGCCGTTCTGGCGATCGGTCTCGGGCTCGCGGTCAAGACCCCGATGTGGCCCCTGCACAGTTGGCTGCCCGACGCCCACACCGCCGCCCCGACCGTCGGCTCGGTCCTGCTGGCCGGCCTCCTGCTCAAGATGGGTACGTACGGGTTCGTCCGGATTATCCTCCCGATCGCGCCCGCCGGCTTCCACACCTTCGCGCCCTACCTCGCCGCCTTCGCCGTCGTAGGGATCATCTATGGCTCCCTGGCCTGCCTGGCCCTCGCCAAGAAGGGCGCGAAGGGCGACCTCAAGCGCCTGATCGCCTACTCCTCCGTCGGCCACATGGGCTTCGTCCTGCTCGGCATCGCCTCCACCACCCCGACCGGAGTCAACGGCGCCCTGTTCGCCAACATCGCCCACGGCCTCATCACCGGCCTGCTCTTCTTCCTGGTCGGAGCCCTGAAGGACCGCACGGGCACCACCGACCTCGACACCCTCGCCGAACAGTCCGGCGCCGCCCTGTACGGCAAGGCGCCCCGCCTCGGCGGCCTGCTCGCCTTCGCCGCCGTCGCCTCGCTCGGCCTGCCCGGCCTGGCCGGGTTCTGGGGCGAGATGCTCGCGATGTTCGGCGCGTTCGACCCCGCCGCAGGACTCAGCCGCCCCGCCTTCCTCACGTTCACCGCGATCGCCGCGTTCGGCACGCTCCTCACGGCCGCCTACCTGCTCGTCGTGGTCCGACGCGTGTGCATGGGCAGCCTTCCGCAGGACGCCCCGAAGCTCGCCGACGTCCAGAGTTACGAGTTCGCGGCCTGGACCCCGCTCGTCGCCCTCACCGTCGTCGCCGGCCTGTGGCCCAAGGCCCTCCTCGGCCTGACCGACCCCGCCGTGCAGCAGCTCCTCGCAGGAGGCACCCGATGAGCGCCCCGGCCCAGCCCCTCGCCGCGTCGCTGGTCCAGTCCGTCGACTGGCTCGCCATCGCCCCGCCGACCCTCGCGGCCGTGGTCGCCCTCGCCGTCCTCGTCGCCGACCTGTTCCTGAGCGAATCCAGGAAGCCGCTGCTCGGCTGGTTCTCGGTCGCGGGCCTCGCCGCCGCCACAGCCCTGCTGCTGCCCCTCCTGGACGGCGACCGCTCCACGTTCTGCCTGAACGGCGACCCGGCCGTGTGCAGCTACACCGCCGACCGCTTCACCCTCGTCATCCAGTTCCTCGTCCTCGGCGGAGCCCTCCTGGCGGCCCTGCTGTCGGTCACCGCCCTCAAGGACGCCCGCGGCCGACTCCCCGAAGGCGAGTTCTGGTTCCTGCTGCTGTCCTCCGCCGCCGGCGCCGCCCTGCTGCCCGCCTCCCGCGACCTCGCCACCCTCGTCGTCGCCCTGGAGGTCGCCTCCCTGCCCGCGTTCGCCCTCGTCGGCCTGCGCCACGGCGACCGCAGGTCCTCCGAGGCGGCCCTGAAGTTCTTCCTGTCCTCCGTCACCGCGACCGCCGTCAGCCTGATGGGCATCAGCTTCGTCTACGCGACGACCGGCACCCTGTACCTCACGCAGATCGCCGAGCGCATCCAGCACGTCGACGGCCGATTCGACACCCTCGCCCAGACCGGCGTGGTCCTCACCCTGGTCGGCTTCGCCTTCAAGACCGCCGCCGTGCCCTTCCACTTCTGGGTCCCCGACACCTACACCGGCGCCCCGCTCCCAGTCGCCGCCTATCTGTCGGTCGTCGGCAAGGCGGTCGGCTTCTCCGGCCTCATCCTCGTCACCGTCGTCGGCCTGCCGTCCTACGCCGACGTCTGGGGCCCCGCCCTGGCCGCCCTCGCCGCGCTCACCATGACCGTCGGCAACGTCGGCGCCCTCCGCCAGCAGGCCACACGCGCGTACAGCGCCGTACGCCTGCTCGCCTGGTCCTCGGTCGGACAGGCCGGCTACCTCCTCGTCCCGATCGCCGCCGCCGCGTACTCCGACGACGCCGAACACGCCGTGGGCTCCACACTCGCGTACGCCCTCATGTACGCCGCCGTGAACCTGGGCGCCTTCGCCGTCGCCGCCCTGGTCGGCCGTACGAGCCCGCGGAACCGCCTCACGGACTACCGCGGCCTCTACGCCAGGAACCCGCTCTCCGCGCTCCTCCTCGCCTTCTTCCTGCTCTGCCTCGCCGGACTCCCGCCGGGCGTCATCGGTCTCTTCGCGAAGGTCACCGTCTTCGCGGCGGCCGTCGACGCCGGCCTCGGCTGGCTCGCCGTCGTCATGGCCGTCAACGTGGTGATCGCGCTCTCCTACTACCTCCGGTGGACGAGCCTGCTGTTCCGCGCCCCCGAGGGCGAAACGGCGAGACACCGCGTGCCCGCACCCCTCACCGCCGCGATCGCCCTCACCGCGGTCATCGGCATCGTCCTCTCCGGCGCCCCCCAGCTCGCCCTGCGCTTCGCCGACACCGGCCTCTTCTGACCCGAGCACCGGCCACGCGCCGCCGCACGCCGTCCGGCCCCCTCGCACGCTGCCCACGCGCGCGTACGGCCCCGCCGTCACCCGGACGGCCCACACCCGCGCCCGTCTGCACAAGGGAACTAGTGGCCTCCGCCTGGCGTTGACCAGTACGGGAGGGTCCACTGGACGTGGCATCACGAGACCAGGGCCACCGGAGAACAGCACAGATCCGCAAGCAAAGGGTTCCCCTGCTGCACGACTTGGAGGGCGTACCGTGCACCGCCGGCACAACGGGCTCAGGACCGCAGTACTCCTCGGGGGACTGTCCGCGCTCATCATCGTCATCGGCAGCTTCTTCGGCCGCGCCGGACTCGTCGTCGCGGTCGTGATCGCGCTCGGCACGAACGCGTACGCGTACTGGAACAGCGACAAGCTGGCACTGCGCGCCATGCGCGCCCGCCCGGTCAGCGAGTTCGAGGCACCGGCCCTCTACCGGATGGTCCGCGAACTCTCCAACCAGGCCCGCCAGCCCATGCCCCGCCTGTACATCTCCCCGACGGAGGCGCCCAACGCCTTCGCGACCGGCCGCAACCCGCGCAACGCCGCCGTGTGCTGCACGGAAGGCATCCTGCGCATCCTCGACGAGCGTGAACTGCGCGCCGTCATCGGCCACGAACTCAGCCACGTCTACAACCGGGACATCCTCATCTCCTCGGTGGCGGGCGCCCTCGCCTCCGTGATCATGTTCCTCGTCAACTTCGCCTGGCTGATCCCGATCGGCCGCTCCAACGACGACGACGGCCCCGGCATCCTGGGCATGCTCCTCATCATGATCCTGGGACCCCTGGCGGCCACCCTCATCCAGCTCGCCATCAGCCGCTCCCGCGAGTACGAGGCGGACGCCTCCGGTGCCCAGCTCACCGGCGACCCGCTCGCCCTCGCCAGCGCGCTGCGCAAGCTGGACGCCGGTACCAAGCAGCTCCCGCTGCCCCCCGAGCCCCGTATCGAGACCGCGAGCCACATGATGATCGCGAACCCCTTCCGTCCCGGTCAGGGCATGTCCAAGATGTTCTCTACGCACCCGCCGATGGCGGAACGCATCGCCCGGCTGGAGAAAATGGCAGGTCGACCGCAGTGAAGACCATCCTGAACGTCATCTGGCTCGTCCTGAGCGGCTTCTGGCTGTTCCTCGCCTACCTGCTGGCGGGCCTGCTGCTCTGCATCACCATCATCGGCATCCCGTTCGGCATCGCGGCGTTCCGCATCGGCATCTACGCCCTCTGGCCGTTCGGCTACACGACCGTCGAGCGCCGTGACGCCGGTGCCGCCTCCTGCGTCGGCAATGTGCTCTGGCTGGTGCTGGCCGGCTGGTGGCTGGCCATCGGACACATCGTCACCGGCATCGCCCTGTGCCTCACCCTCATCGGAATCCCGTTCGGCATCGCGAACTTCAAGATGATCCCGATCTCGCTGTTCCCGCTGGGCCGCGAGATCGTGCCCTCGGACGAGCCGTTCGCCGGGCGCTGACCGGCCACTGACCGTGGGCTGATCGGGTACCAGGGAGCCGCTGGCACACCGGGGTCCCCCGCAGGGGTGGCCCGGTTGTCCACAGCGGGGCGGCCGTCCACAGGCCGGCCCGATTGTCAGTGGCGCCGTGCACCATGAACGCATGACCGAGAACGAGCAGTTGCTGGCGAGGGTGGCGGCCAAGGCGGCCACCACCCGCCCCTGGGGCTGGCCCTCACTCCCCGATCCCGCGGACGCCGCCACCCTGGCCCGCGCCGAGTCCGCCCTCGGATTCCGCCTGCCCCCGCTCCTCGCCGACCTCTATCTGCGCACGGGGGACGGCGGGTTCGGCCCGGAGTACGGCCTGCTGCCCCTGCTCGACAGCGCCCCCGCCGGCGAACCCTCCGCCGTCAGCCAGTACCTCGCCCAGCGCAGGAGCGGCCAGGAGGACCCCGAGTGGCCCTGGCCCGAGGGCGTCCTGCCGATATCCCACTGGGGCTGCGGGATGTACGCGTGCGTGGACTGCCACTCCCCGCAGGCGACGGTCCTGCTCTTCGAACCCAACCCCGGCGACCCCGACCAGGCATGGTTCATCGACGCCCCCGGCCTCACCGACTGGCTCAACGCCTGGCTCGACGGCACCGGCTGGTACGACGTCCCGGACGAGGGGCTGGAGATGGCCCCGTGGACGGAGTTCCGGATACGCGTGGCGCCCGCGCAGGAACGGGAACAGGGGCTGGGCACAGGTCGGGATCAGGCTCAGGGGGCGGCGGGCGCTACGCCGTAGCCGCCGGGGCCGCGCGCCACGCCCCTACCGCGACCCGGACCCGCCGCCCGCCCACCGTCGCCGGACTCCGTACGCGACCACACCCACCGCCAGCACAGCCGTCCCCACGACGACGGAGGTCGCCGGCAGCGCGAACGCCAGCACCAGGCACCCGGCCAAGCCCACCACCGGCAGCGCGCGGGAAGCGGGAGACGGATCCAGGGTCCAGGCCGAGGCGTTGGCCACGGCGTAGTACACCAGCACACCGAAGGAGGAGAAGCCGATCGCGCCCCGCACGTCCACCGTGGCGGCGAGGACCGCGACCACCGCGCCCACGGCGAGTTCGGCGCGGTGCGGTACCCGGAAACGCGGATGCACGGCAGCCAGGGCGCCCGGCAGATGGCGGTCCCGGGCCATGGCCAGGCAGGTGCGCGAGACGCCCAGGATCAGGGCGAGCAGCGAACCCAGCGCGGCCACGGCCGCCCCGACCCGGACCACCGGAACCAGCCCCGGTACCCCAGCGGCCCGCACCGCGTCCGCCAACGGCGCCTCGGCCCGGCCCAGGGCGCCCGCGCCCAGCACGGAAAGGACGGCGACCGCCACACACGCGTACACGACCAGCGTGATGCCCAGGGCCAGGGGGATCGCGAGGGGAATCGTGCGCGCCGGATCGCGCACCTCCTCGCCGAGAGTCGCGATGCGCGCGTACCCGGCGAACGCGAAGAACAGCAGACCGGCGGCCTGAAGCACCCCGCCGGCACCGCCCGAGGCCCCGATGTCCAACCGCCCCGCGTCGGACGTCCCGGAACCCAGACACACCACGACCACGGAAGCGAGGACAGCCAGGACCACCGCCACGATCATCCGCGTCAGCCAGGCCGACTTCTGGACGCCGCCGTAGTTCACCGCCGTCAGCGCCACCACGGCCGCGACCGCCACCGCGTGCGCCTGCCCGGGCCAGAGGTACGCCCCGACGGTCAGGGCCATCGCGGCGCAGGAGGCCGTCTTGCCGACGACGAAGGACCAGCCGGCCAGGTAACCCCAGAACGCCCCCAGACGCTCGCGCCCGTACACGTAGGTGCCGCCCGAGGCCGGGTACCGGGCGGCGAGCCGTGCCGACGACATGGCGTTGCAGTAGGCGATCAGTGCGGCGAGGGCGAGCCCGGGGAGCAGCCCGGAACCGCCCGCGGCCGCGGCGGGACCGAGGGCGGCGAAGACGCCCGCCCCGATCATCGAGCCGAGCCCGATGACGACGGCGTCGCCGACGCCGAGGGTCCGTCGCAGCCGAGGGGAGGATCCGGACCCTGTCATGCCCCGCACCTTACTGACCGGCAGGAACCGGCGGGGGGCGTCCTGACGTCGTGCACATCGACATGACATGAAGCGAGTACCGCCCGTCCGGAGCGAGCAAGATCACAGCGACCGGACAGTGAGGGCACAGCACGGAGGGGCAGGTTCAGGACATGGGCATCATCGGCTGGATCATCCTGGGGCTGTTGGCCGGAGTCATCGCCAAGGTCCTGCTGCCGGGGCGCGACCCGGGCGGCTTCATCGGAACGACGTTCATCGGCATCGCGGGGGCGTTCATCGGCGGCTGGATCTCGGCCCGCTGGCTGGACCACCCCATCAGCAAGGACTTCTACGACGGGGCCACCTGGGCCGCGGCGATCGGCGGCTCGCTGGTGCTGCTCATCGCCTACCGCATCCTCTTCGGCAACTCACGCGACTAGCGGACACGTGTGAACGGCAAACGAGAAGGGTGGGCACCCTCGGGCTCCGGGCCCGGGTACCCACCCTTCCCTGCCACCGGCTACCGGTAGTTCACGAACTGGAGCGCGAAGTCGAAGTCCTGGCCCTTCAGCAGGGCGATGACGGCCTGGAGGTCGTCGCGGCTCTTGGAGCTGACGCGGAGTTCGTCGCCCTGGACCTGGGCCTTGATGCCCTTGGGGCCCTCGTCGCGGATGAGCTTGGCGACCTTCTTCGCGTTGTCCTGGGAGATACCTTCCTTGATCTCCGCGAAGAGCTTGTACTCCTTGCCGGAGAGCTGGGGCTCGCCCGCCTCCAGGGCCTTCAGCGAGATCCCGCGCTTGATCAGCTTCGACTGGAAGACGTCGAGGACGGCGTTCACCCGGTCCTCGGAGTTCGCCTCCATCAGGATCTTCTCGCCGGACCACGAGATCGAGGCACCCACGCCCTTGAAGTCGTAGCGCTGCGAGATCTCCTTGGCGGCCTGGTTGAGGGCGTTGTCGACCTCCTGCCGCTCGACCTTCGAGACGATGTCGAAACTGGAGTCGGCCATGTCCTGTGGCTCCTTGTATCGGGGTATCGGGGTGCGTGTCGGCGTACGGTGGGGCGGCCGCCGAGCCC
This sequence comes from Streptomyces sp. CAI-85, assembly GCF_013363615.1. Lineage (NCBI taxonomy): Bacteria > Bacillati > Actinomycetota > Actinomycetes > Kitasatosporales > Streptomycetaceae > Streptomyces > Streptomyces sp. CAI-85. The sequence goes on along the minus strand of NZ_JAANNX010000076.1, from coordinate 11,887 downwards.
GGCGTGTACCCGGGCCGCATCCGGACAAGCCTAGCCACCCGAGCTGCTCCCGGCGCAGATCAATCCGGTGGCGAAGCACCCCTCGGCATCGGGTATTGTTTACGTCGTTGCCACGGAGCACCGCCGCAAAGCGGTTCGAACGGCAGCGAAACCCGGCGGTGTGCCCGAGCGGCCAAAGGGAGCAGACTGTAAATCTGCCGGCTCAGCCTTCCCAGGTTCGAATCCTGGCGCCGCCACGCTGAGAACGAAGGGCCCACCACCTGCTGCTACAGCAGGTGGCGGGCCCTTCGTCGTTTTGCGATGAGTGGTCGGCTCAGGCCCCGGTCGGGGGTTCGTCCGTTGGTTCTGGGGACTTTGCTTCGCGTTTTACGTCTGCCTCGATGTCGTTGCGGGGCTTGCCCTGTTCCTTGGCGTAGTCCGTGACCGCCGCCTGGACGTCGCGGGCGAGGTCGCGCCAGGCGCGCCAGGCGGTCTCGTAGGTGTCGGTCTGGGTCTCCGACCAAGGGGCGACGGTGGGCGCGCCGTAGGTGTCCCGCAGGTGAAGCACCCTCACGTGTGCCTCGTCGGCCGCGCGCTGCTTCTGGACGAGTTCCTCGAAGGTATGTGCCACCTTTCGGATGCTAGGGAGGCGGGGGCCGTTCCGCGCGGTGAGCGGGGCGTGCGTCGCGCGGAGGTACCCGGGTGGCCCACTGGGGCACACTGAGCCCATGTCCAGCCGTCGCAGAACCTGCCCCGAGTGCCGTCGCGAGATCGCCGTCGTCGCCGGACGGTTCGCCCGGCACGACCCGCCCGGCGCACGCGAGATCGGCCAACTGGTCTCCTGTGCCGGCTCCCGCCGTATGGCACAACTGGGGGCCGCGCAGCCCACGTTGGACGGGTACTCGGTGCCGGAGTTTCCCGGGCAGTTGTCCCTGTTTTAGGGCTTCCAGGGCTTCTCGGCCTCGTTCAGTTGCCCGCCACCGACTTCACCGCCACCGACACCGGTACCGGGCCGCCGATCAGTTCCAGGGTCAGGCCCGCCGTCGCCGGGGAGTCCAGGAGTTCCGCCAGCACCGCGGCCACGTCCTCGCGGGGCACCGGTCCCCGGCCCGTGTGCGCCTCCAGGCGGACCAGGCCCGTGCCGGGGTCGTCCGTGAGCGAGCCGGGGCGCAGGATCGTCCAGTCGAGGGACTTCTGCCGCTGCACATGGGCGTCCGCCTCGCCCTTGGCGCGCAGATAGACGTCGAAGACCTCACGGCCGTCGTGCTTCGGGTTCGCGCCCATCGACGACACGACCACGAACCGTCGTACGCCCGCCAGGACCGCCGCGTCCGCGAACAGCACTGCCGCGCCCTTGTCGACGGTGTTCTTGCGGGCCGTACCGCTGCCGGGACCGGCTCCCGCCGTGAACACCGCGGCGTCCGCTCCGCGCAGCCGCTCCGCGACCGCCTCGACCGACGCCGACTCCAGGTCCAGGACGACCGGTTCGGCTCCCGCCTCCCTCAGGTCGTCGGCCTGTTCGGGGTTGCGGATGATCCCCGCCACCTCGTCCCCGCGCGCGGCGAGCCGACGCTCCAGCAGCAGCGCGATCTGACCATGACCACCAGCGATGACAATGCGCATGCTTCCGACCGTACGCCCGGCCGTCGTCGTTCGCGCCCGCGCCGGACCGCGACCCAGCCGGGCGGCCCAAGCCCTCTACCTGTCTGCTCGGCGACTCCGCCCGACACAGCCCGCACCCCTACGACAACTCCCCCCGCCCCTGCCGAGGCAACCCCGCTTCCGTCGCCGTCGAAGAGCCCGCCGAGTTGCAGTACTCGCGGACCGCGCTCGTGCGGGCCACCACGCGGCCCCGGTGGATCACGATGCGGCTGTACGCAAGGGAGAGCGCCGCGGAGAGACGGTCGCCGCGGACCGCCAGCAGGTCCGCCGGGAAGCCCGCCTCGACCCGGACCTCGGGCAGCGCCAGCACCGCCCGCGCCGACGCGCTCACCGCGTCGTAGGCGTCCTCGGGGCGCAGGCCGTGGCGGGAGGCGAGCAGATAGGCGGCCTCCAGCGGGTCGCCGCGGCCGACGGGGTTGGAGACGTCCCGGAGCGCGCCGCTGCCCGCCGCCACCCGCACCCCGGCCGCGCGCAGCAGCCGTACGGGCGCCGTGCTGCGCTCCTGTGCGCCGCCCCAGCCGCCCCAGCCGTCCCCGCCGCCCCCACAACCCCCGCACCCGCCCTGCGGCAGGCACACCACGCTGATCCCGGCGGCGGCGAGCTGGTCGGCCGTGCGGCCGGCGGCCTCGGCCGGCAGACGGTCGAGGCCGCCGCAGGGGCTGAGGGTGACACCGGGGCGCAGGCCGCCCGCCATCGCGGCGAGCCGGGCCAGCCGCGCCGGATCGGCGGCGTCGGTGTGCAGGTCGACCGGGCAGCCGTGCTCGGAGGCGACCTCCAGGACGGCCTCCACGTACCCCGTGGGGTCCGGGTCCAGGTCCGGGCAGCCGCCCACCACCGCGGCGCCCATCTTCAGCGCGTCCCGCAGCATCGCGAGGCCGTCCGCGCCGGCCGCCCCCGTCAGCAGCCGCGGCACCGCCACCGCCGAGAGGTCCGCCAGACCGTGCAGCGAGCGCCGGGCCCGCAGGACGGCGGTCAGCGCGCCGAGGCCCTGGACGTCACCCACCCGCACATGGGCGCGCAACGCGGTCGCGCCGTGGCCGAGTTGCAGGAGCGCGGCCTCCGTGGCACGCCGCTGGACGTCCGGCGGGGCGTACGAGACGGGGCCGTCGGTGTCCGCCGACAGGGCGGTGTCGGGGTGGGCGTGGGGTTCGGCGGGCGCGGGCAGCAGGAGGTAGCCGCTCAGGTCCACGCGGGTGCCGGGGGAGCGGGCCGGGCCCGTGGCCAGGCTGCCGACCGTGCCGACCGCCTCGATACGGCCGCGGCTCAGCCGTACGTCCACGGTCCGGCCGTCCGTCAGACGGGCCCCGCACAACAGCAGGGCGCCCGGTTCGGGCGTGCCTCCCGGGACGCCGGACGAGGACGACCAGGGGGACGGCTGCGGCTGGCTGTCGGGCATCGCGCTCCAGGGAGATCGGGCACTGCGCGGGGGACGCAAGATCACACAGAGTGAGTCGAGCCTAGGGCGGGGGCCCGGCGCCGTCGGGGAGGAGCGCAATAGTCGTACCGGTGCGCCCCGGGAGCCGGGAGGGGCTCGTGAGGGCCGCGAGGGCTGGGGAAACGGCCTCCCGCGCGGCCGCGGCGGACCCCCGGAAACGGATTTGGGTGAACGGCTGCGGACCGTGTAATGTCTTCATCGCTCGCCCCAATAGCTCAGTCGGCAGAGCGTCTCCATGGTAAGGAGAAGGTCTACGGTTCGATTCCGTATTGGGGCTCTGGTGTGTGAGGTTCCCGTCGCGAGGCGGGACCTGATCACATCAAAGCGGTGTAGCTCAGTCGGTAGAGCAAGCGGCTCATAATCGCTGTGTCACCGGTTCAAGTCCGGTCACCGCTACTGACAGTAGCCGATTGCGGGGTCGGTCCTTCGATCGGCTACTCTTTCTTGCGTTAAATGTCCTATCCGTTCGTCAAGGAGCACTCACGTGGCTGCCACCGACGTCCGCCCGAAGATCACGCTGGCCTGCGTGGAGTGCAAGGAGCGGAACTACATCACCAAGAAGAACCGGCGTAACAACCCGGACCGACTGGAGATGAAGAAGCACTGCCCGCGTTGCAACGCGCACACCGCGCACCGCGAGACGCGATAAATCAGGCTCGTACGTGAGGCCGTCCCCGAGAGATCGGGGGCGGCCTCACGTCGTTGAAGGGCCCATACCGGCCAGTAGAGCTGTCAGCCAGCAGAGCTATCAGGAAGAGCCAGGAGGTGCCGAGCCCATGGCGCTCGACCAGTCCTTCGTGGGGCGGAGCTACCCGCCCACCGACCCGTACGAGGTGGGCCGGGAGAAGATCCGCGAGTTCGCGGAGGCCGTGGGGGACAGCAACCCGGTCTACACCGACCCGGAGGCCGCCAAGGCGCTCGGGTACGCCGATGTGATCGCCCCGCCGACCTTCGTGTTCTCCATCACCTTCAAGGCCGCGGGACAGGTCGTCCAGGACCCCCAGCTCGGCCTCGACTACAGCCGGGTGGTGCACGGCGACCAGAAGTTCGCCTACAAGCGCCCGGTGCGCGCCGGTGACCGGCTCACCGTGACCTCGACCATCGAGAACATCAAGTCGATGGCCGGCAACGACATCCTGGACATCCGCGGCGAGGTGCACGACGAGGCCGGCGAGCACGTCGTGACCGCCTGGACCAAGCTCGTGGCCCGCGCGGCCGAGGAGGCGTGAGACACCGATGACGGCCAGGATCGCTTACGCCGATGTCGAGATCGGCACCGAGCTGCCGGCGCGGACCTTCCCGGTGACCCGCGCCACGCTCGTGCAGTACGCGGGTGCCTCCGGGGACTTCAACCCCATCCACTGGAACGAGCGGTTCGCCAAGGAGGTGGGCCTCCCGGACGTCATCGCGCACGGCATGTTCACCATGGCCGAGGCGATCCGCGTGGTCACCGACTGGACCGGGGACCCGGGCGCGGTCGTCGACTACGGCGTGCGCTTCACCAAGCCCGTCGTCGTCCCGAACGACGACCAGGGCGCCGAGATCGAGGTCACCGGCAAGGTGGCGGCCAAGCTCGACGACAACACCGTGCGGGTCGACCTGACGGTGACCAGCGGCGGCCAGAAGGTGCTCGGGATGTCCCGGGCGGTCGTACGACTGGCCTGAGGACGAGGAAACGTGGTCCGGGTAAGGGGCGTTCTCCATTGCGGGGCGCCCCTTACTCGTACGCGTGCCAGCCCCCTTGACGTAGTTAGTGATTGAGCACTAACTTCATTCCATGGCCAGGATGAGTGCGGAAGAACGGCGTGAGAGCGTCATCCGGGCGGCGACGAGCGAGTTCGCCCGGGGCGGCTATCACGGCACCTCCACCGAGGCGATCGCCCGGCGGGTCGGTGTCTCGCAGCCGTATCTCTTCCGGCTCTTCCCGGGCAAGAAGGCGATCTTCCTCGCGGCCTCGGAGCGGTGCATGGCCGACTTCGTGCGCATGTTCGAGGAGGCGGCCGAGGGCCTTGAGGGCGAGGAAGCCGTCATGGCCATGGGGAACGCGTATGCGCAGGTCATCGTCGAGCAGCCCGAGCGGCTGATGATGCAGATGCAGACGTACCTCGCCGTGGCCGCCGCCGAGGCGGACGGCGACCGTGAGTTCGGCGAGGCCGTGCGGGCCGGATGGATGCGGCTGTGGGACACCGTTCATGTGCCGCTCGGCGCGGACGTGGACGAGACGACGACGTTCATGGCGTACGGCATGCTCATCAACTGCCTGGTCGCCATGGGGTTCGCACCCGAGCACCGGGTGTGGCAGGGGATCTACCCGGCGGCCCGCGCTCTGGGCCGACTGGAGAAGTAGCCGCAGGAAGCGCGTGCGCGGCAGTACGGGGGTCCGGGCAGTTTCATGGACTCAAAAGTTAGTCAGCGATTACTAACCAACGATCTCTCTGGGGGAGAGATGTCACAGGAAACGGCACAGCAGAGCACCCGGACCGCCCCGCGCGGGGGAGCCGCCTGGGCTCTCGTCATCACCGGGGCCGCCGGATTCATGGCGGCCCTCGACAACCTGGTCGTCACCACCGCCCTGCCCTCCATCCGCGAGGACCTCGGCGGGGCGCTGCACGATCTCGAATGGACCGTCAGCGCCTACACCCTCACCTTCGCCGTGCTGCTGATGTTCGGAGCGGCGCTCGGTGACCGGTTCGGACGGCGGCGTCTCTTCCAGGTCGGCCTGGTGATCTTCACGGGCGCCTCCGCCGCCGCGGCCATGGCACCCGGCATCGACTCCCTCATCGCCGCCCGCGCGGTGCAGGGCGTCGGCGCCGCGATCATGATGCCGCTGACCCTCACCCTGCTCACGGCCGCCGTGCCCGAGGCCAAGCGCGGGATGGCGTACGGGATCTGGGGCGCCGTCAACGGCCTCGCCGTGGCGTCCGGGCCGCTGATCGGCGGCAGCCTCACCGAGCATGTGTCCTGGCACTGGATCTTCTGGCTGAACGTCCCGCTGGGCCTCGCCCTCCTGCCGCTCGCCCGGCTGCGGCTCGCCGAGTCCTACGGCTCCGGCGCGCCCCTCGACATCCCCGGCACCCTGCTCGCCAGCGGCGGACTCTTCGGGATCGTCTACGGCCTGGTGCGCGGCCCGGCCGACGGCTGGACCAGCCCGGTCGTGCTGACCGGACTGTTCGCCGGCAGCGCCCTGCTCGCCGCCTTCGTGCTGCACGGCATCCGCGCCGCCAACCCCATGCTGCCGATGCGGCTGTTCCGCTCCCGGGCCTTCGCCGGCATCAACGCGGCCAGCCTGCTGATGTTCCTCGGCATGTTCGGCTCGATCTTCCTGCTCAGCCAGTACATGCAGGGCGTCCTCGGCTACTCGCCCACCGAGGCGGGCCTGCGGATGCTGCCCTGGACCGGGATGCCGATGCTCGTCGCGCCGATCGCCGGGATCCTCTCCGACCGGATCGGCGGACGGCCGGTCGTCGCCACCGGCCTCTTCCTCCAGGCCGCCGGGCTCGCCTGGATGGCCGGCGTGGTGACCGTCGACGTCTCCTACGCCGCCCAACTGCCCGGCCTGATCGTCAGCGGCATCGGCATGGCCCTGTTCTTCGCTCCCGCGTCCAACCTGGTGATGTCCAGCGTCCGCACCGAGGAGCAGGGCATCGCCTCCGGGGCCAACAACGCCCTGCGCGAGGTCGGCGGCGCCCTCGGCATCGCCGTCATGGGGTCGATCTTCGCCGCGCAGGGCGGCTACGAGAGCGCGCAGACGTTCGTGGACGGACTGCGGCCCGCCCTGGTCACCGGCGCGGCCGTGGTCGCCCTGGCCGCGATCGCGACCCTGTTCATCCCGTCGATGCGGCGGACCGGCAAGGGCGCGGCCACGGCGAATGCGGACCTTCCGGCCGGGCCCGCCGAGGGCCGGGTGCTGGAGGGCGCCGACCACTGAGCACGGCGTACGCGCACGGCGTACGCGCACGACGTCCGACGCCGCACCGCTCTCGAAGAAGCGCACACGCGTGTGGGGCCCCGCCGACACCGGCGGGGCCCCACACGCGCGTGCCGTGACCGGAGCCGCCCGCGCAGACCCGCGCCGGTCGGCGGTGTCGGCGGTGTCGGTGGGGTCTCGTAGGCTGGGGCGCGTGCTGGAACTCCACGACGCCCCGCTCGCCCCGCTGACCACCTTCCGGCTGGGCGGCCCCGCCACCCGGCTGGTGACCGCGACCACCGACGCCGAGGTGATCGCCGCCGTGCGCGCGGCCGACGCCGACGGCACACCGCTGCTGGTGATCGGCGGCGGCTCGAACCTGGTCATCGGCGACAAGGGCTTCGACGGCACCGCGCTGCGCATCGCCACCCGCGGCGTCGAACTGACCGGCACCCGCCTGGAGCTGGCCGCGGGCGAGGTGTGGACCGACGCCGTGGCCCGCACCGTCGAGGCCGGGCTCGCCGGAGTCGAGTGCCTCGCCGGCATCCCCGGCTCCGCCGGCGCGACCCCGATCCAGAACGTGGGGGCGTACGGCCAGGAGGTCTCCTCCACGATCACCGAGGTGATCGCCTACGACCGGCAGGCGGGGGAGACGGTCACGCTCTCCAACGCCGAGTGCGCCTTCTCCTACCGCCACAGCCGCTTCAAGGGCGACCCCGAGCGGTACGTCGTCCTGCGCGTGCGCTTCGAGCTGGAGGACGCCGGCGGACTGTCGGCGCCCCTGAAGTACGCCGAGACCGCCCGCGCGCTGGGCGTGGAGGCCGGCGACCGGGTCCCCCTCGCCGCCGCCCGCGAGACCGTGCTGAAGCTGCGGGCGGGGAAGGGGATGGTGCTGGACGCCGAGGACCACGACACCTGGTCCGCCGGCTCCTTCTTCACCAACCCGATCCTCACCGACGCCGACTTCGCGGCGTTCCACGCGCGCGTGCGGGAGCGCCTGGGCGAGGGCGTGGAGCCGCCCTCCTACCCGGCGGGCGACGGACACACCAAGACCTCCGCCGCCTGGCTGATCGACAAGGCCGGCTTCACCAAGGGCTACGGCAGCGGGCCCGCGCGGATCTCCACCAAGCACACCCTCGCCCTCACCAACCGGGGCGAGGCCACGACCGAGGACCTGCTCGCCCTCGCCCGCGAGGTCGTGGCGGGCGTCCGGGACGCCTTCGGGATCACGCTCGTCAACGAGCCGGTGATGGTGGGCGCCGGGCTGTAGCGCGGCCGCGCGCGAGCGGGGTTACGCGGCCAGCCAGTCGTCCACGCCCGCCAGCAGCTTCGCCTTGGTGTCCTGCGGCGCCGCCGAACCCCGGATCGACTGACGGGCCAGCTCCGCCAGCTCCGCGTCCGAGAAGTCGTGATGGCGGCGGGCGAAGTCGTACTGCGCGGCCAGCCGCGAGCCGAACAGCAGCGGGTCGTCCGCGCCCAGCGCCATCGGCACCCCGGCCTCGAACAGGGTGCGCAGGGGGACGTCGGCGGGCTTGTCGTAGACGCCCAGGGCCACGTTCGACGCCGGGCACACCTCGCACGTCACACCCCGGTCGGCCAGCCGCTTCAGCAGCCGGGGGTCCTCCGCCGCCCGCACCCCGTGCCCCAGCCGGTTCGCGTGCAGATCGTCCAGGCAGTCGCGGACCGAGGACGGACCGGTCAGCTCGCCGCCGTGCGGCGCGGACATCAGCCCGCCGTCCCGCGCGATGGCGAAGGCCCGGTCGAAGTCCCGCGCCATACCGCGCCGTTCGTCGTTCGACAGACCGAAGCCCACCACCCCGCGGTCGGCGTAGCGCACCGCGAGGCGGGCCAGGGTCCGGGCGTCCAGCGGATGCTTCATCCGGTTCGCCGCCACCAGCACGCGCATCCCGAGCCCGGTCTCCCGCGAGGCCGTCTCGACGGCGTCCAGGATGATCTCCAGCGCCGGGATCAGCCCGCCCAGCCGGGGCGCGTACGACGTCGGGTCGACCTGGATCTCCAGCCACCCGGAGCCGTCCCTGATGTCCTCCTCCGCCGCCTCCCGCACCAGACGCTGTATGTCCTCGGGCCGGCGCAGACAGGACCGCGCCGCGTCGTACAGCCGCTGGAAGCGGAACCAGCCCCGCTCGTCGGTGGCCCGCAGTCTCGGCGGCTCCCCGCTGGTCAGCGCCTCGGTCAGCGCGTCGGGCAGCCGCACGCCGTACTTGTCGGCCAGCTCCAGGACGGTCCCGGGCCGCATCGATCCGGTGAAGTGCAGATGCAGATGGGCCTTCGGCAGCTCAGAGACATCACGTACACGCTCCATCCAGGAATCCTGCCGTACGCCGCCGCCGTCCCGGTAGCCGATTCCCTGAACGGGGTCTTGCTCGCACGAAGAAACGGGCCGCCTCCCCCAGGAATCCCGAGGAATCCGAGGGGGAAACGGCCCGTACACGCGTGTGCGAGAAAAGAGAGGAAGCCGAGAAAGCGGGAGCTCAGTCCCTGGCCTCCGCCAGCAGCTTCTGGATCCGGCTCACGCCCTCGACGAGGTCCTCGTCACCGAGGGCGTACGACAGCCGCAGATAGCCCGGCGTGCCGAACGCCTCGCCCGGGACGACCGCGACCTCGGCCTCGTCCAGGATCAGCTCCGCCAGCTCGGTGCTGTTCTGCGGGCGCTTACCGCGGATCTCCTTGCCGAGCAGCGCCTTCACCGACGGGTACGCGTAGAACGCGCCCTCGGGCTCCGGGCACAGGACGCCGTCGATCTCGTTGAGCATCCGCACGATCGTCTTGCGGCGGCGGTCGAACGCCTCCCGCATCTTCTCCACGGCCGACAGATCGCCGGAGACGGCGGCCAGCGCGGCGACCTGGGCGACGTTCGAGACGTTCGACGTGGCGTGCGACTGGAGGTTCGTCGCGGCCTTCACGACGTCCTTCGGGCCGATGATCCACCCGACCCGCCAGCCGGTCATGGCGTACGTCTTGGCGACACCGTTGACCACGATGCACTTGTCGCGCAGCTCCGGCAGGATCGCGGGCAGCGAGGTGAACGTGGCGTCGCCGTAGACGAGGTGCTCGTAGATCTCGTCCGTCAGCACCCACAGGCCGTGCTCGACGGCCCAGCGGCCGATCGCCTCGGCGTCCTCGGCGCTGTAGACGGCGCCCGTCGGGTTGGACGGCGAGACGAACAGCACGACCTTCGTCTTCTCGGTGCGCGCCGCCTCCAACTGCTCGACCGAGACCCGGTAGCCGGTGGTCTCGTCGGCGACCACCTCCACCGGGACACCGCCGGCGAGACGGATGGACTCCGGGTACGTCGTCCAGTACGGCGCCGGGACGATGACCTCGTCGCCCGGGTCGAGGATCGCGGCGAACGCCTCGTAGATGGCCTGCTTGCCGCCGTTGGTCACCAGGATCTGCGCCGGGTCGACCTCGTAGTTCGAGTCGCGCAGGGTCTTCGCGGCGATCGCGGCCTTCAGCTCCGGAAGACCGCCCGCCGGCGTGTAGCGGTGGTACTTCGGGTTCTTGCACGCCTCGACGGCGGCTTCGACGATGTAGTCCGGGGTCGGGAAGTCCGGTTCGCCGGCGCCGAAGCCGATCACCGGACGCCCGGCGGCCTTGAGGGCCTTGGCCTTGGCGTCCACGGCGAGGGTGGCGGACTCGGAGATCGCGCCGATTCGGGCGGAGACCCGGCGCTCGGTGGGAGAGGTTGCAGCAGCGCTCATACGGCCCATGTTTTCAGACGGGTAACAGGCCCGGCACACGGGTTTCACCCATCGGGCAGTCGGCAGAACACCAGACGGAATCCGATCAAGACCACTTTCCGTTCGACGGGGCGCTTCGGACCACGTACACTCATCCGTCGTTGGCCTTGAACAGCCCTGCCTCCACCGGTGCACACCGAGCACCCGGCCGGATGCGGTAAGTTGGGGGACGCAACAAAGGGTCGTAGCTCAATTGGTAGAGCACTGGTCTCCAAAACCAGCGGTTGGGGGTTCAAGTCCCTCCGGCCCTGCTACACACACCTTCGCCAGGATGTGTGCGCATGTACGTACAGCAATGCACCGCCGTGCGGCTCAGACCGGGCGCGGCACGGCCACGACCCGGGAACAGGTGAGGACGAATGGCGGATGCCGTGGGCTCCATCGACACGCCTGATGCCCAGGACGAAGTGCCTGAGGCGAAGAAGAAGGGCCGCAAGGGCGGCAAGCGCGCCAAGAAGGGCCCGCTGAAGCGTCTCGCCCTCTTCTACCGCCAGATCGTGGCGGAACTCCGCAAGGTCGTCTGGCCCACGCGGAGTCAGTTGACCACTTACACGACCGTGGTGATCGTCTTCGTGGTCGTCATGATCGGCCTGGTGACCGTGATTGACTATGGACTCAGCCACGTCGCCAAGTACGTCTTCGGCTGAGCCAAGAGCGAAGGGCGCCGGGTGATCGGCGCCCCTTTCGCGTGTTCCACCCCTATGTATCCAGGAAGAAGCAGCCACGTGTCTGACCAGAACCTGAACGACGCCATCGAGCCCGACGACGTCGACGACGAGCTCGACATCGTCGAGGGCGCTGACGAGGACCTGGACGAGTTCGAGGCTGCCGACGCCGAGGCGGGCGAGCCGGCCGAGGAAGCCGCGCTCCACGTCGAGGACGAGGACGAGGACACCGAGGCGGCCGCCGAGGACGCGACCGAGGCCGAAGCCGACGTCGAGGTCGACGAGGCCGAGGCCGAGGAGGAAGAGCCGGCCGAGCCCGTCGACCCGGTCGCCGCCCTGCGTGAGGAACTGCGCACCCTCCCCGGCGAGTGGTACGTCATCCACACCTACGCCGGCTACGAGAACCGCGTGAAGACCAACCTGGAGCAGCGCGCCGTCTCGCTGAACGTCGAGGACTACATCTTCCAGGCCGAGGTGC
>NZ_JAANNX010000180.1:0-1499 GCF_013363615.1 Streptomyces sp. CAI-85 | reverse complement strand
CCGATCAGACCGATGTTCGGGCCTTCGGGCGTCTCGATCGGGCACATGCGGCCGTAGTGCGAGGGGTGCACGTCACGGACCTCGAAGCCGGCCCGCTCACGGGAGAGACCACCCGGGCCAAGCGCCGACAGACGGCGCTTGTGGGTGAGACCCGACAGCGGGTTGTTCTGGTCCATGAACTGCGAGAGCTGGCTGGTGCCGAAGAACTCCTTGATGGAGGCGACGACCGGCCGGATGTTGATCAGGGTCTGCGGCGTGATCGCCTCGACGTCCTGGGTCGTCATCCGCTCGCGGACGACGCGCTCCATACGAGCCAGACCCGTGCGGACCTGGTTCTGGATGAGCTCGCCGACGCTGCGCAGACGACGGTTGCCGAAGTGGTCGATGTCGTCGGTCTCGACGACGATCGTCTGGCCGTTGTCCCCGACCGTCTCGGTCTCGCCGGCGTGCAGCTTGACCAGGTACTTGATGGTCGCGATGACGTCCTCGACGGTCAGGACACCGGCGTCGAGGGGCGCGTCCGCGGCCAGCTTCTTGTTGACCTTGTAGCGGCCGACCTTGGCGAGGTCGTAACGCTTGGGGTTGAAGTAGAGGTTCTCGAGCAGCGTCTGCGCGGCCTCACGCGTGGGGGGCTCGCCCGGACGCAGCTTGCGGTAGATGTCGAGCAGCGCGTCGTCCTGGCCCTGGGTGTGGTCCTTCTCCAGGGTGGCGCGCATGGACTCGTACTCGCCGAACTCCTCGAGGATCTGCTCGGTGGTCCAGCCGAGCGCCTTCAGGAGGACGGTGACCGACTGCTTGCGCTTGCGGTCGATGCGGACACCGACCATGTCGCGCTTGTCGATCTCCATCTCCAGCCAGGCACCCCGGGAGGGGATGATCTTGGCCGAGAAGATGTCCTTGTCGGAGGTCTTGTCGATCGAGGAGTCGAAGTAGACACCCGGCGACCGGACGAGCTGCGACACGACGACACGCTCGGTGCCGTTGATGACGAAGGTGCCCTTGTTGGTCATGAGCGGGAAGTCGCCCATGAAGACCGTCTGCGACTTGATCTCGCCGGTCTCGTTGTTGGTGAACTCGGCCGTCACGAACAGCGGGGCCGCGTACGTGAAGTCGCGGTCCTTGCACTCGTCGATGCTGTTCTTCGGCGGCTCGAAACGGTGGTCGCGGAAGGTCAGCGACATCGACCCGGAGAAGTCCTCGATCGGAGAGATCTCCTCGAAGATCTCTTCGAGGCCGGACTTGGTGGGGACGTCCTGACCGTTCTCCAGAGCCTCCTCGACCCGACTCTGCCAGGCGGTGTTGCCGAGCAGCCAGTCGAAGCTCTCGGTCTGCAGCGCGAGCAGGTTCGGAACCTCGAGAGGCTCCTTGATCTTTGCAAAAGAGATGCGCAGCGGGGCGGTGCTGGCGCCGTTGTTCGTATTCGCGGTCGAGGCGTTGCGCGAGGCGGCCAAGAGGGGGTCCTTCCGAGGGCTCGGACTCACTACGCGCGTACCGGTCCC
>NZ_JAANNX010000018.1:0-121589 GCF_013363615.1 Streptomyces sp. CAI-85 | reverse complement strand
GTCAACCCCGACGTGTGGGTACACGGGACTCCCAGAGGCAGAGCTTCCATCACGTGCAGTGCGAAACCTTTCACCCGCAGTGACGACGGCCTGGTGGCCGCTGTGACGACAGGGGGGTTCCGGTATGCGTCTGAGGAGAATAACGCTTCGTGCAGGCGCTGCTACACCGAGTTGCTCAAAACTTCGATTACGTCGCTTCTGTGACCTATTGACGCTCGATCAGGTGTCGCAGGGTGAACGATTGTTGATCGGAAAGGTTCGAGTTTCCGGTCGGTCCAGGGCGTGTTGTGGCTGTGCGCGGACAACAGCGCAGGAGCGACGCATGAAGGACGGCCGTAACGGGTACGACCGTCCTTCGCGCGCGTGGCGAGGGGGAGTTCTACCGCCGGCGTCTGTTGTGCAGGGCGATCGCCGCGGCCGTGCCGCCCGCGACCGCTCCCACGCCGGCCGCCGCCGGGATGCCGACCTTGGCCGCCTTGCGGCCGGTGCGGTAGTCGCGCAGTCGCCAGTCGAGGCCCCGGGCGTGCTTGCGCAGTTTGGTGTCCGGGTTGATGGCGTAGGGGTGGCCGACCAGCGAGAGCATCGGGATGTCGTTGTGCGAGTCGCTGTAGGCGGCGCAGCGGGAGAGGTCCAGGCCCTCGGCCGCGGCCAGGGCGCGGACCGCCTCCGCCTTCGCGGGGCCGTGCAGCGGTTCGCCGACCAGCTTGCCGGTGTAGACGCCGTCGACCGACTCGGCGACCGTGCCGAGGGCGCCGGTGAGGCCGAGGCGGCGGGCGATCACCTGGGCGATCTCCACCGGGGCGGCTGTGACCAACCACACCTTCTGACCGGCGTCCAGATGGGCCTGGGCGAGGGCGCGGGTGCCGGGCCAGATGCGCTCGGCCATGTACTCGTCGTAGATCTCCTCGCCGATCGACATCAGCTCGGCGACGCGGTGGCCCTTGACGATGGACAGGGCCGAGTCGCGGGCGTCCTGCATGTGCTCGGGGTCCTCGATGCCGGCCAGCCGGAACCACGCCTGCTGCCAGGCGAACCGGACCAGGTCACGGGTCTCGAAGAACTTGCGTTTGTACAGGCCACGGCCGAAGTGGAACAGGGCGGCGCCCTGCATGACGGTGTTGTCCAGGTCGAAGAAGGCGGCGGCCAGCGCGTCGCCGTGGACCGGGAACTGCGGTTCTTCCGCGGTGGGCTGTTCGAGCTGTGCGTCCTGCGTGGACTTGCGGGCGGCCTCCGCCGAGGCCTCGCCTGCCAACACGCTCCGCGCCGTGGCGGAGCGCCTACGGGGTGTGAGCCATCCGAGAGCGGCCATGGCGTGAGCATAGCCATTCTGTTCGGTGGTTCCGGAGCCGAGAGGTTCGGCGGGTGTGAACTCTCCGCGACCGTGCCGTTAAACCGGACCGTCCGCCCATCGCGCCGGAGGGGGCGAGAATGGCCCGTATGAGTCCGTTCTTTCGACGTAAGGCCGTCCCTCCCGGCGAGAGGTCGGTCACGCTGGTGGGCCGGCCCGGCTGTCATCTGTGCGACGACGCCCGGGCGGTGGTGGAGAAGGTCTGCGGCGAGCTGGGCGTGCCGTGGGAGGAGAAGGACATCACCCACGACCGGCGGCTGCACGACGAGTACTGGGAGCAGATCCCCGTGGTGCTCGTCGACGGTCAACAGCACACGTTCTGGCGGGTGGACGAGGGTCGGCTGCGCAAAGAGCTGACGGGGAACTGACCGAGCAGTACAAGACACGCCGAACGTCGCTTAGGATCGATGGCGATTTGGTCTCGGGGGCGGGATTCACGAGGAGAGTGTCGGTTTTGCCCCCAGGAACAACACGCGTGACCCCGGTCACGTTGGGCGGGCAAATCGGACACCATCTTTGTGCACGCGTTCACAAAGACATAGCCTGCTGTCGACGGGGCGGTCTGGGGACGTACGACCGCTCGCAGCCCCGCTCTACCCGCAGGAGCACCGTGGCAACTGGCCGAACTCACCGACCGGCGACCCGTAGCCGAGGGATTCCCGAGGCCACCGTCGCCCGCCTTCCGCTGTACCTCCGTGCGCTGACCGCTCTGTCGGAGCGCTCGGTGCCCACGGTGTCGTCGGAGGAACTCGCGGCCGCGGCCGGGGTCAACTCCGCCAAGCTGCGCAAGGACTTCTCCTACCTGGGCTCCTACGGCACCCGCGGGGTCGGCTACGACGTCGAGTACCTCGTGTACCAGATCTCCCGTGAGCTGGGCCTGACCCAGGACTGGCCGGTCGTCATCGTCGGTATCGGCAACCTCGGCGCCGCCCTCGCCAACTACGGCGGGTTCGCCTCGCGCGGGTTCCGGGTCGCCGCGCTGATCGACGCCGACCCGGCGATGGCCGGCAAGCCCGTCGCGGGCATCCCGGTGCAGCACACCGACGAGCTCGAGAAGATCATCACCGACAACGGCGTGTCGATCGGTGTCATCGCCACCCCGGCCGGCGCCGCCCAGCAGGTCTGCGACCGGCTCGTGGCCGCCGGGGTGACCTCCATCCTGAACTTCGCGCCGACCGTGCTGACCGTCCCGGACGGCGTCGACGTGCGCAAGGTCGACCTCTCCATCGAGCTCCAGATCCTCGCCTTCCACGAGCAGCGCAAGGCCGGCGAGGAGGCCGCGGCCCTCGACGGCGCCGTACCCGCCCCGGCCGGCCGCGACGACTCCCGCGCCGAGCGCACCGGCGGTACTGCCGACCGCACCGACCGCACCGGCCGCACCGACCAGGGACCCGACGGGGACGTACCCGCCGTGATGCCGGCATGAGTCTCCTCGTCGTCGGGCTGAGCCACCGCAGCGCCCCGGTGAGCGTCCTGGAGCGGGCCTCGCTCTCCGCGGACGCCCAGCTCAAGCTGCTCCAGGACACGGTCGCCGCAGAGCCGGCCGCCGAGGCCGCCGTCCTCGCCACCTGCAACCGGATCGAGCTCTACGCCGACGTGGACAAGTTCCACGCCGGTGTCGCCGAGCTGTCCACCCTGCTCGCCCAGCACAGCGGCGTCGGCCTCGACGAGCTGACCCCCTATCTCTACGTGCACTACGAGGACCGGGCCGTCCACCATCTGTTCTCGGTGGCCTGCGGGCTGGACTCGATGGTCGTCGGCGAGGGCCAGGTCCTCGGGCAGATCAAGGACTCCCTCGCCCGGGCGCAGGACCTGCACACCGCCGGACGGCTGCTGAACGACCTGTTCCAGCAGAGCCTGCGGGTCGGCAAGCGGGCCCACTCCGAGACCGGCATCGACCGCGCCGGGCAGTCCCTGGTCACCTTCGGCCTGGAGCAGCTCGCCGCCGGTGAGGACGTCTCGGCCTGGGCGCGCGGCAAGAAGGCGCTGGTCATCGGCGCGGGCTCGATGTCCTCGCTGGCCGCCGCCACGCTCGCGCGCGCCGGGGTCGCCGAGGTCGTCGTCGCCAACCGCACCTTCGACCGCGCCGAGCGGCTCGCCCGGATCCTGACCGAGGACGAGGGCACGGACGTGCCGGCCCGCGCGGTACCGATGGAATCGGTGCCGGCCGAGCTGACACGTGCCGACATCGCCGTCTCCTGTACCGGCGCGACGGGCCTCGTGCTGACCGCGGAGGCGATCGCGGCGGCCGTCGAGGGCCGTACCGGCGCACCGGCCCCGGCCACCGGTACGCAGGACGGCTTCGGCGAGGAGGGCCCGTCGGCCGTCCGCGCGCTGCCGCCGACCTCCCTGGGCGCCGAGGAGAACTGTCCGCTGGACCTGCCGGCCGCCCAGCGCTCCGGCTTCTCCGTGCTCGGCGAGGCCGCCGTGGCCGGCATGGACGCGGCGACCCTGGAGCAGCACGCCGCCTGGGTCGACAACGCGACCGTCGACCGCCGTACCGCCGTCCGCCGGGCGCCCGAGACCGACGCCGAGCTGATCACCGCGCTCGCCGCGACCGCCGCCACCGCCGGCCGGATCCCCGAGCGCCGCAGGCCCGAACCGGCCGCCGCGCTGGTGCGCCCCGAGCCCGTGCTGTTCCTGCTGGACCTCGCGATGCCGCGGGACGTCGACGCGGCCGCGCACCGGCTGGCCGGGGTGCGCCTGGTGGACATCGAGTCCCTGGCGGAAGCCTCCGCGGGCGCCCCGATGGCCGCCGACGTGGACCAGGTGCGGCGGATCGTCGGCGACGAGGTCGCCGCGTTCGGCGCCGCGCTGCGGGCCGCGCACATCACCCCGACCGTGGTCGCGCTGCGCGCCATGGCCGCCGATGTCGTCGCGGGCGAGATCGCCCGCCTCGAAGGGCGGCTGCCCGGCCTCGACGACAAGCACCGCGCGGAGATCACCCAGACCGTGAAGCGCGTCGTCGACAAGCTGCTGCACGCGCCGACCGTACGCGTCAAACAGCTCGCCGCCGAGCCCGGCGGCGCCGGGTACGCGGACGCGCTGCGCACCCTGTTCGACCTCGACCCGGAGACGGTGGCCTCTGTCTCCCGGGCCGACGACAGCACCGAGAAGAACCGAGGGCCGGAATGACTGACAAGGCATTGAGGCTCGGGACCAGGCGGAGCAGACTCGCCATGGCCCAGTCCGGGCAGGTGGCGGACGCCGTGAGCCAGGTGACCGGACGGCCCGTCGAACTCGTCGAGATCACCACCTTCGGCGACGTCTCCCGCGCGCATCTCTCGCAGATCGGCGGCACGGGCGTCTTCGTGACCGCGCTGCGTGACGCGCTGACGCGCGGGGAGGTCGACTTCGCGGTCCACTCGCTGAAGGACCTGCCGACCGCGCAGCCCGAGGACCTGGTCCTGGCCGCCGTACCGGTGCGCGAGGACCCCCGTGACGTGATCGTCGCCCGGGACGCGCTGAAGTTCACCGACCTGCCGCGCGGGGCGCGCATCGGCACCGGTTCCTCGCGTCGCATGGCCCAGCTCAACGCGTACGCGCGGGCCCACGGCCTCGACATCGAGACCGTCCCGATACGTGGGAACGTCGACACCCGGATCCGGTACGTGCACGATGGTGAACTGGACGCGGTCGTACTGGCCGCGGCCGGCCTGAGCCGCATCGGACGCATCGACGAGGTCACCGACTTCCTGTCGATAGACACGGTGCTGCCCGCCCCCGGCCAGGGGGCACTGGCGATCGAATGTGCCGCGGGCGACGCGGAACTGATCGCCGCGCTCGGCGCCCTCGACGACCCCTTCACCCGGGTCGCCGTGACCGCCGAACGGTCCCTGCTCGCCGCCCTGGAGGCCGGCTGCTCCGCCCCTGTGGGCGCGCTGGCCGACCTTCTGGCCGACGGGCAGATTGTCAACGAAATGCGCCTGCGCGGCGTCGTCGGCACCACCGACGGCTCTCGCATGGTGAGCCTGTCCACCACCGGTCCCGTGCCCGAGACGCACGACCGGGCAAGGGCGCTCGGCCGTGAACTCGCGGCCGAGATGCTCGCCCGGGGCGCGGCCGGTCTGATGGGGGAGCGAGCACAGTGAGCCCCACCACCCTTCCCGCCGGTCCGGAACACGGGCACGTCACCTTCCTCGGTGCCGGACCCGGGGATCCGGGACTGCTGACTCTGCGCGCCGTGGAGGCGCTCGGGCACGCGGACGTCCTGGTCGCCGAGCACGAGGTGCTCGACGTCGTACGGACGCACGCGCGGCCCGGCGTCACCGTCGTGACCGCGGAACCAGGTCCTTCGTCGGACCCGCTTCCGGGCACGGGCACGCCTCACCCGACGCTTGTCGACGGCGCGTCGGCAAGCGTCGAGGTACCCGCTGTGCGGGATGCCTCACATCTTGTCATGGAGGCCGCGCGGGGCGGCAGGCGGGTCGTCCGAGCGGTGTCCGGGGACCCGGGACTTGATACGTACGCGGCGGAGGAAATGCTCGCCTGCGCGGCGGCCGGTGTTCCCTTCGAGGTCGTGCCCGGTGTCGCCGCCGCGGTCGGCGTGCCCGCGTACGCCGGGGTGCCGCTGCGCGACGCGCAGGGCGCGGACGTCCGCTTCGTGGACGCCCGTACCGCCTCGGACCGCTGCTGGACCGAGGTCGGCGCCTCCGACGGCACCGTCGTGGTCTCGACGACCCTGGACTCGGTCGGCGCGGCCGCCGGTGAACTGGTCTCGGCGGGCCGCAAGCCCGATACGCCGATGACGGTCACGGTCGCCGGTACGACCACCCGCCAGCGGACCTGGACGGCCACACTCGGCACCATCGCGCAGACGCTGAAGCAGGCGAAGGTGCTGCCCTCGCCCGAGGGCGGCCGGCCGGTGATAGCCGTGGTCGGCGAGCGTTCCGCCCCGGCCCTGCGCGACCAGCTCTCGTGGTTCGAGTCCAAGCCGCTGTTCGGCTGGAAGGTCCTCGTCCCGCGGACGAAGGAGCAGGCGGCGTCGCTCTCCGACCAGCTCCGGTCCTACGGGGCCGTGCCGCACGAGGTGCCGACGATCGCCGTCGAACCGCCGCGCACGCCCCAGCAGATGGAGCGGGCGGTCAAGGGCCTGGTGACGGGCCGCTACGAGTGGATCGCCTTCACCTCGGTGAACGCGGTCAAGGCCGTCCGCGAGAAGTTCGAGGAGTACGGCCTCGACGCCCGTGCCTTCGCGGGGATCAAGGTCGCCGCGGTGGGCGAGCAGACCGCGCACGCGCTGGTCGCCTTCGGTGTGAAGCCGGACCTGGTGCCGAGCGGCGAGCAGTCGGCCGCCGGGCTGCTGGACGACTGGCCGCCGTACGACCCGGTCTTCGACCCGATCGACCGGGTGTTCCTGCCGCGCGCCGACATCGCCACCGAGACGCTGGTGGCCGGGCTCATCGAGCTGGGCTGGGAGGTCGACGACGTCACGGCCTACCGGACCGTGCGGGCCTCGCCGCCGCCGGCGGACACCCGGGAGGCGATCAAGGGCGGCGGCTTCGACGCGGTGCTCTTCACGTCGTCGTCGACCGTGCGGAACCTCGTCGGGATCGCCGGCAAGCCGCACAACGTCACGGTGATCGCCTGTATCGGTCCGGCGACCGCCAAGACGGCCGAGGAGCACGGGCTGCGGGTCGACGTGATGGCTCCCGAGCCGTCGGTGCACAAGCTCGCGGAGGCCCTGGCCGACTTCGGCCAGCGCCGCCGCACGGCCGCACGCGAGGCGGGCGACCCGGTGACCCGGCCCAGCGAGCGACGCCCGGGGACACGGCGGCGCCGGGCGACCTGACGCCGGGCGGGCCGGAACACGGACGCGGCGGAGCGTTTCTCCTTCGGGAGGAGCGCTCCGCCGCGTTTTTCGTGTCCCCGGCGTTTCGTGTCCCCGGCCGGCCGGGCGGGCTACTTGGATTCGATGCGGCCGACCGCCGTCGGGCCGGTGGTGAGGGACTCGGTGGCTGTGGGCCAGGCGTCGTCGCCGGGGTGGAATTGGGTGCGGAGGTAGGCGGCGGTGAGGTGGGCCAGGGCGGCGACCGTCGCGGGGTTCTCGTCGGTGGTCTCGGCGGCGTCGTATCCGGCGATGCCGCCGAGGCCGTGCTCCGCCTCGAACAGGGTGAGGAGGGTCTTGGGTCCGGGGGCGAGGGTGTAGGGGTCGGCGTGCCAGTCCGGGCCCATGTCGGTGAAGTGCCGGGAGTCGTCCTTCTCACCGGCGACGACCAGCGCGGGCGTGGTCATGGTGGCGAAGTCGACGGCCCCGATGATCGGCCACTGCGCGGCCATGGGCCCGTTGAGGACGTCACCGCCCCGGCCGGGCGCGGCCAGCAGCACGCCCGCCGTGATGCGCGGCTCGGCGACGCTCACCGTCTTCCCGGTGCCGGGGTCGACGATCCCGGCACCCAGCAGGAGGGAGGCCGTGAAGCCGCCGAGCGAGTGTCCGGCGAGGCCGACCTTCGTGCGGTCGATCCGCCCGGCGAGGCCGGGCACGGTCCGCTCGATCACGTCCAGGCGGTCGAGGACGTGGGACATGTCCTCGGCGCGGGAGCGCCAGAAGTCGGGCGCGCCGGGCGCGTCGGCGACCAGGTGGCTCAGGGTCCGGGAGGTGAGGTGGGTGGGCTGGACGACGACGAAGCCGAGGGCCGCCCACCGCTGGGCCAGCGGTGCGTAGCCGTCGAGCGAGGAGAGGTGGTTCGAGGGGCCGTGGCCGTGGGACAGCAGCAGGACGGGCAGGCCGGTGCCGGTCTCCGGGGCGGTGACCCGGACCTGGAGGTCCACGGGGCGTCCGGGCACGGGGAGGACGACGGGGCTGTACGACAGGACGGGTACGGGGGTGGAGGTGCTCATGGTGAGGACGCCCTTTCGGTTACCCTGAAACGGAACGTTGCTCCACTTACTATCCGGAGCGCTGCTCCGTTTTGTCAACCGGACTGGAGAGGACTACGTGATGGCCAGCGACAGCCCTGCCGGGGAGCCCGGGGAGCCTGAAGAGCCGCCGTCCCGGGGCAAGCGGGCCGACGCCCAGCGCAACCGGCAGACGGTCCTCACCGCCGCCGCCGAGGTGTTCGTCACCTCGGGGGTCGACGCGCCGATCCGGCAGATCGCCTCCCGGGCGGGGGTCGGGATGGCCACCATCTACCGCCACTTCCCGACCCGGGCGGACCTCGTCACCGCCGTCTACGAGCACCAGATCGAGGCATGTGCCGAGGCCGGACCCGCCCTCCTCGCCGAGGCCGACCGCCCCTTCGACGCACTGTGCGCCTGGGTCGACCTCTTCACCGACTTCCTGGTCACCAAGCACGGCCTCGCCGACGCGCTCCGGTCCGACAGCGACCGGTTCGCCGCGCTGCACGCCCACTTCCTCGACCGGCTGCTGCCCGTCTGCGCCCGGCTCCTCGACGCGGCCGCCGAGTCCGGTGACATCCGGTCCGGCATCCGGCCCTACGAGCTGATGCGCGGCATCGGCAACCTCTGCGTCGGCCGCGACGACGACTCCGACTACGACCCGCGCCGCCTCATCGCCCTCCTGCTCCGGGGGCTCCAAACGCGCCCAGGGGCCTAGGCAGTGCCGACGGGGCGTCGGCAAGGGGGTGTCCGGGGCGGGCGTAGCGTAGGCGTATGACGAAGTACGGTTCCTTCCCCGGTACGCGTCCCCGGCGGCTGCGCACCACCCCCGCCATGCGGCGCATGGTCGCCGAGACCCGGCTGCACCCGGCCGACTTCATCCTTCCCGCGTTCGTGCGGGAGGGCGTGAGCGAGCCGGTGCCGATCCAGGCCATGCCCGGGGTCGTGCAGCACACCCGCGACAGCCTGAAGAAGGCCGCGCTGGAGGCCGTGGAGGCCGGGGTCTCCGGGATCATGCTCTTCGGGGTGCCGGAGGAGTCGAAGAAGGACGCGCTCGGCACCCCGGGCACCGATCCGGACGGCATCCTGCAGGTGGCCCTGCGGGACGTCCGCGCCGAGGTCGGGGACGATCTGCTGGTCATGTCCGACCTGTGCCTCGACGAGACGACGGACCACGGGCACTGCGGGGTGCTGGACGCGGAGGGCCGGGTCGACAACGACGCGACCCTGGAGCGGTACGCCGAGATGGCCCAGGTCCAGGCCGACGCCGGCGCCCATGTGGTGGGCCCCAGCGGGATGATGGACGGCCAGATCGGCGTCGTCCGGGACGCGCTCGACCAGATCGGGCGGGAGGACGTCTCGATCCTCGCCTACACCGTGAAGTACTCCTCCGCGTTCTACGGCCCCTTCCGGGAGGCCGTCGGCTCGTCCCTCCAGGGCGACCGCAAGACCTACCAGCAGGACCCCGCCAACCTCCGCGAGTCGATGCGGGAGCTGGCGCTGGACCTGGAGGAGGGCGCCGACATGGTGATGGTCAAGCCGGCCGGCCCCTACCTCGACGTCCTGGCCCGGGTCGCCGACACCGTGGACGTGCCGGTCGTGGCGTATCAGATCTCCGGTGAGTACTCGATGATCGAGGCCGCCGCCGAGAAGGGCTGGGTCGACCGCGACCGGGCGATCTTCGAGGCGCTGACCGGCATCAAGCGGGCCGGCGCGCGCAACATCCTCACCTACTGGGCGACCGAGGCGGCCCGCAAGCTGCGGTAGCCGTCACCAGCTCAGGGCGTCCTCCCGGTCCTGCTGCCAGTACGTCACCGTCAGGGAGCTGTCGTAGTAGACGCCCGCGGCGGGCAGGGCCGGGGTCGCGGAGGCGCCGCCGTCGCTGTTCGGGGTCATGCCCTGGAAGGCGACGGTCAGCTTCTCGGCGGTCGTGCCGCCGTCGCCGCTGCCGTCGGCGGCGGACAGCAGGACGCCCGCGTACCCGGACTCGCCCGGCGCGAGCGACACCACGGCCTGCGGATGCGTCTCCTCGGCGGCGCGCGGCACCCACTGCATCTCGTCGAAGCGCAGGACGGGGTAGTAGGTCAGGTCGCACGTCTTGCTGCCCGTGTTGGTCACCGTGAGCAGCATGTGGTTGAGCGGGCGGGGGACGGGCTGGGCGGTGACCTTGGTGGTCGAGCCGTTGCAGAGGACGGGGGTGGCGGGGGCGGGGGTCTTGGAGTCGCCCTTCGCGTTGTCCTTGGTGCCGTCGTTGTTCCCGTTCTTGTTCCCGTCCTTGTTTCCGTCCTCGGCCGGGGTGGTCGTGCTGCCGCCGGTCGGCGAGGCCGTCGCCGGTGCGGAGGCCGACGGCGTCTCGGGGAGGGCGGAGGCGCCCTCGTCCCTCGTGCCCGTGCCGTTCTCGCACGCCGTGAGGGCGAGGGCGGTGAGCGCGGTGACGGCGAGCAGTGAGCGGGTGCGGCGGATACGCATGGTCAAGTCCTCTTCCGTGGTGCCGAGTTGCGATGAGCTGCTTGCTTGACCAAAGCTTGCGAGAGCATCCGTCCCGGACGCCAGGACCGGCGGACGATCAGGGACACTGGAACGCCCGCACCGGGTGCGAGCTGGGCGAACGCACCATCCCTGGAACGCCGGGATGGGACATGGGGGGTGGACGAACGGTGGCTGCGGCCGACTTCGCGGAGCTGCTGCGGGAGTTGAAGGACCGGTCCGGGCTCAGCTACGGGACGCTCGCGAAACGGCTCCACATGAGTACGTCGACGCTGCACCGTTACTGCAACGGGGACGCCGTGCCCACGGACTACGCCCCCGTCGAGCGCATGGCCCGCCTCTGCAAGGCGTCGCCGGACGAACTCGTGGCCCTGCACCGGAGTTGGGTGCTGGCGGACGCGGGGCGGGGGAAGAAGGGGGCGGAACCTGTTTCCGAGCGCGAGGTCGTAACCGAGCCTGAGCCCGACGTTGTGACCGAGCCCGACCCTGAGCCCGAGCCCGTCCCCGTGCGTGTGCGGCGGCCGTTGGTGCTCGCCGGGGTGGGTGCCGTCGCCGCCCTGGGGTCGGTCGCGCTGACCCTCGCGCTCGTGCTGCCGGGCGGCGGTGCGGACGACGACGGTGGCGCGGGCGGTCCGGTCGGTGCGGCGGAGTCCGTGCCGGGGCGGGGGGCGCCGTCGGTGTCGGCGTCGTCGTCCGTGTCACCGTCAACGTCGTCGTCACCGGTGGAGTCCGTTTCCGCGTCCCCGTCGTCGGCGTCGCCGTCTGCCGGGTCGCGGGCCGACGGGAAGGGTGCCGGTGCGGGCGTTCCGCTGACGGTGACCGCGCGGCCGTTCGCCTGGGAGAGCCCCTGCGGGCAGCACTATCTGATCCGGCAGGGGCCTCGCGAGGTCAGTCCGCCGCCGGTCGAGCAGGACGCGCCGGCCTGGGTGTCCCGGCACGGGGCCGTGTCGGCGGGGCAGCAGTACCTGGAACTCACCGTGCAGGGGACGGGCGAGGAGACCGTCGTGGTGGACCGTCTGACGGTCCGTACGGTGGCCAGGCGTTCGCCGCTCGCCTGGAACGACTACGCGATGGGCTACCCGGGGGTCGGTTGCGGCGGGGGTGTGCCGACGAGGTCGTTCTCGATCGCGCTGGACGCGGCGCGGCCGGCGCCGGTGCCGGAGGCGGGGCATCCGGACTTCCCGTTCAAGGTGAGCGAGTCCGACCCGGAGGTCTACTACGTGACGGCCGACGCCTCTGCCTACGACGTGAGTTGGTATCTGGAGCTGTCCTGGTCCAGTGGCTCCCGGCACGGGACGCTGAGGATCGATGACGAGGGGAAGCCGTTCCGTACCAGTGGGGAGCACGGGCGTCCGGCGTACGAGTTCCCGCTCGGGGGTTCTGCGTGGCGCACTGCGGGGTCGGAGGGGTAGCGGGTGCGGGTGCGTCGTGGCTGGTCGCGCAGTTCCCCGCGCCCCTGGGTGGGTGCAGTCGGCGTCCGGATCGCGGAAAGCACGGGTGTAGGTGGCATGTATCTCTCTAGGGTGCGTTCATGACATCCGCGCCCGCCCCCGCCTCCGCCCCCGTTCCTCCCACGGCCGCCCGTGTGCGGTCTACCGGGGGTTCACCGGTGCGGGACATTCTCGCCGTCACCGCGCGCCCCGAGGTGATCAACTTCGCGGGTGGGCTGCCCGCGCCCGAGCTGTTCGACCGCGAGGGCGTCGCGGCCGCCTTCCGGCAGGTGCTGGAGGAGACCCCGGCGCGGGCCCTCCAGTACGCCACCACCGAGGGCGAACCGGCGCTGCGCTCCCTGCTCGCGGCCCGCCTCACCGCCCGCGGCCTGCCGACCGGCGCCGACGACCTGCTCGTCACCACCGGCTCCCAGCAGGCCCTGTCCCTGCTCGCGACGGCCCTCATAGACCCCGGTGACACCGTGCTCGTCGAGGAACCCTGCTATCTGGCCGCGCTCCAGGTCTTCGGCCTGGCCGGGGCCCGGATCCTCGCCGTGCCCGGGGACGCGGACGGACCCGACCCGGACGCCCTCGCCGAACTCGTCGTCCGTGAACGCCCCAAGCTGCTCTACACCGTCCCCACCTTCCAGAACCCCACCGGCCGCACGGTCCCCGCCGCGCGCCGCGCCGAACTCGCCGCCGTCGCCGCCCGGCACGGCCTGTGGATCGTCGAGGACGACCCCTACGGCGAACTCCGCTACGACGGCGACCGGGTGCCGTGGATCGCCGCCCACGCCGACGCCCGCGACCGCACCGTGCTGCTCGGCTCCTTCTCCAAGGTGATGGCGCCCGGTCTGCGGCTCGGCTGGCTGCGCGCCCCGGCGGAGCTGCGGCGCGCCTGCGCCGTCGCCAAGCAGGCCGCCGATCTGCACACCCCGACCGTCAACCAGCTCGCCGCGGCTCACTACTTGGCCGTGAACGACCTCGACGCGCATGTGCGGCGGGTGGCGGACGTCTACCGGGAGCGGCGCGACGCGATGCTCGCCGGACTGCCGGACGCGCTGCCGGAGGGGTCGGTGTGGAACCGGCCCGACGGCGGCATGTTCCTCTGGGTCCGCCTCCCGTCGTCGTACGACACCACGGAGGCGCTGGCGCGGGTGGTGCGGCAGGACGTGGCGTACGTCCCCGGCGCGCCCTTCTACGCCGGTGCGCCCGACCGGTCGACGCTGCGGCTGTGCTTCGTGACGCAGACCCCGGAGGAGATCGGCGAGGGGCTGCGCAGGCTGGGCAAGGGGCTCGGCCGCTAGCGGACCGGGGCTGCCGGCCTGGTCAGTCCCACCAGAAGGTCCAGACGCGCTCGCCGACGAGCCGTTCCGCGTAACCGCGCAGGGTGTACGGGGGGTTCTGCTCGACGTTGTCCGGGCAGAACGCGAAGTGCTCCGCCGCCAGGGCCTCGGCGGCGGCGAGCGTGGTGGGCGGCGCGGCCACCGAGACCACGAGCACGTCGAAGCCGAGGGCGACGACCCGTATCCCGAAGCGGTCCTCCCAGGAACGCAGCACCGCGCACAGCCGGGCCACGTCGTTCTCGTGGTTCAGCGGGCCGGTCCAGCCGATCGCCGCCGGGATGTCGGCGGAGCGGCGGGCCGGTACCAGTGCCAGGTGCGGCCGGGTGAAATGGGGCGGTCCGGCGGTCAGCGTGTCGGCGGTCTCGGCGGCCCGGGTGTCCGGATCGGCGACCAGGGTGAGGGACTCGGCCGGTCCCGGCCACTCCGTGCCGTCGGGCGAGTACTCCGCCCAGAACTCCGCGAGCACCTCCTCGGCGTCGTGGTCCCCGGGGTAGGACGTCTCGCCGGGCGCGAGGTCCCAGTCCTGCGGACCCCCCTGGTCGCTGCCGAGGTCCACCAGGACGGGCAGCAGCCCCGCGCGCGTCGCCGGTGTGCCCAGCGCGGACCAGTTGCCGGCGGAGGCGGGCTGTGCGGCGTGCCAGAGCAGCGGTTCGTGCCACGGGCCGTCGTCCGTGGCGTCGACCAGCCGTCCCAGGGGGAGTTGGAGCCCGAGGGAGCGCCCGCTCGGGTCGGACGCGAGCTTCGGCAGCGGGTTGGGAAGAGTCGCCATGCCGGTGACTGTAGGGGCAGGCACTGACAACGCGGTCAGCGGCGGGACTTCGGCCGTCGCAGCAGATGGGTCAGCCAGATGCCGGCGCCGAGGACCGGGAGCACGATCAGTGCCGGGATGGCCACCCCGACCGCGCCGGCCACCAGGAAACCGACCAGCAACTCGGGCACCGTCGGATCGTCCGCCCCGCCCAACCGGCTCTCCTCACGCTCGCGTTCACCGCCGTAGGCGGCGATGGATGCTAGACGCGCGAACGTGAGGAGACGGTTCCCGTGCGGTCCCGGCCGGTCAGAGCTTCTCGGGGGTCCTGATGCCCAGGAGGGCCATGCCCCGGTGCAGGGTGCGGGCCGTCAGGTCGATCAGGAACAGGCGGTTCTCCCTCAGTTCGGGAGTCTCCGCCTTCAGCACCGGGCACTGGTCGTAGAACGTCGTGAGCAGCGACGCCAGTTGGTAGAGGTACGCCGCGAGCTTGTGGGGCTCGTAGGCGGCCGCCGCCTCCAGCACCGTCTCCGCGAACTGGTCCAGATGCAGGCCCAGGGCACGCTCCGCCGGGGCCAGCGCCAGCTCCGGGTGCGCGGCCGGACGGGCGTCCTCGGACTTGCGCAGGATCGACTGGATCCGGGCGTACGCGTACTGGAGGTACACCGACGTGTCGCCGTTCAGCGACACCATCTGGTCCAGGTCGAACTTGTAGTCCCGCACCGCCGACGTGGACAGGTCCGCGTACTTCACCGCGCCGACGCCGACGAACCGGCCGTTCTCCACGACCTCCTCGTCCGTCAGGCCGACCTTCTCGCGCTTCTCGGCGACCACGGCCGTCGCCCGCTCGACCGCCTCGTCCAGCAGGTCGACCAGCTTGACCGTCTCGCCCTCACGGGTCTTGAACGGCTTGCCGTCCTTGCCGAGGACCGTGCCGAACGCCAACTGCCGTGCCGTCACGTCGTCGTTCAGCCAGCCCGCCCGGCGGGCCGTCTCGAAGACCATCTTGAAGTGCAGCGACTGCCGGGCGTCCACCACGTACAGCAGGGTGTCCGCCTTCAGGTTGAAGACGCGGTCGCGGATCGCCGACAGGTCGGTCGCCGCGTAGCCGAAGCCGCCGTCGGACTTCTGCACGATCAGCGGCACCGGGTTGCCGTCCGGGCCCTTGATGTCGTCGAAGAACACGCACAGCGCGCCGTCCGACCGCACCGCCACGCCCGACTCCTCCAGGAGGCGGCAGGTCTCGTGCAGCATGTCGTTGTACCCCGACTCGCCGACGATGTCGGGGTCGCTGATCTCCATGTCCAGCTTGTCGAAGACGGAGAAGAAGTAGATCTTCGACTCGTCGACGAACTTCTGCCAGATGGCGAGCGTCTGCGGGTCACCGGCCTGGAGGTCGACCACCCGGCGGCGCGCCCGGGTCTTGAACTCCTCGTCCGCGTCGAACAGTTTGCGCGCGGCCTTGTAGAGGCGGTCGAGGTTGGACATCGCCTCCTCGCCGCTCACGCCGTCGGCGTCCTTGTGGTCCAGCTCGTGCGGGTGCTCGTCCAGATACTGGATGAGCATGCCGAACTGCGTTCCCCAGTCGCCGATGTGGTGTCGGCGGACCACCGACTCGCCGGTGAACTCCAGGAGTTGGACGACCGCGTCACCGATCACCGCGGACCGCAGATGACCGACGTGCATCTCCTTCGCCACGTTCGGCTGGGCGTAGTCGACGACCGTGGTCCCGGGGTGCGCCGCGTGCGGCACGCCGAGGCGCGCGCTGTCGGCGTAGCGCGCCGCCAGGTTCTCGGTGATCGCCTTGTCGGTCACCGTCACGTTCAGGAAGCCCGGCCCGGAGACCTCGATCTCCCCGATCACATCACCGGTGACCACCTGCGCCACGACCTGCGTCGCCAGCTCGCGCGGGTTCGCCTTGGCCTTCTTGGCGAGCGCCAGGATCCCGTTGGCCTGGAAGTCGGCCCGGTCGCTTCGTCGCAGCAGCGGGTCCGCGCCGGCGGCCTCCGGCAGGGTGGCCGTGAGGGCGGACGCGAGACGCTGTTCGACGGAGTGGCTGAGGGACGTGACCGAGGCCATAGGAGTGGGTGCCGTTCTCCTCGTGGGGATGGATAGACAGGCCCAGTATCCCACGGGGGGTAAAGCGGTTTTCCCGGGCGCGGGGTGGTCTGGGAGAATGGGCCGGGCGGGTCGTCGCCTGCTGTCCCGCACACCCGCCGGCCTTCGGAACACACCGGCCTTCAGAACACATCAGCCTTCAGAACACACAGAGGACGTGCCGATCGTGGCTCAGAGCACCGAGACCACCGACTGGGTCTCCCGTTTCGCGGATGAGGTCATCGAGGAGTCGGAGCGCCGGGCCCCGGGCAAACCTGTCGTCGTCGCGTCCGGACTCTCCCCGTCCGGACCCATCCACCTGGGCAACCTCCGCGAGGTCATGACCCCGCACCTGGTCGCCGACGAGATCCGCCGCCGGGGCCACCAGGTCCGCCATCTGATCTCCTGGGACGACTACGACCGCTACCGCAAGGTGCCCGCCGGCATCGAGGGCGTCGACGACTCCTGGGCCGAGCACATCGGCAAGCCGCTGACCTCGGTCCCGGCCCCGGCCGGCTCGTCGTACCCGAACTGGGCCGAGCACTTCAAGGCCGCCATGGTCGAGTCGCTGGCCGAGCTGGGCGTGGAGTTCGACGGGATCAGCCAGACCGAGCAGTACACGGCCGGCGTCTACCGCGAGCAGATCCTGCACGCCATGCGCCACCGCGCCGACATCGACGCGATCCTCGACCAGTACCGCACCAAGAAGGCCCCGGCGAAGAAGCAGCAGCAGAAGCCGCTCGACGAGGCCGAGCTGGAGGCCGCCGAGGGCTCCGGCGCCGCCTCCGAGGACGACGGCACCGGCTCCGCCGGGTACTTCCCGTACAAGCCGTACTGCGGCAACTGCGCCAAGGACCTGACGACCGTCACCTCCTACGACGACGACTCCACCGAGCTGACGTACACCTGCACGGCGTGCGCCTTCTCCGAGACCGTCCGGCTGAACGAGTTCAACCGCGGCAAGCTCGTCTGGAAGGTCGACTGGCCGATGCGCTGGGCCTACGAGGGCGTGATCTTCGAGCCCTCCGGTGTCGACCACTCCTCGCCGGGCTCCTCCTTCCAGGTCGGCGGCCAGATCGTCGGCATCTTCGGCGGCAAGCAGCCCATCGGCCCCATGTACGCCTTCGTCGGCATCAGCGGCATGGCCAAGATGTCCTCGTCCCGGGGCGGTGTGCCGACCCCCGCCGACGCGCTGAAGATCATGGAGCCGCAGATCCTGCGCTGGCTGTACGCCCGCCGCCGCCCCAACCAGTCCTTCAAGATCGCCTTCGACCAGGAGATCCAGCGGCTCTACGACGAGTGGGACAAGCTCGACGCCAAGGTCGCCGACGGCTCGGTGCTGCCCGCCGACGCCGCCGCGCACTCCCG
Source organism: Streptomyces sp. CAI-85 (assembly GCF_013363615.1). Lineage (NCBI taxonomy): Bacteria > Bacillati > Actinomycetota > Actinomycetes > Kitasatosporales > Streptomycetaceae > Streptomyces > Streptomyces sp. CAI-85. The sequence continues at coordinate 103,928 of NZ_JAANNX010000018.1, read as the reverse complement.
CGCCGTGCGCACCGCCGCCGCCGAGCTGCCGCGCACCCCCCGGCCGCTGCCCTACCGCACGCTCGCCTCCGTCGCCGACATCACCGCCGGACACCAGGACCAGGCGCTGCGCATCCTCAGCGACCTCGACCCCGGCAACCCGCTCGGCTCGCTCGACGAGGCACGGCCCCGGTTCGACAAGGCCGAGGCGTGGATCAACACGCACGTCCCCGCCGACCAGCGGACCATCGTGCGCGAGGAGCCCGACACCGACCTGCTGAAGTCCCTCGACGAGGCGTCCCAGCAGTCCCTGCGCCTCCTCCTCGACGGACTCGCCGCGCACTGGTCGCTCGACGGCCTCACCCATCTCGTGTACGGCGTCCCCAAGGTGCAGGCCGGCTTCTCGGCCGACGCCACGCCCAAGGAGCTGCCGCCGGAGATCAAGACCGCCCAGCGGACGTTCTTCGCGCTGCTCTACCACCTGCTCGTCGGCCGCGACACGGGGCCGCGGCTGCCCACGCTGCTGCTCGCGGTGGGGCAGGAGCGGGTGAGGACGCTGCTCGGGGAGTAGGTCCGGCGCATACGGAAGGCCCCCTCCTCGGAGGGGGCCTTCCGTATGCGGTCTACGCGATGTGGTCCTCCTCCAGCTCCGCGTTGAAGCGGTGCTGGAAGCGGTCCGTGAGCACCTTCAGCGCACTCGGGCTCAGGACCGTGCCGTACGTCGCCTGGATGTTGTCGCCCAGCACCCCCGGCGTCGGGAAGCTGCCGTCTATCGACTGACGGAACACCTGGTAGAACGCCTCCTCGTCCGGCTCCGGGTTGCCGCCGCCCTCACCCAGCTCACGGGTGCGGCCCGGGCCGACCGGGATGGGGAACGTCCCCGTCTCCTCCGGCGAGGGCTCCTGGCCGGGGGCCGGGGGCTCCTCCTCGTACTGCTCGCGGTACGCCTCGGCCTGCTGCTGCTCCTCGTACCACTGGGCGTACTGCTCCGAGGGGTCGTAGGTGGGGTCGTAGCCGCCGTGGTACTCGACGGTCTGAGGGTCGCGGGCGTGGAGCCAGGGGTTGCCTGCGGTGTCGTCCTGGGGCCCGGTGAACTGGTTGACCTCGAGCTGAAGGCGCTGCTCGCTGGGAGGTGCCGCTGCGCCCACCCGTGCCGCCCCAGCGGCACGACTGCCCGCAGCTATGTCGGCCGCTATGGGGGGCAGGACGGCCGGTTCTATGCCTGCCGCCGCCAGGCCCGCCGGGGCCGTTTCCGCGAGGGGGACGCCGTAGCGGGCCAGGCGCAGGGGCATCAGGGACTCCACCGGGGCCTTGCGGCGCCAGGCGCGGCCGAAGCGGGAGCGCAGCCTCGCCTGATAGACGAGACGTTCCTGCTCCAGCTTGATGACCTGCTCGTAGGAGCGCAGCTCCCACAGCTTCATCCGCCGCCACAGCAGGAACGTGGGGACGGGCGAGAGCAGCCACCGGGTGAGGCGGACGCCCTCCATGTGCTTGTCGGCCGTGATGTCCGCGATCCGGCCGACCGCGTGCCGCGCGGCCTCCACCGACACCACGAACAGGATCGGGATGACCGAGTGCATCCCGACGCCCAGCGGGTCGGGCCAGGCGGCCGCGCCGTTGAACGCGATCGTCGCCGCCGTCAGCAGCCACGCCGTCTGGCGCAGCAGCGGGAACGGGATGCGGATCCACGTCAGCAGCAGATCCAGGGCCAGCAGGACGCAGATGCCCGCGTCGATGCCGATCGGGAACACGTAGGAGAAGTTCCCGAAGCCCTTCTGGATCGCCAACTCGCGGACCGCCGCGTACGAACCGGCGAAGCCGATCCCGGCGATGATGACGGCGCCGGTCACGACCACGCCGATGAGAACGCGGTGCGTCCGAGTCAGTTGGATTGGCGCGGCCACCCGTACTCCCCTCCCAGTGCATGCTGTTGCGCGGAACAGGGTGGCACATGTGTGCGGCGTACGCGTTAGCGGATCGTCAGCTCTTCGCGACGGCGGACTTCGAGGCGCCCTCGGCGGGCGTCTTGGAAGGGGCCGCGGAGGACGTCTTCGACGGGCTCGCGGAGGGCGCCGGGCTCTTCGACGAGGTGTCGCCGCCGTCGCCCGAACCGACGCCCGAACCCACGCCCGTGCCTTCGCCGTTGGCCGACCGGACCGACGCGACGACCTCCTTGGCGGCCTTCTTCGCGGCCGTCGTCAGGGTGTCCGCCTTCGGCGTCTCGTCACCGGCGAGACCGGCGCCGTTGTAGTCCAGCGTGACGACGACGTTCTCGACGAGGGCGACGACCGTCTGCTGCTTGAACGCGCCCTCCTTCTTCTTCAGGTCGTAGCGCACCACGGTCGCCTCGTCGCCGGTCCCGGCGAGGGGCTCCGCCTTGGTGTTCTTCGCGCCCGAGACGTTCTGGGCGTCCTTGACCTGCTTCGCGTAGTACGTCCTGGCCTGTGCCTCGCCGGTGCCGCCCGCCTGGTCGGACTCGAAGCGCAGCAGCGAGACGTTCAGCCAGCGGAACTGCGAGCCGTCCACACCGTTGTTGTCCAGGCTGGACCAGGAGCAACTGGCGCGGGCCGCGGTGTCGGAGGAGGTGCCCTCCTTGCCGGAGGTGCCCCCCTTCGGCACCAGGTCCTTCAGGGTCTTCTTGGACAGGGTCTTGCACGAGTCCGGCAGCGCGGCGTACGCGGCGGCCTGGACGGTCGGCGCGGCGCTCGCGGCACCCTCGGAGGCGGTCGCGGCGCCCTGTGCGCCGTCGCCGGAGCCCGAGTCGGAGCCGGAGTCCGAGGAGCAGGCTCCGGCGAGGACCATCACGGGGACCGCGAGCGCGGCCGCGACGACGCGGTTCAGCCCTCCCGTCCGGATGGCTCGCTCGGCACGCTGCTGGTCGTCTCGCTGGGCTCGTCGCTGCATGGTTCCTTCACTCATGACGCTCGTGGTTCCTGCGGTCGGATCGGGTCCGAGGGGCCACGGTACGCGGTGAAATGGGAGCGCGGTTCCGCTTCGGGAGCTTCGTGGACGGCGGGCGGGTACGGCCCGAAGGGCGGTGTCAGGTCAGGGAGTCGGCGAGCTGCGAGGCCAGTTTCCGGGCCTTGTCCTGCATTTCCTTGCTGTCGGGGACCGCGCCGACGGTGGCCGGCTGTTCGTCGTACTGGATGGTCACGATGACGTTGGACGTGCGGAACGCCACAGTCACGGTGCGCTGTTTCGCGGTCGAACCGGAGCTGGCGAGCACGTCGTCGACGAACGCCTCGTCGCCCAGATCGTCCAGCAGCCGGGGCTGGAGGTCGGCGGGGGTCCCGGTCGAGGAGGCGGAGGGGGAGGCCGAGCCGGAGCCGGTGGGTGAGGCGGTGGGGGAGGCCGACTTGGAGGGAGTCGGGGACGCGGTGGACGACCCGGAGGCGCTCGCCTCCGCCGTCGTCCCCTCTTCGTCGGTGCCGGAGGGGCTGGGCTCCGGGAGGTCGGCCGCGGTGACCTTCCGCGCGAACAGCTCCTCGGCCCGGTTGTCGTCGCTGACGGCGTTGTCGTAGGAGACGACCCGCTCGAAGTCGACGAGGAGATGGTCGGTGGCGTCCGCCGACTGCACCTTCCAACGGCAGCCGACCTTGCGGTCCGTGTCGAAGGTGAGGGTGGCGTCGCCCTCGTAGGCGGCCGTGCGCTGCCGCTCGTCGGTGATCTCCTCGATGCCGGGCAGCAGGGAGTCGAGGGTGGAGCGGCTCACCGCTCCGCACGCCTCGGGGAGCGAGTCGTACTTGCCGGGCTGGGCGGCGACGGAGGCGGTACCGGCCTCGCCGGGGTTGGAGTTGTCCGTCGGGCCGCCGTCGTCGGAGGCTCCGGTGCAGCCGGCCAGCAGGGCCGCGAGCAGTGCGGCGACGCCCGGTACGTACGCCTTCCGCGGCACGGTCGGCTCCTCTCGACGGTGGGGGGTGGTGCGGGGTTGCCGCTCCAGTGTCCCCGCTGGTTATTCGCTTGCCGGACGGGGGCGGCACCGGCAGACAATGTGTATCGCACGCAACACCGTGGATGCCGGTCCGCCGTCCTGTTCGTGGACCTTGGCGCCGGTTTTGCGTTTGACGACTTCTGTAGTGATTCCGGGGTAGTGGGGGCGATATGTCGTACGTGGAAATGCCGGGCGCGAAGGTGCCGATCCGGATGTGGACCGACCCCGCGTCGGTCGAGGAGGGGGCGCTCCAGCAGCTCCGCAATGTCGCGGGCCTGCCCTGGATCAAGGGCCTCGCGGTGATGCCGGACGTCCACTACGGCAAGGGCGCCACGGTCGGTTCGGTCATCGCGATGCGGGGCGCGGTGTGCCCGGCGGCGGTCGGGGTCGACATCGGCTGCGGCATGTCGGCGGTGAAGACGTCCCTGACCGCGAACGACCTCCCCGGCGACCTCTCCCGCCTCCGCTCGAAGATCGAACAGACCATCCCGGTGGGCCGCGGCCTGCACACCGACCCGGTGGACCCGGACACGCTGCACGGCTTCGGGGCCGGGGGGTGGGACGACTTCTGGGGGCGGTTCGACGGGGTCGCGGAGGCGGTCAGATTCCGTCGCGAGCGGGCCGGCCGGCAGATGGGGACGCTGGGATCGGGAAATCACATGATCGAAGTGTGTCTGGACACGGACGGCTCTGTCTGGCTGATGCTGCACTCCGGTTCCCGGAACATCGGCAAGGAGCTGGCCGAGCATCACATCGGTGTGGCGCAGAAGCTCCCGCACAACCAGGGTCTGGTCGACCGTGACCTGGCGGTGTTCGTTTCGGACACCCCGCAGATGGCCGCGTACCGGAGCGATCTGTACTGGGCGCAGGAGTACGCCAAGTACAACCGCTCGATCATGATGGCGCTCCTGAAGGACGTGATCCGCAAGGAGTTCAAGAAGGCCAGGCCGGCGTTCGACACCGAGATCTCCTGCCATCACAACTATGTGGCGGAGGAGCGGTACGACGGGATGGATCTTCTCGTCACACGCAAGGGCGCGATTCGCGCGGGTTCCGGTGAGTTCGGGATCATTCCCGGTTCGATGGGCACCAGTTCGTACATCGTGAAGGGCCTCGGCAACGAGAAGGCGTTCAACTCGGCGTCCCACGGAGCCGGCCGCCGTATGAGCCGTACCGCGGCCAAGCGGCGCTTCACCGTACGGGACTTGGAGGAGCAGACGCGGGGCGTGGAGTGCCGTAAGGACACCGGGGTGATCGACGAGATCCCGGGTGCGTACAAGAACATCGATCAGGTGATGGCGCAGCAGCGTGATCTGGTCGAGGTCGTGGCGAAGCTCAAGCAGTTCATCTGCGTGAAGGGGTGACGTGGGAGGCTCCCGGTCCGGACCGGGAGCCTCGGACGGCTAGCGCGCGCTCGGCATGGGGGCTTGGCCGTTGCGCAGCCGCCAGAGCCGGATGGCACAGCTCTTCGGGGTCCGGCCGAGTTCCTTCGCCGCTGCCGCGTCGTCGTTCAGCCGCAGCAGGACACGGTCCTCCCAGGCGCTCCAGCGACGGCGTGGGGGTGCGACCCTCATGTCGACCGGCCGGACCCAGTCGCCGAGTGAGTCGGCCGCGGTCTTCTTGCGATCCAGGGAGAGACAGCCGTCGTAGTAGAGGTCTGCCGCCAGCTTCTGCGCGTTCTCTTTGGTGTAGAGGATGTTGTAGATGCCGTCCCGCGTGTTCCGCTTGAGCCCGCGTTCCGCCCCGGTGACCTTTCCTGCGTAGAAGCACAGATAGGCGCCGACCGCCGTGCTGGCCGTCGTGAGGGAGACGAAGGGCCAGCCCTGGCCGGTGTGTCCCACGGAGCCGTCGGCGTCCACGACACCTCGGAGGTAGTCGCGGCGGCTGAACGCGCATTCCGGCGGCGATACCGTCATCGATTTACGGCCGTAAGGAAGGCCGAGCCGGTTGATGGTGGTCCTGGCTTCGAGGGAGCACAAGGTCCAGACGGCCGTGTGGCTTCGCTCGGCGAAATTGGTCGAGCGGATGCGCTCGGTGATGCTGGAGTTGTAGGGCGTGAGCCTATGGAAAGCACGGAGGAGATCGACGTCCCGCACATTGATCTCCACGCTCAGTCGGCCCTTGTTTCCGGCCCCTTGCCTGAGGCGGTCGCTCTTCCTTCCATGCTGGTGAGGCCCTCGACGCGGGATGCCCGTCCCGGCCGGGGGCCGTTTTGTGTGGCGTGTCGGCGCGAGCCTAGATCGCCGTTTCGCCGGTCGATCGGGCGATCGACGACATTCACCCGTCCGGGTTCAGCCAAGTCGTTTCTCCAGCAGCGTCACCGCGTACGGGCTGCCTCTGCTGTCGCGGATGCCGAGGGCGCGGAAGCGGGCCCAGTCGGTGGTGCCGAGGCCGCGGGGCCAGTCCTACGGTGCGTGGTGTACCGCGTAGATCATGACGAACGCGATGATGTGGATGCCGAAGAGGAACCACGCCAGGAAGATCCAGACGTGCCGTTCGTCCTTGGTCTCCTGGGCCAGGCGGCGCTTCTCCAGGTTCTCGGGGGAGTTGATGTCCGCGGTGGGTTCGGTGTCGGGCATCACAGCTCCCGGTGGATCTTTGTGTTGGACGCCTGGGCGCGGGGGCGCAGGACGAGGAGGTCGACGTTGACGTGGTGGGGGCGGGTGACCGCCCAGGTGATCGTCTCGGCGACGTCGTCGGCGGTGAGCGGTTCGGCGACGCCCTCGTAGACCTTGGCGGCCCGGTCCCGGTCGCCGCCGAAGCGGGTCAGGGCGAACTCGTCGGTGCGGACCATGCCGGGGGCGATCTCGATGACCCGCACCGGCTGCCCGACGATCTCCAGGCGCAGCGTCTCGGCGAGGACATGGGCGCCGTGCTTGGCCGCGACATAGCCGCCGCCGCCCTCGTAGGTGCCGTGGCCCGCCGTGGAGGAGACGACGACCACCGTGCCGTCGCCGCTCGCGACCAGCTTGGGCAGCAGGGCCTGGGTGAGGTTGAGGGTGCCGATGACGTTGGTCTCGTACATCGTGCGCCAGTCGGCCGGGTCCCCGGCGGCGACGGTGTCGGCGCCGAGCGCGCCGCCCGCGTTGTTGACCAGGACCCCGATCGTCCGGAACGCGGTCGCGAACTCGTCGACGGCCGCGCGGTCGGTGACGTCGAGCTGGTAGGCGGTCGCCCGGCCGCCCGCCGTGACGATCTCCTCGGCCAGCGCCTCGATCCGGTCCTTGCGGCGGGCGGTCAGGACGACGCGGTAGCCGGCGGCGGCGAGCTGCCGGGCGGTGGCGGCGCCGATTCCGCTGCTCGCACCCGTGACGACGGCGATGCGGGAGGCGGCGGACGGTGCGGCGGTGGCCATGTACTGCTCCTCGGACGACGGCGGAACCCTGAAGACCCTGCCCGGCCAGGATAGGCGGCTCGTCCGATGGCCTGGTCATCCGACGGACGGCGTCTGCCGCCCGCCCGCCGTGGCATACATCCCCTGCGTGAGCCCGTGCCGGGTCGACGAGCCGAGGAGTGGTGGCATGCGCAGGATGCGGGGCCGGGCGGTGTGGGGTGCCGTGCTGGTGCTCGGGGCGGCGGGGGCCGTCCCGGCGGCGGCCGCGGAGGTGCCCGAGGCCGATCTGTCGTACCACGGCTACGCCGTGCTGGACCGGGGCCGGATGGAGGTCCGGCTGTCACCGCGCAACCACGGTCCGGGTGACGTCACCGACGCGACGGTACGGCTGCGCTGGTCGGCGCCGCTCGCGGCGGAGCCGCAGCCGCTGCCGGACCGGTGCGCGCGGGCCGGAGAGCGGTCGGTGGTGTGCCGCACCGGCCCGCTGGCCGCGGACACGCTCGCGGAGCGGATCGCGCTCGGGGTGGCCCTGCGGGACCGGCCGGCGGAGGTGACGCTGGAGGTGGACACGGTGTGGGCCGGCGGCTCGGTGGACCGCAACCGCGCCAACGACCGGCAGCAGGTGCTGGTGCTGGACACCGGCGACGCCTACGCCTTCTGAGCGCCGTACGATCTCGGCACACGGCGCTGACCGAGGGAAGGCCGGGTCTGGGGCGGGATGCGGGACACGGAGATACGGACGGAGACACGGTCCGCGATGGCCGCGGACGGCGGGGAGGCCGTCGGTGCCCGTCGGCTGCCGGCGCACTGGCCGCTGGTGCTGCTGGGCGCGGCGCTGCTGCCGGGCGTGGTGCTGGTGGCCGTCGGCCGGTCGCTGGAGGAGCCGGCCGTGCAGGCGTGGCGGACGGTGTTCCTGGCGGTGACGGTGCAGGCGACGCCGTTCCTGCTGCTGGGCACGGCGCTGTCCGGGGCGATCAACGCGTTCGTGCCGGCGAGCCTCTTCGGGCGGCTGCTGCCGAAACGGCCCGCGCTCGCGGTGCCGGTCGCCGGGATGGCGGGCGTGGTGCTGCCGGGCTGCGAATGCGCGTCGGTGCCGGTGGCGAACAGTCTGATCGGGCGCGGGGTGACCCCGGCCGCGGCCTTCGCGTTCCTGCTGTCGGCGCCGGCCGTGAACCCGGTGGTGCTGACCGCCACGGCGATCGCGTTCCCGGGCGATCCCGCGATGGTGCTGGCCCGGCTGCTCGCGTCCCTGCTGGCGGCGGCCGCGATGGGCTGGCTGTGGCTCTGGCTCGGCAAGGAGGAGTGGCTGCGGCCCGCCCGGCGGCACACCGGGCACCGGCCGGGGCACAGCCGCTGGACCGAGTTCCGTGAGGGCTTCCAGCACGACTTCCTGCACGCGGGCGGGTTCCTCGTGGTCGGGGCGATGGCCGCCGCGACCTTCAACGTGGCGGTGCCGAAGTCGGTGCTGGAGACGTTCTCCGGGTCGCCGTGGCTGTCGGTGCTGTTCCTGGCGGGGCTGGCGATCGTGCTGGCGGTGTGCAGCGAGGCGGACGCGTTCGTGGCGGCCTCGCTGACCGGGTTCTCGCCGGTGGCCCGGCTGACGTTCATGGTGGTCGGGCCGATGGTCGACCTGAAGCTGATCGCGTTGCAGGCGGGCACCTTCGGGCGGGCCTTCGCGTTCCGCTTCTCGGCGGCCACGGCGGTGGTCGCGGTGGTGTGCGCCGTGCTGATCGGAGGGGTGCTGCTGTGAGGCGCTGGGTGACGGCGGGGCTGCTCGCGCTGGGCGGCCTCGGGCTGCTGCGGACGTCGCTGTTCACGGAGGAGTACCTGCGGTACGTGAAGGAGGGGATGCGGCCGCTGCTCGTCGCCTCCGGGGTGCTGCTGGTGCTGCTGGGGGCGGCGGAGGCGGTGGCCGCGTGGCGCGGACGGGGCGCGGACCGCACCGGGTCCGGCGGTGGGCACGACCACGACCACTCCGGGGTCCCGCGGGTCGCCTGGCTGCTGGTCCTGCCCGCACTGAGCCTGCTCTTCTACGCGCCGCCCGCGCTGGGCTCGTACACCGCGTCGCGGGAGGCGCCGAAGGCCGTCGCCGTCGTCGCCGAGGACGGGTTCGGCCCGCTGCCCGCGGCCTCGCCGCTGCCGATCACCCTGACCGACTTCACCCAGCGGGTGCAGCAGGACACGACACGGGCGATCAAGGGGCGGACGGTGCTGATGACGGGCTTCGTCACGCCCGCCGAGGGCGGCGACGGCTGGTATCTGACCCGGATCCTGCTGTCGTGCTGCGCGGCGGACGCCCAGTCCGTGAAGGTGCGGGTGTACGGGCCTGCCGCGCCGGAGGCGGACACCTGGGTGACGGTGACGGGCACCTGGCACGCGGACGGCACCCTCGGCACCTCCTCGGCGGCGGTCGCGCTGGACGCCGCGAGCGTCCGCAAGGCCGCGCGGCCGAGCAACGGCTACACGGACGCCCTCCCGCTCGGCTCCTGAGACCCGCCGCCGCTAGGGCCTCTCTTTCGGATCTTGCCGAGGGTCGCGGGGTCTGGCACGCCCATCTGCGGCGTTGTCGTCGGTTGCCGACGCTCCGCGTCGACGCCCTCCTCCGCCTTGCATCTGCACGCACCAGACCCCGCTCGGGCCCGCCGAGACGCACCGTCGCTCGAAGCCGGCCAGATCCGAAAGAAAGGCCCTAGTCGTCCGACGCGCTCTCGGCGTCGTAGCGTTCGCGGGCCGCGTGGACCTCGTCGAAGTGGGTCTCCGCCCAGTCCTTCACCGCGGTGAGCAGGAGGGCGAGGTTGCCGCCGAGTTCGGTGAGTGCGTAGTCGACGCGGACCGGGACGGACGGGGTCACCGTGCGGGTGAGGATGCCGTCGCGCTCCAGGCCGCGCAGGGTCTGGGTGAGCATCTTGGGGCTGACCCCGGCGATCTTGCGGGCCAGGTCGCTGTACCGCATCGGTCCCGCGGCGAGCGCGGAGACGACCAGGCTGACCCACTTGTCGCTGATCCGGTCCAGGAGCTGGTTGGTCGGGCACGCCTTGAGGAAGGCGTCGTACTCGGCGCGGGCCTGCTCGCGCCGCTGGACCGCGGTCATGATCGCCATGGCTGTCAGGTCTCCTCGGGGTGCGGTAGGCACCTTCAGGTAACTACTTCCTCCTGGATAGTAACTCTTCCTAGGGTTGTCGGTGAAGGACGGAGAACCGGTCAACGGCCCGTAAGGGCAGGGGAGTTGTCATGCGTGCGGTAGTGGTGCGGTCGTTCGGCGGGCCCGAGGTCGTCGAGGTGGTGGAGCGGGAGCTGCCCGAGCCGGGTGCCCGGCAGGTGCGGATCAAGGTGGCGGCGGCCGCCCTGAACCCGGTCGACGCCGGGGTGCGGGCCGGCGGGTTCGGCGGGGCGGGCAAGGAGATCGGGCTCGGCTGGGACGTCGCCGGGACCGTGGACGCGACGGGCGTGGCCACGGCCTGGGCCGTCGGCGACGAGGTCGTGGCCCTGGGCCACGGCATGGTCAAGCCGCTCGGCACGCACGCCGAGTACGTCGTCGTGGACGCGGCGGCGGTGGCGAAGGCGCCGGCCGGGGTGGACGCGGCACACGCGGCGACCCTGCCGCTGAACGCGCTCACCGCCGCCCGGGCGCTGGATCTGCTGGACCCGGAGCCGGGTGTGTCCCTGCTGGTCACGGGCGCGGCGGGCGCGGTCGGCGGATACGCCGTGCAGCTCGCGGCGCGGCGCGGGATCGCGGTGACGGGGCTGGCGCGGGAGGGCGACGAGGAGTTCGTACGGTCCCTGGGCGCGGCCGGTTTCGTCGCGGGGGAGCCCGCGCCGGGCGGGTTCGACCTGGTGCTGGACGCGGCGGTGCTCGGGGAACCGGCGCTGGCGTGGGTGCGGGACGGGGGCGCCTATGTGGGCGTGATCCCGCAGGCCGAGCCGGCCTCCGTGCGCGGGGTGCGGACCTCGGCGGTCGAGGTGGCCGCGGACGGGGCGCGGCTGGCGGAGCTGGTCCGGCTGGTGGAGGAGGGGGCGCTGTCGCTCAGGGTGGCCGAGGTGGTCGCGCTGGCGGACGCGGCGAAGGCGCACGTCAGGCTTGCGGAGGGCGGGCTGCGGGGCCGGGTGGTGCTGGTGCCGTAGGCGCCCGGAGGCAGGGGCTGGAATACGGGGAGCGCGCTCACCGTTGGGCGGTATAGTTGAACCGTCAACAAACATGGAAGGTGAGCGGCCATGCAGTTCGGGATCTTCACCGTCGGCGACGTCACGCCGGACCCCACCACGGGGCGTACGCCGACCGAGCGCGAGCGGATCAAGGCCATGGTCGCCATCGCGCTCAAGGCCGAGGAGGTCGGCCTGGACGTCTTCGCGACCGGCGAGCACCACAACCCGCCGTTCGTGCCGTCGTCCCCGACCACGATGCTCGGCTATGTCGCCGCCCGCACGGAGAAGCTGATCCTCTCCACCTCCACCACCCTGATCACCACCAACGACCCGGTGAAGATCGCGGAGGACTTCGCGATGCTCCAGCACCTGGCCGACGGCCGGGTGGACCTGATGATGGGCCGCGGCAACACCGGCCCGGTCTACCCCTGGTTCGGCCAGGACATCCGCCAGGGCATCAACCTCGCCGTCGAGAACTACGCCCTGCTGCACCGGCTGTGGCGCGAGGACGTCGTGGACTGGGAGGGGAAGTTCCGCACCCCGTTGCAGGGCTTCACCTCCACCCCGCGCCCGCTGGACGGCGTCGCGCCGTTCGTCTGGCACGGCTCCATCCGCTCCCCGGAGATCGCCGAGCAGGCCGCCTACTACGGCGACGGCTTCTTCCACAACAACATCTTCTGGCCCGCCGACCACACCAGGCGGATGGTCGAGCTGTACCGGGCCCGGTACGCCCACTACGGGCACGGCACGCCCGAGCAGGCCATCGTGGGCCTCGGCGGCCAGGTGTTCATGCGGAAGAACTCCCAGGACGCGGTGCGCGAGTTCCGGCCCTACTTCGACAACGCGCCCGTCTACGGGCACGGCCCGTCGCTGGAGGACTTCACCGACCAGACCCCGCTGACCGTCGGCACCCCCGAGCAGGTCATCGAGAAGACGCTGGCCTTCCGTGAGTACGCGGGCGACTACCAGCGTCAGCTCTTCCTCCTCGACCACGCGGGGCTCCCGCTGAAGACGGTCCTGGAGCAGCTCGACCTGCTCGGCGAGGAGGTCGTGCCGGTGCTGCGGAAGGAGTTCGCCAAGGGCCGCCCGGCCGATGTGCCGGACGCGCCGACCCATCAGTCGCTGCTCGCGGCCGAGAAGGCCGGGAAGGCCACGGAGAACGCGGAGGTGAGCGCCGTATGAAGCTCGTCGTCGTCTCGGCGGGGCTGAGCGTCCCGTCGTCCACCCGGCTGCTGGCCGACCGCCTCGCCGCGGAGACCAAGGCGAAGGCGAAGGCGAAGGCGCGGGCGGACGTGGAGGTGGAGGGGGAGGTCGTGGAGCTGCGCGACCTCGCCGTGGAGATCGCCCACAACTTCACCAACGGCTTCCCCGGGCGGAAACTGGCCGCCGCCCTCGACGCGGTGGCGGGCGCCGACGGCCTGATCGTCGTCACGCCGGTGTTCTCCGCGTCGTACAGCGGACTGTTCAAGTCGTTCTTCGACGTCCTCGACCAGGACGCGCTGACCGGCAAGCCGGTGCTGATCGCGGCGACCGGCGGTTCCGCCCGGCACTCGCTGGTGCTGGAGCACGCCCTGCGGCCGCTCTTCGCCTATCTGCGGGCCGTCGTCGTCCCGACCGCCGTCTACGCGGCCTCCGAGGACTGGGGCGCCGAGGGACTGCCGGAGCGCGTCGAGCGGGCCGCCGGGGAGCTGGCGGCGCTGATGACGGGGCTGTCGGCGGCGCGGCCTGACGCCCCGGCCGCCCCGGCCGCCCCGGCGGAGGCCGAGGCGGGCGGGTTCGAGGTGATCCCGTTCGCGGAACAGCTCGCGGCGCTGCGGCCGGCGGGCTGACCCCGCCCACGGGCCTGCCCATGAGAGTGAGAGGGCAGTAAGAAGGCCACCGCGAGGAAGATCGTCACGTCGTCCGGCGGGGAAAGCTTGGCAGACTGAAACCGTGTCTCCCACCGTGCTCCTCGCCGAAGACGACCGCGCCATCCGCAACGCCCTGGAACGCGCCCTGGTCCTGGAGGGCTACCGGGTCACCGCGGTCGCCGACGGGGTCGAGGCGCTGGCCCACGCCCACACGTCCCCGCCGGACGTCCTCGTCCTCGACGTGATGATGCCCGGCATCGACGGCCTCCAGGTCTGCCGGGTGCTGCGCGCCGAGGGCGACCGCACCCCCATCCTGATGCTCACCGCGCTGGTGGAGACCGCCGACCGGATCGCCGGACTCGACGCGGGCGCCGACGACTACGTCGTCAAGCCGTTCGACGTCGAGGAGGTCTTCGCCCGGCTGCGCGCCCTGCTGCGCCGCACCGGCAACGGCGCCGCCCCCGAGCCGGCCGCCGCCCCCGAACCCCCCGCCGCGCCCCGGCAGCCCGCCGGACGGCGGCTGGAGGCGGCCGGGCTGCGGATGGACCCGCAGGCCCGGCGGGCCTGGCGCGGCGAACGCGAACTGGAGCTGACCCGCACCGAGTTCGAGCTGCTGGAACTGCTGGTCCGCAACGCCGGGGTCGTCCTGGACCACGCCACCATCTACGACCGGATCTGGGGCTACGACTTCGGCCCCGGCTCCAAGAACCTCGCCGTCTACGTCGGCTATCTGCGCCGCAAGCTCGACCACCCCGGCGCCCCGCCGCTCATCCACACGGTGCGCGGCGTGGGCTACGTGCTCAGGGAGGACTGAGTGCGCCGGCCGCGCCGGCCACCTCACCGGCCGGCGGGGTGGCCGCGGCTGGGGCTGGTGTCGCTGGCCACCACCTTCGCGGTGTCCTTCGCCGCCGTCACCGCCGCCGTGACCCTGCTGATCGGCCTGCTGTCCTACTCGGCCGCCGCCCGGCTGGTCCGCGTCGACCAGGAGACCGTGTTCGACGAGGTCGTGCAGGACCTGCGGGACGAGGTGCGCGGCACCGCGATGGCACCGGAGGACTTCTCCTCCGCCGCGCCCGGCCACGACATCGTGCGGCCCGCCCGCACGGACGTCCAGGTGCTGGGCGCGGACGGCTCCGTCGTCGACGGCGGCAACCCCGGACTGCCGGTGGTGGCCGCCGACCGGCGGATCGCCGCCGCCGCGACGGCCGGTGAGATGGCCGTGCACAAGGACGTCGACGTCGGCAGCGACGTCTACCGGGTGGCGACCGTCGCGCTCGGCGGCGGTCGGGGCGCGGTGCAGGTGGCGCAGGAGTTCAGCGACACCGAGGATCTGCTGCGGGCGCTCCAGCAGCGCACCCTCGTGCTGATGGCCGCCGTCGTCACGGCTGCCGGACTGTTCGGCTGGTGGCTGGCCCGGCGCATCACCCACCGGCTGGTCATCCTCACCGCCGCAGCCGAGGACGTCGCCCGCACCCGCCGGCTCGGGGTGCAGGTGCCGGTCACCGGACAGGACGAGGTGGGCCGGCTGGGCCGTGCCTTCGACCGCATGCTGGGCCGTCTCGCCCAGTCGGAGGAGGACCAGCGGCGTCTGGTCCAGGACGCGGGGCACGAGCTGCGCACCCCGCTGACCTCGCTGCGGACGAACATCTCGCTGCTGCGCCGGATCGACGAACTGCCCCCCGACACCCGGGACGAGCTGGTCGCCGACCTCACCCAGGAGGCCCGCGAGCTGACCGACCTCGTCAACGAACTCGTCGACCTCGCGGCCGGCCAGTCCGACACCGAACCGCCCCGCACCCTGGACCTCGCGGACCTCGCCGAGGAGGTCGCGGCGGCCGTCCGGCGCCGCACCGGCCGCAAGATCGTGGTCCGGGCCAGCGGCGACACCACCACCGACGGCCGCCCCCAGATGCTCCAGCGGGCGCTGTCCAACCTGGTCGAGAACGCCACCAAGTTCGACCGTGAGGGCCGCGAGCCCGTCGAGATCGCCGTCAAGGGACCCGCCCGGCCGGGTGTCGTCCGGGTCGAGGTCCTCGACCGGGGGCCGGGCATCGCCGAGACCGATCTGACCCGGGTCTTCGACCGCTTCTACCGGGCCGCCGACGCCCGCTCCCTGCCCGGCTCAGGACTCGGCCTGTCCATCGTGCGGGAGGTGGCGCTGTCGCACGGCGGCGCCCCCTTCGCCGTCCGGCGGGAGGGCGGCGGCACGGTGATCGGGTTCACGGTGGGCGGCGGGCTCTGACGGGCGTACGGCCTCGTCGGCGTGAGCAGGTATCCAGGGCGGGGGAGCCCGCTCACGAGGGAGGGAGCCGTCGTGCTCAGTGACGAGGAGGCCGCCGTCCTGGCGGCGGTCGACGAGGCGGCCGTGGGCCGCACACTGCTGGAGCTGGTCGCGATACCCAGCGTCACCGGCAGCCCGGCCGAGTCCGAACTCCAGCACCATCTGGCCGGACGGCTGGAGCGGCTCGGCCTGGATGTCGACCTGTGGCCGATGGACCTGCCCGCCCTGCTCGCCGACCCCGGCTTCCCCGGCATGGAGGTCGCCCGCGAGGAGGCATGGGGCCTCGTCGGCCACACGGACGGCGGCGCCGACGGACCGACGCTGATCCTCCAGGGCCATGTGGACGTCGTACCGCCCGGCGACCTCGCCGCCTGGCAGGGCGATCCGTTCGTGCCCCGGGTGACCGGTGACGTCGTGCACGGACGCGGCGCCTGCGACATGAAGGCCGGGCTCGCCGCCCAGCTCGCCGCGCTCGCCGCCGTCCGCGCGTCCGGGGTACGGCTGCGCGGACGGGTCGCCGCGCACTTCGTCGTCGGCGAGGAGGACGGCGGGATCGGCGCCTTCGGCACCCTGCGGCGCGGCCACCGCGGCGACGCGTGCGTGATCGCCGAACCCACCGCCGGGACGGTGATCACCGCCAACGCGGGCGCGCTCACCTTCCGGATCACCGTGCCCGGCAAGGCCGCCCACGCCAGCTCCCGGGAGGCCGGGGTGAGCGCGATCGACGGCTATCTGCCGCTGCACCGGGCGCTGGCCCGGCTGGAGGCCGACCGCAACCGCGACCCCGATCCGCTGCTCGCCGAGTATCCGATCCCCTACTCCCTGTCCGTCGGCACCCTGCGCTCCGGCGACTGGGCGAGCAGCGTGCCCGACCTGCTGGTCGCCGAGGGACGGCTCGGGGTGCGGCTCGGGGAGGACCCGGCGGCCGCGCGGGCCGCGCTGGAGCGGTGCGTCGCCGAGGCGTGCGCCGGGGACGACTGGCTGCGCGCGCACCCGGCCACGGTCACCTGGCCGGGCGGACAGTTCGCCAGCGGCCGGCTGGAGCCGGGGCATCCGCTGCGGGACACGGTGGCGGACGCGTACGCCGACGCGACGGGCGCCGCCCGGCCCCGGGAGCGCGGGGCGACGTACGGCAGCGATCTGCGGCACTACACCGGCGCCGGCATCCCGACGCTCCAGTTCGGTCCCGGTGACATCGCCGTCGCCCACAGCGCCCGCGAGCACGTGTCCCTGCGGGAGGTGGTGGACGCGGCACGGGCCCTGGCGGTGACCGTGCTGCGGACCGTCGGCACCAAGTAGGGCAGGCGGCAGGTACGCGCTTTTGCGGACTTATAGCAATAGATGGGATGGATGGCAATAAGCGGGCACATAGCAATGGGGGGAATAATTGCGCAGCATACGGTCAAGTGGTGCGATGCCCGCGACAGCGCCCGAAGGTGAAGCGCCCGAAGGAGGAGATGAGCGGTGATGGAGCCGTGATGGAGCCTCCCCCCGACCTCCGGCGGGATCCCGCAGCCGGTGAGGCCGAGGCGCTCACCGCACGCGTCACCGTCGCCGCGGACGGCACCGTGACCGGCTGGAACACCGGCGCCGAACGGCTGCTCGGCCACCCGGCGGCCTGGGCGGTCGGCCGGCCGGCCGGCGAACTGCTCGCCGAGCCGCCCGGCCCCGGAGACCTCGCGGACCTCGCCGCCCTCACGGATCCCGTCGCACCGTCGCGCCCGCACGGCACGGTCACCCTGCGCCACCGGGACGGGCGGCGCGTGGACGTCCCCGTCCTGGCCCACCGCAGGACCGCCGCCGACGGCACCCACGACTGGCTCCTGATCGGCGCCGTGACCGGCCGCCGCCCCCGGCCCGAGGACGAGGAACTGCTGCGGACCGGTCTCCTCCAGGCCCCCACCTGCGCCGTCTCCGTCTACGACACCGACCTGCGGCTGCGCGGCTCCACCCTGGCCGGACAACGGCTGCTGGGCCTGAGCGACGACGCGTCGCGCGGGCTGCGCCTGACGGACATCGTCGCCCTGCCGGTGGCCGAGGAGACCGAGGCGCACATGCGGCGGACCCTGGAGACCGGCCTGCCGTGCCATCTGGAGAACCACGCGCGGGCCCCCGGCGAGGCCCGCGGGCGCGCCTGGTCGGTGCACGTCCACCGGCTGGAGAGCCCGGACGGCCGGATCCTGGGCGTCTCCACCACCGGGCACGACATGACCGAGGAGCACCGGGCCCGCGAACGCCTCCAGCTCATCGCCGAGGCCGGCGGCCGGATCGGCAGCACCCTCGACGTGATCCGGACCGCGCAGGAACTCGCCGACGTGGTCGTCCCGGGCCTCGCCGACTTCGTCAGCGTCGACCTGCTGACGGCGTTCGAGGACGGCGCCGAGGAGGCCGCGGCCGGGGCGCCCCTGACCCTGCGGCGGGCCGCCCACCAGTCCGCGCTGCCCGGCGTCCCCGAGGCCGTCCTCGCCCGCGGCGAGGTGGACATGTACCCGGAGGGCTCCCCGGCCGCCGAGAGCCTGCGCTCCGGCCGGGCCGTACGGCACCGCTTCGACGAGACCCTGATCGCCGGCTGGATCGCCGGGGACCGCGCCCGCGCCGCCCGGATCCGCGACTTCGGCTTCCACAGCCTCATCGCCGTACCCCTGTCGGCCCGCGGCACCACCCTCGGCGTCGTCGTCCTGGTCCGGCACCGGCGCCCCGACCCCTTCGAGGACGACGACGTCGTCCTCGCCGAGGAACTGGCGGCCCGCGCCGCGGTCTGCATCGACAACGCCCGCCGCTACACCCGCGAACGCGGCACGGCGGTCACCCTCCAGCGCAGCCTGCTGCCGCAGCGGCTGCCCGAGCAGTCGGCGGTGGAGGTCGCCTCCCGCTACCTCCCGGCCGGCGCCCGCGCCGGGGTGGGCGGCGACTGGTTCGACGTCATCCCGCTCTCCGGCGCCCGGGTCGCCCTGGTCGTCGGCGACGTCGTCGGGCACGGACTGCACGCCTCCGCGACCATGGGCCGGCTGCGGACGGCCGTGCGCACCCTCGCCGACATCGACCTGCCGCCCGACGAACTCCTCACCCACCTGGACGACCTGGTGGCCCGCCTCGCCGCCGACGTGGACCTGCCCGGCGACACCGACCCGGCGGACGGCGTCGGAGACGGCGTCGGCGCCACCTGCCTCTACGCCGTCTACGACCCCGTCTCCCGCCGCTGCACCCTCGCCCGGGCCGGGCATCCGCCGCCCGCCGTGGTGCGCGCCGACGGCACGGTCGACCTGCTCGACGTACCCGCGGGACCGCCGCTGGGCCTGGGCGGCCTGCCCTTCGAACCCGCCGAGACCGAACTGCCCGAGGGCAGCCTGCTCGTCCTCTACACGGACGGCCTGGTCGCCGCCAGGAGCCCGGACGACGACGTGGACGACGGCCTCGCCCGGCTGCGCGCCGCGCTGACCGGACCGGCGGACGCGCAGCCCACACCGTGTGATCTGGACGCCCTGTGCGACCGGATCCTGAACCGGGTGCTGCCGTCGCGGCCGGTGGACGACGTGGCGCTGCTCGTCGCCCGCACCCGGGCGCTGGACACCGCCCGCGTCGCCACCTGGACCGTCAGCCCGGACCCGGCCGCGGTCGCGGACACCCGCAAGAACGTCGTCGCGCGGCTGGAGGCGTGGGGGCTGACCGAGGCGTCGTTCGTCACCGAGCTGATCGTCAGCGAACTCGTCACCAACGCGATCCGGCACGGGGAGCCGCCGATCCGGCTCCGGCTCATCCACGACCGCACCCTGATCGTGGAGGTCACGGACGCCAGCAGCACGGCACCCCACATGCGGCGCGCCCGCGGCTACGACGAGGGCGGGCGCGGGCTCCTGCTGGTCGCCCAGCTCAGCCGCCGCTGGGGGACCCGGCCGCACGCCAAGGGCAAGACGATCTGGGCGGAGCAGGAGACCGGGGGAATCGGGGGAGTCGCGGGAGTCGGGGGAGTCGCGGGAGGGGAGTGACGGCGTACGGTTCGGCCGGGCGTCGCGGTGGTGCGACACCCGGCCGGTGGTTTCCCGCCGTCACGGCTCCAGGTTGATCTTCTGCTTCGCGGGCTGCGCGTTCTGCGATCCCTTGATCTTGACCTTCTGGTCGTAGGAGGTCCCGTCCTCGCAGGTGACCGTCGCGGTGCCGGCCCGCCCGTTCTTCGGGATGTTCTTGAACACCACGGAGTACTTGTTGGTGCCCGAGACGTCCTTGGACTTGGACTCCTTGCTCGTCTCTATCGTCACGTCCTCCGGGGAGGAGCCGCTGTCGCAGTCCTCCACCGTCCCGGAGACCGTCACGGGAGGCGGGGGCGCTGCCGATGCCGGACCGGCCACCAACAGCGACGCTCCGCCCAGAGGCAGAACCGCTGCGACGGCGAGAATTGCGAGACGACGATTGCGCATGACTGCTCCCGGCTGATTCTCGTGCTGCGCCAGTGGTTCGGTTCCACCGTCCGGCTTTCGCGCGGGACCGGTCAAGGGAGACAACTGCCCAGGGGGACCGGGGTAGAACTGCCCACGTGAGGGCCCGTCCGGGGCTGCCCGAGGCGCTGTCAGCGCTGGTCGGCGAGACCGTTCTCGACGGCGATCCGGGTGAGGTCGGGGCGGCGCCGGGAGCCGGTTTTCTCACCGATCCGGTCCAGGTGCGACTGGACCGTGTGCTTGCTGATGCCCAGCCGCGCCGCGATCTCGTGGTCCGTGGAACCGTGCGCGAGAAGGTTCAGGATCTCCTGCTCCCGGTCCGTGAAATGCGGGATGTGGCTGAGCAGATCGCTGGCCGGCCCGGACACATAGCTGCGGCCCGCGCCCACCGTACGGATCGCCCGCAGCACCTCGTCCGGCTCCGCCCGCCGGCTCAGGAAGCCGCTCGCGCCCGCCTGGATCACCTGCACGGCGTCGATCTGCGGCGACGACGACACCACCAGCACGGCGTGTCCCCGCTTGCGCAGCCTCGCCACGGCCGCGGCGAGCCGGGGCCCGGTCTCCTGGACGTCGATCAGCACGACGTGCGCCCCGCGCAGGCTGCCGTCGGCGCGCTCCACCGACGGCGCGTGGGCGACGAGGTACAGGTCGGGGGTGGTGCCGATGAGCTGGGAGACCCCGTGCCGGAAGAGGGGACAGTCGCAGACCAGCGCGATCCGCACCCGCTCGGGGCACCCGCTCATCGGTCTCTCCGCTCTTGAAGCACCCACTCTTCCCAGTCTCTGCGACATGGGCGGCTCGGGCGCGTCGGCGTGGAGGGAGGGCACGGGACGGAGCGCCCGGGTGGCGGAGTGTGGTGTGCGACACATTCGGTGCGCTGAGTGTGGCCTCGGGGGGAATTCCGTACTCAGACATGACGACCCGGGACCGGATGCCAGGATGGGGCGCGTGGACGCAGGGTGGGGTGTGCGCACGGTACGGGCCGCGTTGTTCGCGGCCGTCTGTGTGCTGCTCGCCGCCCTGGGACACGTGCTGATGTCCGGCGTCCAGGTGCCCGGCTGGACCCTGGCCGCGGGCGCGGCCGCGACCGGCGCCGCGGGGTGGTGCCTGGCGGGCCGGGAGCGGGGGATGCCGACGGTCGTGTCGGTCGTCGTCGCGGCGCAGACGGCTCTGCACGTGGGGTTCTCACTCGCGCAGGGGGCTGACGGGCATGCGGGGGCTGCCGGGGGTGCCGGCGGCTCCGGTATTGCCGGTGGTGTCGGGCACATGGCGATGCATGGTCATGCCGGGCACGCGCACTCCATGGGCTCCATGGGCTCTATGGGTTCCATGGGCTCGATGAGCGGTATGGACGCCATGGACGTGGGCGGGGGCGGCGACGGGCTGGCCGGACTCGGTGACCTGTCGTCGTCGTTCATGTCGTCGTCGTTCGGGATGCTCGCCGCGCACCTGCTGGCCGCGCTGCTGTGCGGACTGTGGCTGGCCCAGGGCGAACGGGCCGCCTTCCGGGTCCTGCGCGCCATGGCTGCCCGGCTCGTCGCGCCGCTGCGGCTGCTGCTCGCCCTGCCCGACACCCCGGATCGCCCCCGCCGGCGCCTCGCCCGGGGCCGGTCGGAGCGCGTTCCGCGCCTTCTCCTCGTCCACGCGATCACTTCCCGGGGTCCGCCCGTGGGGCCCGCTGTCGCCTGACGACAGCCGGTGACACCCGGGGCCGCCGTCCGCGCGCGCCCCGCTTTCCCCACTGCCGGACCCGGGTTCCGCCCTGGTTCTCCGCCCTCGTTCCGCCGCCGTGCCGTTGGCGGGCGTACGGCGGGGCACCGGCGTGCCCGGTCCGGATCACGGATGACCGAGAAGGACACCAAGTGATCGCTTCCGCCCCTCCGGCCTGCCCCGACGAGTCGATAACCGCCTGGGCGCTCGCCGCCCGCGCCGGCGACCCGGCCGCCGTCGAACGGTTCGTGCAGGCCCTCCACCGTGACGTGCTGCGGTACGTCGCCCACCTCTGCGCCGATCCCCAGGCCGTGGAGGACCTCGCGCAGGACACGTTCCTGCGGGCGCTGGGCAGCCTGCACCGTTTCGAGGGCCGTTCCTCGGCGCGGGTCTGGCTGCTGTCCATCGCCCGGCGGGCCGTCATGGACAGTTACCGGTACGCCTCCACCCGGCCCCGGCTCTCCGACACGGCGGACTGGCAGCGGGCCGTCGAGTCCGCCCAGCCGCGCGGCCTGCCCGGGTTCGACGACGGCATCGCCCTGCTCGACCTGCTGGCCGCGCTCCCGGACGAACGCCGTGAGGCGTTCGTCCTCACCCAACTGGCGGGACTGCCGTACGCGGAGGCGGCCCGGGTCAGCAACTGCCCTGTGGGCACGGTTCGTTCGCGAGTGGCCCGGGCGAGGTCGGCCCTGGTGGAGTTGATCGACTCCCCCTGATCCGACCCGAGTTGCCGCCCTCCTCCCGTACGGCAGTCGGTCCTGCGCCGCCTGCGGACTATGACTTGTGACCTATGGCCTATGACAGCAACCTGCGCTTCTGTTCCTCGAACTCGGCCTCGGTGAGCACGCCTTGGGCCTTGAGGTCGCCGAGTTGCTTGAGCTGGTCGATGCGTTGGGTCATCTCGTCCTGGGGAGGAGTGGCGGCGGCCGGTTGGGGCGGCGGCGGGGGCGGCTGCTGGTACTGGGGCTGCGGCTCCTGGTGGTAGCCCTCCTGCGCCGCCCAGCGGCCCTGCTGGCGGCGGGACACACGGTTGGAGACGGCGGTCGCCGTACCCGCGACGACCGCGGTGCGGGCGACCCCGCGAATCAGACCTGGCATGGCGATCCCCTCTCGCGCCGGGTTTCCTCCATTGGACCACCGCCGCGAGGCCCCGGCATTCCGGCGGCGGGCCGGTGGATCTGCCGGGCCCCGGCTCCCGTGTCACGCTGGATGCGTGTGGATCGCCGACCGGTCCCCGTCCCGGTCCGGGACGGGCGGGGTACGGCGATGAGGCCCATTCCTAAGGAGTCCGGGATGACCACGCAGAGCACGGGAACGCAGAGCGCCGGCGGCCGCGGAATGGCCGTGTCCGGCTGGACCGTCTTCGCCGCGATCATGATGATGTTCGGCGGGATCATGGCGATCTTCCAGGGCATCGCCGCCATCGCCGAGGACGACGTCTTCGTCGCCACCCCCAACTTCACCTTCCAGTGGAGCCTGACCGGCTGGGGCTGGCTGCACCTGGTGCTCGGCATCGTGGTGACCCTCGCGGGCTTCGCCCTCTTCAGCGGCGCGGCCTGGGCCCGCTTCGTCGGCATCACCCTGGCCGGCCTCTCGATGATCGCCAACTTCGCCTGGCTGCCGTGGTACCCGTTCTGGGCGATCATGCTGATCATCATCGATGGCTTCGTGATCTGGGCCCTGTGCGTGGGGCCGTCCCGGGACGCGAGGACCTTCGAGGGGATGTGACGGGGGTGCGGTGACGGGATGAGCCGAGCCGCGGCTGGAGATCAGCCGCGGCTCACGCTTGTTCCGGCCCGATTCAGCCGAGTGGGCCTGCCCCGCGTGCCGGGGCGGGGAGATCGCGGCAGCCTGGGCGCACGGGGCCGGGTCTCCCGCCGGCTCCCCGCTGACCTCCCGCACAGACGAGGACTCGACGCCATGACCTGTCGTAGTCGTAGACGTAGGCGCAGTCGTACGGGCCGACGGGCCGCGGCCGCCGTCGTTCTCCTGCTCGCCGTCGCGGGCTGTACGCAGCACCCCGCCATGGGCACCATCGAGTACCGCACCCCCGCGAAGCGGGAGGTGACGATCCAGAGTCCGGACGAGGACGGCTGCCACCGTCTCCCCGGCGGCGCCCACCACGTCACCAACCACACCGTCGACGACATCAGGCTCTACGCCAACGAGGACTGCGTCCTGACCAAGGCCGGCAAGGACCAGGCCGGGCAGACCGGCGGCGAGAGCTTCTACCTCGGCACGCAGATGTCCGTCGCGTACACCCCCGGCCAGACCCCCTGGCTCAGCTACAGCGTGGTGGGCGGCGGAGGCTAGCTCCACCGCCCACCACGCTGTGGAGGACCGGGCCTACGCCCCCGCCTCCGCCGCCTCCACCGCGTCCAGCGAGGCGAGCACCGCCTCCGCCGACAGCCGCCCCGACGCCACCAACTGCGCCCCGCCCCGCCGCAGGGCGCTGGCGAAGGGCGCGGCCCACAGGTTCTCGTAGACCAGCAGCGCCGCGGAGTTGCCGGGCTCGATGGCCGCGGCGGCCTCGTCCAGGTCGTCCTGGCCGAGGAGCCCGGACCGCGCGCCCTCGAAGACGGTCAGGTCGAGTTCGCCGTCGCCGGTGACGTCCGCGATCTCCACCGCGGTCACCGTGCCGTCCTCGTCCTTGCGTACGAACAGCAGGTCGAGGATCCGGATGACCTCCCGTTCCACCAGGTCGACCAGCAGCGGGAGTCCCTCACCCGTCATGTGGTTGCCGGGGAACTCCACGACCACGAAGTCGATGGGTCCCAGCTCGTCGATGTCGTCGTTCTGCTCGCTCTGCTCGCTCACGGCAGTCCCCTAGGTGCGTTCGTGGGTCCCCCGCCTGCCATTGCAGCACCGGCCGCCGGTCGTCGCACCCGGTGCGGCCCGCACCGCGCGTTCACTCCGTCGGCCCACCCGCCTCGCCGGGCGGCCCCCGCCGGGATCTCCTCGAAGACATGACAGACGGCGACGCCCCTCGCCCCGAGCCGGAGCGGCCGTCCGAGCAGTCCTCGGACGACCGGAGGCTGTCGGAGCGCGAACGCGGCGAACTCGAGGAACTCCGGCACCGGATCGGCGCCCTGGAGACCGCCGGTGACCAGCGGAAGCAGGAGCCGGTCCACGAGCCCCGGCACCGGCTGCGGTCCTTCGGCTCGGCCCTGCTGATCATCCTGGCGTCGCTGCTGGCGCTGCTCTCCGTGGTCGCCGTCTGGACGAACAGCATCGTCCGCGACACCGACCGCTATGTCGCCACCGTGGCTCCGCTGGCCTCCGATCCGGACATTCAGCAGGCCGTCACCCGCCGGGTCACGGACGCCGTCGTCCAGCGGATCGACGTCGACGGCCTGGTGGACGAGCTGAGCGACGCGGCGTCGGAGCGCGGCGTACCGCCCAGGGCCGCGACCCTGATCGGCGGCCTGACGGGCCCGATCAGCAGCGGTCTGAAGGAACTGGTCGGCTCGACGGTGGAACGCGTGGTGTCCGGCCCCGCCTTCGAGACGGTCTGGACCGACGCCAACCGCCGGGCCCACGCCGCCGTCGACAAGGCCCTCACCGGGCAGGCCGGCGGCGCGGTGTCGCTGAAGAACAACCAGGTCGCCATCGACATCGGGCCGATCGTCCAGCAGGTGAAGGAGCGGCTGGTCGACGACGGTTTCGGCCTGGCCTCCCGCATCCCCGAGGTCCACACGGAATTCGTCGTGGTCGAGGGCGACAGCGTCGGGAAGATCAAGACGTATCTGCGGGTGCTGGAGATCCTCGGCACCTGGCTGCCCGTGATCACCGTCCTGGTGGCCGCCGCCGGCGTGTTCCTGGCCGCGCACCGGCGCCGTGCCCTGATCGGGGCCGCGCTCGGGGTGCTGGTCGCGATGGTGGTGCTGGGCGTCGCGCTCACGGTCTTCCGCGCGATCTACCTCGACCATCTGCCCGCGGGCGCGAGCGAGGCCGCCGCCGGTTCGATCTACGACGCACTCGTACGGTTCCTGCGCTCCGGCATCCGTGCGGTGGGCGCGCTCGCGCTGGTCACGGCGCTCGGCGCGTTCTTCGTCGGGCCCTCCCGGCCGGCCGTCTTCACCCGGCACTTCTTCAGCAAGGGCATCGGCGCCGGGCGGGACGTGGCCATGTCGTCGGGGCTGCGGCTGGGCGCGGTGGGCCGCTTCACGCACCGCTACAAGCCGTGGATCGGGGCGGCGATCCTGCTGGTCGCGGCGATCGTCCTGTTCACCTGGAACTACCCGACCATGGCGGTCGTGATCTGGACGGCGGTGATCGTGCTGATCGCCCTCGCCCTCCGTGAGTTCCTGGACCCCGGCCCGGCGTGAACCCGGACCCCGGTGCGGGACGGGACGTCGCCGGTCCGGAGCCCCCGCCGAGGCGACGGCGGTGGCGGCGCCGGGAGCGCGCGGAGCGCGGGAAGCGCCGGGAGTCGGCGCTGACCCGGCTGATGGGGCTGCGCGCCCGGGCGGAGGCCAGGGTCCCGCTGATCACACACCTCATGTCCCACGTCCTCTCGGTGAACGTGCTCGACTCCGCGACCCGGCTGGCCGCCCAGACGTTCCTCACGGCCGTACCGCTGCTGTTCGTCGTGGCCTCCATCGCCCCGCAGGACATGCGGGAACGGTTCGTCGACTCCGTGCGGGACGTGTTCGGGCTGACCGGCAGCGCGGACGCCCAGCTCAGACAGGCGTTCCTGGGCGACGAGTCGGGCGAGTTCCTCCAGACGACGGGGTTCGTCAGCAGTCTGCTGGTGCTGATCTCGGCGACCGCGTGCAGCCGGGCCATGCAACGGCTCTGCGAACGCGCCTGGCGCCTGCCGGGTGCCGCCGCGCGGGTGGCCGCCTGGCGGTGGCTGGCCTGGCTCGCGGCGTGGCTGGTGATGATCGGCTTCCAGGACGTCCTGCGCAACGGCTTCGGCCTCGGCCTGTGGCTGGGCCTGCCGCTGCTGCTGGTCGCCGACGTCGGCCTGTGGTGGTGGACCCAGCACCTGCTGCTGACCGGCCGCGTGCCCTGGGCGCCCCTCCTCCCGGGCGCCCTGCTCACGGGCGCGGCCCTGAGCGTCCTCACCTCCACGGCGACCCTGTACGTCCCCCGAGCCCTCAACCACAGCCTCGCCGCGTACGGCTCCCTCGGCGCGGTCTTCACCCTCCTGTCCTGGCTGATCACCCTGTGCGTGGTGATCGCCCTCTGCGTCACGGCGGGCGCGGTGGTGGCCCGAGAACCCTGGGCAGCCCGCCTCTTGGGCACGCCACCGGCACTCGAGTACGCCCCACCGGGGGGCACGCTGCCGGGCTCCGCCCCACCGGCTCCTGCGCCGCCGGATTCCGCCCCCTCACCGGGTTCCGCCGCACCGGGGTCCGCCTCACCGGGGTCCACCCCGCCCGGGTCCACCCCGTCCGGGTCCACCCCGTCCGGGTCCGGCCCGTCCGGGTCCGGCCCGTCCGGGTCCGGCCCGTCCGGTTCCGCCGAGCCGGGTTCCGCCCCACCAGACCCCGACCCCGCTTCACCGAGGCCGTCCGTACCCGGGACCGGGACGTCCGGCTCCACCCCACCGGAGTCCGTGCCGCCGGGTTCCGCCGCCTCACCGGGTTCCGCGCCGCCGGACTCCACCGCACCGAGTTCCGCCCCCTCACCGGGTTCCGCCTCACCCGGGTCCACCCCGCCCGGGTCCACCCCGCCCGGGTCCACCCCGCCCGGCTCCGGCCCGTCCGGGTCCGACCCGTCCGGTTCCGCCGAGCCGGGTTCCGCCCCACCAGACCCCGACCCCGCTTCACCGAGGCCGTCCGCACCAGGGGCCGGGCCGTCCGGCTCCACCCCACCGGAGTCCGCTTCACCACATCCCTCGCCGTCGGGATCCACCCCACCGGAGTCCACCGCCCCCGGCCCGGACCCACCCGGGTCCACCCCACCGGGATCCACCTCGCCCGGCCCCAGCCCACCGGGCCCCGACTCATAAGGCCGGCCTCCCCGGGGCTGGAGCCCGCCGCACGGCGCCCGGACTACCTGGCTACCGCCCTCCCGCCCTACGAGCACCCACCCCACCTCACCGGGCCCCGACCCATAAGGGCCCGCCTCCCCGGGGCTGGAGCCCGCCGCACGCGCCCGGACCACCCGGCTACCGCCCCCCGCCCCACTAGCACCCACCCCACCCCTCCCGGAGTGACACACCCCCAGCCCCTCTCGGGGCGCCACCCCCACCCCCTCCCGGGGCGTCACCCCCTCCCAAGATCCCGACTCGCCGCCCCCCACCCCCACGGCTACCTTGGAAGACTCATAGGCGGGAGCGTCTGCCATGACCGATGAACAGCCCACCGGGCACGATCTGCGGTACCGCACCCCGAGGGAGCGGGCCGATGTGGGGCGGGCCGCGCGGACCGCCGTACCGCGTTCCAGTCACGCGGAGTTCAGCCCGCCGTCCGACCGCGAGGACCCGGTGGACATCATCGAGGCCCAGTCGGCGCGACGGCTCCCCGACCTCGTACCGATCCGCTACGGCCGGATGAGCGAGTCGCCGTTCCGCTTCTACCGCGGCGCCGCCGCCATCATGGCCGCGGACCTCGCCGACACCCCGCGCACCGGCATCAGGGCCCAACTCTGCGGTGACGCCCACATGTTGAACTTCCGCCTGCTCGCCTCCCCGGAACGCCGGCTGATGTTCGACATCAACGACTTCGACGAAACCCTCCCCGGCCCCTGGGAGTGGGACGTCAAACGCCTCGCCGCGAGCCTCGTCATCGCGGCCCGCGCGAACGGCTTCGACACCAGGGAACGCGCCTCCGTGGTCCGCGACACCGTCCGGTCGTACCGCGAACGCATGCGCGCCTACGCCGAGATGGGCAACCTCGACGTCTGGTACACCCGCTTCGAGGCCGACGAACTGGCGAGCCACTTCGCCCCGGAGATGGGGTCCAAGGGCACACGGATGTGGGAACGGGCCAGGGCGAAGGCCCAGTCCCGCGACTCGCTCCAGGTGTTCGAGAAGCTCACCCACGTCGTCGACGGCCGCCCTCGCATCGCCCCCGACCCGCCCCTCCTGGTCGGCCTGGAGGACCTGCTGCCGTCGGCCGAACGGCACGTCCTGGAAAGGGAGATCAGCCGCCTCGTCCAGCACTACAGCCAGTCCCTCCCGACCGACCGCCGCTTCCTCCTGGAGACGTACCGGCTCGCCGACATCGCCCGCAAGGTCGTCGGCGTCGGCAGCGTCGGCACCCGCTGCTGGATCGTCCTGCTGCTCGGCCGCGACGACGAGGACCCGCTGTTCCTCCAGGCCAAGGAGGCCGACGAGTCCGTCCTCGCGCCCTACGCCGGCGCCAGCCGCTTCGACACCCAGGGCGAACGGGTCGTCGCCGGCCAGCGGTTGATGCAGGCCACCAGCGACATCTTCCTCGGCTGGGAACGCACCACCGGCATCGACGGCCGCAGCCGCGACTTCTACATCCGCCAACTGCGCGACTGGAAGGGCATCGTGGTCGCCGAGACCCTGTCGCCGAAGCGGATGTCCCTCTTCGGACGGCTGTGCGGCGCCACCCTGGCCCGCGCCCACGCCCGCTCCGGCGACCGCATCGCGATCGCCGCGTATCTCGGCGGCGGCGACGTCTTCGACCGCGCCCTCGCCGAGTTCGCCGAGCTGTACGCGGACCAGAACGAGAAGGACCACCAGGCCCTGGTGGACGCGATCGGCACGGGCCGCGTCACGGCGGAGGAGGCGTGATCCCCGGTTCGCTCACGGCGTGGGCGTGGGCGTCGCCTTCGGCCCCTGCGGCAGCAGCTCGGTCAGGGCGAACGACAGCACGGCCGCCAGCACCACCAACGCCACCGTCTCCACGTTCCCCAGCAGCAGGACGACCAGGACCACCCCGCTGACCGGCAGCCGCAGGGCCGCCGCCACCGCAGCCGCCATCCCTGCCGCCATGGCCGGCACCAGCCCGAACCCGGGCAGCGGCGAGAGCAGCACACCGGCCGCCCCGCCGAGGAACAGCGCGGGAAAGACGGGACCGCCGCGCAGCCCGCCCAGACAGAGCGCGTACGCGAGGGACTTGAACACCAGCACCGCCACGAGCGCGCCGATCGGCCAGGCGTGCGGGTCCTGGGCCAGTTCACCGAGCGTGCTCTCCCCGGACAGCGCGACCTCGGCGGGGGAGCGCCCGGTGGTGAGGGAGTACAGCGCGACGCACACCGCCACCCCCAGCGCGCACAGCGTGGTGTTCCGTACCGTCCGGGAGGCCACGAACCGCACCGTGTACCGCCCGACGACGAAGATCCAGTGCACCAGCAGCGCGACGAGGGGCGCCGTCACCAGCACCCACAGCACGTCTCCCACGTCGAGCGGCGGCGGCTTGGGCAGCCCGATGTCGAGGCTGCCGGTCTCCAGCCCGGTCCAGTGCCCGAACCCGGTGAACACGAGGTCCCCGACCCCGCTGGCCAGCAACGCGGGCAGCATCACCGCGAAGAGCTGCGGCCCGCCGACCCCGGCCACCTCCATCAGGAGTACGGCGCCGACGACCGGGTTCCCGAACAGTGCCGAGATCGCCGCGGCGGAGCCGGCCGCGCCCAGCAGCGCGGTGCCGGCCTCGTTCTGCGGCGCCCGCACCAGACTCGCGCTCAGCAGTGCCAGCCCGCCGCCCAGGGCGATCAACGGCGCCTCGGGCCCGAGCACGACCCCGAGCGGCAGCCCGACGAGCGCGGCCGTGACAACCCCGGGCAACGCCTCTTTCGCCACCCCGCCCGAATGCAGCCCGGCCGCCGGCACATGCCCACCCCGCCCGGGCAGCCGTACGACGACCACCCCGACGACGACACCCGCCACCCCCAGCAACGGAAACCCCCACCACCAGGGCGCCCGTTCCCAGCCCAGTGCCTCGGGCCACGTCGTCCACATCAGCCGCTCAAGCTGATGGAGCGCCACAAGAAACCAGTAGGCGACGAGCGCCACGGGAATCCCGATCAGCCCACAGAACACCAGCGCCTTCCGGTACTCGGGCCGCCCCAACATCTCCCGCAACAGATCAGCCTCACCGGGCTGCCCCCCACCACCCCGCGACTCACTCCCGACGATGAGATCCTCCCAACACGGCACCAAACAACCCAAACACCCCAACCGGCCCAGAGGCTACCGCCCCCTACAACAAGAACAGAACGGCACGCCGACCGGCCACGCCTCCTCACGCACATCCTGGTGCCGCCCTTTGGGTAGAGACCGCCCGCGACCGCCGCCGTACCCTGCCGGAGCCGCACCCCCTCGACCAACGCCTGGGAGCCCCCGCGTGACCGACAAGCCCTTCCTCTACGTCGTCGTGTGCGGCTGTGGCATCGCCGGTGATGTCGGCAAGCTGATCGCCTCCGCGCAGGAGCGGCGCTGGGATGTCGGTGTGATCGCCACCCCGCAGGGGCTGGGCCTCCTCGATGCCGAGGCGGTCGAGGGCAGGACCGGCTATCCGGTCCGTTCCGGCTGGCGCAAGCCGGGGGAGGCCCGTCCGCTGCCGCCCGCGGATGCCATCGCCGTCGCGCCGGCCACCTTCAACACCGTCAACAAGTGGGCCGCCGGGATCTCCGACACCCTCGCCCTGGGCGTCCTGTGCGAGGCGTACGGCATGGGTGTGCCCACGGCCGTCCTGCCGTACCTGAACACGGCCCAGGCCGCCCACCCCGCCTACCGCCGGAGCCTGGACCAGCTTCGGGAGATGGGGGTCCTGGTCGGCGGATACGAGCCCCACCGTCCCAAGGCGGGCGGCGGCGCGGATCGCTTCCGCTGGGACGAGGCCCTGGACCTGCTGGAGCCCCGGCTCAGTGAAGAAAAGAGAAGGGCGAGGCCCGAAGACCCCGCCCGAAACCACCGAAACCCCAGGTCAGGGCCACACCAGGCAATACGGCTGGTGGCCCGCCTCGTGCAGGCGGTGGCTGAAGTCCTGCCATTCGTGGAGGAGCTGGTAGACGTTGAACGCGTCCCGGGGGCCACCGCGGTCCGGGACCGTCGACCAGATGAAGGCCGCCGCGCCCACCGCCTCCTCGCCGATGTCCCGCAGGGGGTCGACGACGGTCATCGGGAGTTTCACCACCGCGTAGTCGGGGTGCAGGACGACCAGTTCGAGCGGGGGCACCTTGTGCAGGGGGACGCCCTCGATGCCGGTCAGCACCATCGCGGCCATCGTCTCCGGCTTGATCTTGGTGAACATGCCGTTCATGCCGAGTTCGTCGCCGCCGAGCTCCTCGGGGCGCATCGAGATCGGGACGCGGGCCGCGGTCGCGCCGTCCGGCGCGCCGAAGTACTTGTACGTCACCCCCACCCGACCACCATTCCTGCTCCCCGCCCGGAGGCGATCGGCCCGCCGGTCGACTCGCCGGTCGTTCGGCTCGGGCTCATTCGGTCCACCCTGGTTCGCACCCTGATTCGGGCCCGGGTGGTTCACACCTTGGTTCACACCTGGGTTCTGACGTGCCTCGTCGGCTTCCTCCCTGTTGCGCCGGTGCCTTCCCCGCTGGGCACGTCGAGGACCAAGGTCGTCAGTCCCCTCGCCCAGTCCGCCACCGCGATGCATATCTCCACCCGACTGCTTTTCTAGGACGCGAAGCCCCGGCCGCGCAACCCGATCATCGTGTCAGTGACCTCCCCCACGGCCGCTCGCCGAAACGTGCGCTGAAACACCTGTCCGCAGGATCTTCGCAGCCCGGCGCCCCACCGTCGCTGTGATCTGCGCCCGGCCGCGTCTCTCGGGTCACAGTTTCGCAGATGACGGGCGAGCGCGACCGGATCTCCGGAGAGGACGAAGATCCCCGCCCACCGGCCCGGCCCGGGCCGGCCCGGCCCCGTCCGGCGCCCCCGCGGCATCACCAGCCCCCTGCCCTACCCTGGGAAGTCACTGGCAACCGGAGTCCAGCAAGTCGGAGAAGGTCGGAGAAGTCGCAGGTCATGAGCGAACTGCCCTATTCATACGATGCGCCTGTCTCGCAGGCACTGTTCGACCGAGCGGCTGCCGTCACCCCGGGCGGAGTGAACTCCCCGGTCCGCGCCTTCCGCGCGGTCGGCGGTACGCCCCGGTTCATGGTGTCCGGCAGTGGTCCTTGTCTCACCGACGCCGACGGCCGGGAGTACGTCGACCTGGTGTGCTCCTGGGGCCCGATGATCCTCGGGCACTCCCACCCCGAGGTCATCGCCGCCGTCCAGGAGGCCGTGGCGCGCGGTACGTCCTTCGGTACGCCCGGTGAGGGCGAGGTGCTGCTCGCCGAGGAGATCGTCTCCCGGGTCGAGCCCGTGGAACAGGTGCGGCTCGTCTCCAGCGGCACCGAGGCCACCATGTCCGCGATCCGGCTCGCCCGCGGCTTCACCCGCCGCACCAAGGTGATCAAGTTCGCCGGCTGCTACCACGGCCACGTCGACTCGCTGCTCGCCGCCGCCGGCTCCGGTGTGGCGACCTTCGCGCTGCCCGACACCCCGGGTGTCACGGGCGCCCAGGCCAGCGACACGATCGTCCTGCCGTACAACGACCTGGAGGCCGTGCAGGAGGCGTTCCACCGGCACCCGGGCGAGATCGCCTGTGTGATCACCGAGGCGTCCCCGGGCAACATGGGCGTCGTCCCGCCGCTGCCCGGCTTCAACCAGGGGCTCAAGGACACCTGCGCCACCAACGGCGCGCTGTTCATCTCCGACGAGGTCATGACCGGCTTCCGTACCAGCCGCGCCGGCTGGTACGGCATCGACGGCGTCCGCCCCGACCTGATGACCTTCGGCAAGGTGATGGGCGGCGGCTTCCCGGCGGCGGCGTTCGGCGGCCGCGCCGACGTGATGGAGCACCTCGCCCCCGCCGGGCCCGTCTACCAGGCCGGCACCCTCTCCGGGAACCCGGTCGCCACCGCCGCCGGGCTCGCCCAGCTCCGGCTGCTCGACGACGCGGCGTACGCCAAGCTGAACGCGGTGTCCGAGCGGATCCAGGCGCTGGTCTCCGAGGCGCTGACCAAGGAGAGCGTGACCCACACGCTCCAGAGCGCGTCCAACATGTTCTCCGTCTTCTTCACGGACCGCCCGGTCCGTTCGTACGAGGACGCGAAGGCGCAGGAGTCCTTCCGCTTCACCGCCTTCTTCCACTCGCTGCTGGCGAACGGCGTGTACCTGCCGCCGTCGTCCTTCGAGTCCTGGTTCGTATCCACGGCCCACGACGACCGGGCCATCCAGCGGATCGCCGACGCCCTTCCGGCGGCGGCCCGAGCGGCTGCGGAGGCCACTGCGGCATGACCACCACCGACAAGGACCTCACCGTCGTCCACCTGATGCGGCACGGCGAGGTCGCCAACCCGGACGGCGTCCTGTACGGCCGGCTGTCCGGCTACCACCTCTCCGAGCTGGGCCGGCAGATGGCCGACCGGGTCGCCGAGCACCTCTCCTCCCGCGACGTCACCCATGTCGTGGCGTCGCCGCTGGAGCGGGCGCAGGAGACGGCCACCCCGATCGCCAAGGCGCACGGTCTGGACCTCGCCACCGACGGGCGGCTCATCGAGGCCGACAACGTCTTCCAGGGCAAGACCTTCGGCGTCGGCGACGGGGCGCTGAAGAAGCCGGAGAACTGGAAGCACCTGGTCAACCCGTTCAAGCCGTCCTGGGGCGAGCCGTACGTCGACCAGGTCGTCCGGATGAAGGGCGCGCTGGACGCCGCCCGGGACCGGGCGCGCGGCCATGAGGCGGTGCTGGTCAGCCATCAGCTCCCGATCTGGATCGTGCGGTCCTACGTCGAGCGCCGCCGGCTCTGGCACGACCCGCGCAAGCGGCAGTGCACGCTGGCCTCGCTGACGTCGTTCACGTACCTCGGCGACACGATCGTCTCCGTCGGCTACTCCGAGCCCGCCATCGACCTCGTCCCCGAGCATCTGCGGGCCGGCGCCAAGCCGGTGAAGGGGAAGAACAACACGGGGCAGGGCAAGGCGTTCGGCGCGTAGAAGGCGCGTAGAACGCGTGGGCCCGGGCGCGGACAGCGCCCGAACACACGTTCCTTCTGCGTACGTCTGTTACGAAACCGGTAACCGCCGACGGAACCGCCTCGTTCGTCGTGTCCTCTGAATGGGTGACCACCAGAGGACGCGACGAACGAGGACCGCCATGCGCACGATCACCCGAAGGGGAGCACTCGGACTCGGCGCCGGAGCCGCGGCCGCCGCCGGTCTCTCGGCCTGCGGCAGCCTCTCGGGTTCGGACGGCGGCGGTTCCGGCGACGGCGCCAAGGGCTCGGGGAAGGGGAGCAAGAGCCCCTCCGGCAGCCCCAGCCCCTCGGCCACCGCCCGTCCGATCGGGGACGGCTCCACCTCTTTCACCGGCAAGCAGCCCCACCAGCCCGCGAAGCCCGAGCCGCTGGAGCCCGGTCAGGAACCGCCGCAGTTCGTCGTGTTCTCCTGGGACGGCGCGGGCGAGGTCGGCAACGGCCTCTTCCCCCGCTTCCTCGACCTCGCCAAGGAGCACGGCGCGTCGATGACGTTCTTCCTCTCCGGGCTCTATGTGCTGCCCGAGTCGAAGAAGCGGCTCTACGACCCGCCGAACAACCCGCGCGGCGCCTCCGACATCGGCTACCTCACCGACGAGCACGTCCGGATGACGCTCACCAACGTGCGCCGGGCGTGGCTGGAGGGCCACGAGATAGGCACCCACTTCAACGGCCACTTCTGCGGCGGCTCCGGCTCCGTCGGCAACTGGACGTCCGCGCAGTGGCGCAGCGAGATAGACCAGGCCAAGTCCTTCGTGAAGGAGTGGCGGACCAACACCGGCTGGACCGATCTGCCGGCCCTGCCCTTCGACTACGACAAGGAACTCGTCGGCGGCCGCACGCCCTGTCTGCTCGGCCAGGACAGCCTGCTGCCCACCGCCCGCTCCCTCGGCTGGCGCTACGACGCCTCCTCGCCCGGCGGCCGCCAGGTGTGGCCGGTGAAGAAGGACGGCATCTGGGACCTGCCGCTCCAGCAGATACCGTTCCCCGGCCGTGGCTTCGAGGTCCTCTCCATGGACTACAACATGCTGGCCAACCAGTCGGTCAACTCCACGAACGCCCCCAGCCACAACTACCCGGGCTGGCGCAAGCAGTCCGCCCAGGCGTACATACAGGGATTCAAGCGGGCATTCGAGACGAACCGCGCCCCCTTCTTCATCGGCAACCACTTCGAGCAGTGGAACGGCGGCATCTACATGGACGCCGTCGAGGAGGCGTTCAAGCACATCGCCCGGGAGAAGGAGAAGGGCGCCGACGTACGCCTCGTCTCCTTCCGGCAGTTCACCGACTGGATCGACGTACAGAAGCCCGAGGTCCTCGACAAGCTCCGCACCCTGGACGTCGGACAGCGCCCGGCCGGCGGCTGGCAGGAGTTCACGAAGGGCACCGGGACCAGCACCTCGGCCCCCACCTCCACCGCCTCCGCGAACGCCGCCTGACACGCGGATCTCCCCCACAAGGGCCCCGCAAGGGCCCCACAAAGGCCCCCACAAGGGGGGTGCGCAAGATCCCCAGAACGGGCATGCGAAACTTTTCACATGAGTGCCGCCAGCCGCGCCCCCCAGCGCTCGAAGCCCCGGAACCGCTCACGCCGCGCCGCCCTCACCGGCGCCGCCGCGACGGCGGCACTGCTGCTCTCCGCGTGCGGTTCCGGAGGGACCGCGGGCGGCGGGGGCGACACCAACTTCGTCCTCGGCGCGGACGGCATCTCCACCGTCGCAAAGGGGAAGCGGACCGCGCTCCCCGACCTGTCCGGTGAGACCGTCGACGGCGGACAGCTCGACGTCGGCAGCTTCAAGGGCAAGGTCGTCGTCCTCAACGTCTGGGGCTCCTGGTGCGCCCCCTGCCGCGCCGAGGCACCCAACTTCGAGAAGGTCCACCAGGACCTGAAGGCCGACGGCGTGCAGTTCGTCGGCATCAACACCCGGGACAACGGCACCGACAAGGCCCTCGCCTTCGAGAAGCAGCAGGGCGTCACCTACCCCAGCCTGTACGACCCCACGGGCAAGCTGATGCTCCGCTTCGAGAAGGGCACGCTCAACCCGCAGGCCATCCCCTCCACGCTCGTCATAGACCGGGAGGGAAAGATCGCCGCCCGCTCCCTGGCCGCGCTCAGCGAGGACAAGCTGCGCAAGATGATCGCCCCGGTCCTCGCGGAGAAGTGACGTGAGCGCACTCACCACCCTGGCCGCGTCGACCGACCCCAACCAGACAGTGCTCAGCGGCGCGCTGCTGCTCGCCCTGCCCATCGCCCTCCTCGGCGGCCTGGTCTCCTTCTTCTCCCCGTGCGTCCTGCCGCTCGTCCCCGGCTACCTCTCGTACGTCACCGGGGTCGCCGGCACCGACCTGGCCGAGGCCCGGCGCGGCCGGATGGCCGCCGGCGCCTCCCTCTTCGTCCTCGGCTTCACCGCCGTGTTCGTCTCCGGCGGCGCGCTGTTCGGCTACGCCGGTGACAGCCTCCAGGCCAACCGGGACGTCCTGTCCAAGGTGCTCGGCGTCCTGATGATCCTCATGGGCGTCTTCTTCATGGGCCTGATGCCCTGGATGACCCAGCGCGAGTTCCGCTTCCACCGCAGGCCCGCCACCGGACTCGTCGGCGCCCCCCTGCTGGGCGCCCTGTTCGGCATCGGCTGGACCCCCTGCATCGGCCCGACCCTCGCCTCCGTGATCGCCCTCTCCTCGCAGCAGGGCAGCGCGGGCCGCGGTGCCATACTGACCGTCGCCTACTGTCTCGGCCTCGGTGTGCCCTTCGTGCTCGCCGCGGTCGCCTTCCGCAAGGCGCTCGGCGCCTTCGGCTGGGTCAAGCGGCACTACGTCTGGGTGCTGCGGACCGGCGGCATCATGATGATCGTGACCGGTGTGCTGCTGCTGACCGGCACGTGGGACCGCCTCGTGCAGGACATGCAGTCCTGGTCCGCCGGCTTCACT
Source organism: Streptomyces sp. CAI-85 (assembly GCF_013363615.1). NCBI lineage: Bacteria > Bacillati > Actinomycetota > Actinomycetes > Kitasatosporales > Streptomycetaceae > Streptomyces > Streptomyces sp. CAI-85. Next base: position 66,374 of record NZ_JAANNX010000018.1, on the reverse strand, counting down.
GTGGGGATCTGATCCATGAGCACAACCTCTACGACCGACGGGACGCCGGCCGCCCCGGACGACCAGGACCTCGGCGCCGCCGGCTCCCAGCTCTCCACCGCCCCCGCCGAATCGCTCACGAGCGCACCCGGTCTCGGCGTGATCGGCTGGGCCCGCTGGTTCTGGCGCCAGCTCACCTCCATGCGGGTCGCGCTGCTGCTGCTCCTGCTGCTGGCGCTCGGCGCGATCCCCGGCTCGCTGATCCCGCAGTCCGGCAGCGACGAGACGAAGGTCGCCGAGTTCCGCCGGGCGCACGAGACGCTCGCGCCGCTCTACGACCGGCTGGGCCTCTTCCACGTCTACAGCTCGGTGTGGTTCTCCGCGATCTACATCCTGCTGTTCGTCTCCCTCATCGGCTGCATCGTGCCGCGCACCTGGCAGTTCACCGGCCAGCTCCGCAGCCGCCCGCCGGGCGCCCCCAAGCGCCTCACCCGGCTGCCCGCGTACACCACCTGGCACACCGACGCGGCACCCGAGCAGGTCCGTGAGGCCGCGCTCGCCCTGCTGAAGAAGCGCCGCTTCCGCGCCCACCTCGCCGGGGACGCCGTCGCCGCCGAGAAGGGCTACCTCCGCGAGGTCGGCAACCTCGCCTTCCACATCGCGCTGATCGTGATGCTGGTCGCCTTCGCCTGGGGCCAGCTCTTCAAGTCCGAGGGCAACACCCTGGTCGTCGAGGGCGGCGGCTTCTCCAACACGCTGATCTCCTACGACGACTTCAAGTCCGGCAACCTCTTCTCGGCCGACGACCTCACGCCGTTCAGCTTCTCCCTGGACGAGTTCACCGGCACGTACGAGACGACCGGCCCCAACAAGGGCACCGCGCGCACCTTCCAGGCCGCCCTCACCTACAGCGAGGGCGCCTACGGCAAGGACCGCACCACCCTCGTCAAGGTCAACCACCCGCTGGAGATCGGCGACTCCAAGGTCTATCTCACCGCCCACGGCTACGCGCCCGTGGTGACCGTCCGCGACGGCAAGGGCGACGTCGTCTACCGCGACGCCGTACCGCTGCTCCCGCTGGACTCCAACATCACCTCGTCCGGCGTGATCAAGGTCCTCGACGGCTACCGGAACGCCGAGGGCGTGACCGAACAGCTCGCCTTCAAGGCGTTCTTCCTGCCGAGCTTCGTCAAGGGCATGGAGACGGCCTCCGCCTTCCCGTCCCTGCGCAACCCGGTCCTGAACCTGGAGCCGTACCACGGAGACCTCGGCGTCGACTCCGGCATCCCGCAGAGCGTCTACCAGCTCGACAAGAAGAACATGAAGGAGTTCAAGGACTCCAAGGGCCTCCAGCTCCGGTCGAACCTCAAGCCCGGCGACACCATGACCCTGCCGGGCGGCGCCGGTTCGATCACCTACGAGGGCACCAAGGAGTGGGCGAACTTCCAGATCACCCAGCAGCCCGCCAGCGGCTGGGCCCTGGCCGGCGCGCTCGCCGCGATCTTCGGCCTGGCCGGCTCCCTGTTCATCCAGCGCCGCCGGGTCTGGGTGCGCGCGGTGCGCGGCGCCGACGGCGTCACGGTCGTCGAGATGGCCGGCCTCGGCCGCAGCGAGTCCGCCAAGGTCCCGGAGGAACTCGGCGCCCTGGCCGGGATCCTCTACGACAGGACCCCCGGCGCCCCGGCCGACGCCCCCGACCCCGACGATTCCCCCGACCCTCAAGCCGTACCTGCCGAAGGGGCTGAGCAGTGACTCTCGCCGCCGCCACCAACGAGAACCTCGCGAACATCAGCAACACGCTGATCTACTCCGCGATGGCCGTCTACACCCTGGCCTTCTTCGCGTACATCGCCGAATGGCTCTTCGGCAGCCGCAGCAAGGTCGGCCGTACCGCCGCCGCGCTCACCGCCGACGCGCGGGCGAAGGGCAAGGGCCCGGCCGTCACCGTGCGGAAGAACGGCGGCGCCACCGCCGTACTGGAGCGTCCGCGGGTCGTCGTCCGCTCCTCCTCCGGCAGCCGGGACGTGCCCGACGGGCCGGGCGCGCACGGCGGGGACGAGCAGGGCGACATGTACGGGCGGATCGCCGTCTCCCTGACGGTGCTCGCGTTCCTGGTCGAGCTGGGCGGCGTGATCGCCCGCGCGGCCTCGGTGCAGCGGGCGCCCTGGGGCAACATGTACGAGTTCAACATCACCTTCTCCACGGTCGCGGTCGGCGTGTACCTCGCGCTGCTGGCGCTGCGGAAGAACGTGCGCTGGCTCGGCCTGTTCCTGATCACCACGGTCCTGCTCGACCTCGGCCTCGCGGTGACCGTCCTCTACACGGCGAGCGACCAGCTCGTGCCCGCGCTGCACTCGTACTGGCTGTACATCCACGTCTCCACCGCGATCTTCTGCGGCGCGGTGTTCTACGTCGGCGCGGTCGCCACGATCCTGTACCTCTTCAAGGACTCGTACGAGAACAAGCTCGCCACCGGCGGCCAGCCGGGCCGGTTCGCGAACTCGGTCCTGGACCGGCTGCCCGCCTCCGCCTCCCTGGACAAGTTCGCCTACCGGGTGAACGCGGCCGTGTTCCCGCTGTGGACGTTCACGATTATCGCGGGCGCGATCTGGGCGGGTGACGCGTGGGGCCGCTACTGGGGCTGGGACCCCAAGGAGACCTGGTCCTTCATCACCTGGGTCGCCTACGCCGGCTATCTGCACGCCCGCGCCACGGCCGGCTGGAAGGGCCGCAAGGCCGCCTACCTGGCACTGGCCGCCTTCGCCTGCTGGCTGTTCAACTACTACGGCGTGAACATCTTCGTCAGCGGCAAGCACTCGTACGCGGGCGTCTGACCGGCGTGCACCGGCTCCGGTCAGGGTTCACGCTGGTGTCATGACCGGTTCCGTCGAACAGGGCACCAGCCAGACCCACGGGAACACGCACATCCTGCACTTCCTGGTCCGGCTGCCCCGGCCCATGGAGGCCGTCTGGCCCGCGCTGACCACCCCCGAGGGCATCGGCGGCTGGTGGACCGGCGTCGACCTGCTCGAACCCCGGCTCGGCGGCGCGGTCGCGCTGCGCGGGCCGGGGCGCGGCGAGATCACCGCGTGGGACGTGGACCGGGTCGCCGAGTACGCCCTGGAGGGCGGCCGGATCCGCTTCCACCTGGAGCGCGACGGCGACGAGGGGTCGGCGCTGCGGTTCACGCACGAGTTCCGCGAGTCGCGCGGGGACGGCGAGGCGGTGTGGCGGGCGCGGTTCGAACGTCTGATCGACTTCGTCGAGGGGTCGCCCTAGCTCCGCTTACTCCCCGATGTCCTCGTTCCACAGGGCCGGGTGTTCGGCGATGAAGTCCCGCATCAGGGCGACGCACTCGGGGTCGTCGAGGAGCACGATCTCCACGCTGTGTTCGGCGAGCCAGTCGTGGCCGCCGTGGAAGGTGACCGCCTCTCCGACGACCACCCGCGAGATGCCGAACTGCCGTACCAGCCCCGAGCAGTACCAGCACGGCGAGAGGGTCGTGACCATCGTCGTGCCCCGGTACGACCGCTGCCGGCCCGCCGCGCGGAACGCCGCCGTCTCCGCGTGCGTGGACGGGTCGCCGTCCTGCACCCGCCGGTTGTGGCCCCGCCCGAGCAGCGTGCCGTCCGGGCCGTAGAGCGCGGCGCCGATCGGGATGCCGCCCTCGGCGAGCCCGGCCCGGGCCTCGGCGAGGGCGGTGCGGAGCCAGCGGCGGGCGGTGTCGTCGTCCGGAACAGTCATGAGGTCACTGTGCCGCGGAAACTCCTCCTCCCGCACAACCGCCCCGCCGTACGGGCCTCTTGGGCGCTCGCCTAGCCTGGCCCGGTCATCTCGGGGCGTGTGGGAGGAACGGTCATGGTTGCTGCTCCGGTGCTGGAGGAGCTGCGGGAGGTCTGCCAGCCGCAGGCCAAGCTGGCGAGCCGCAACGGCGAACACTGGGCGGGGCGGCTGTACATGCGCCGGGTGTCGCTGCGGTTCACCCGTCAGCTCGTGCGCACGCCGGTCACGCCGGACCAGCTCACCTGGACGATGGTGGTGTGCGGGATCCTGTCCGGCGCGGCGCTGCTGATACCGGGGCTGACCGGTGCGGTGCTCGCCGCGCTGTTCATGCAGCTCTTCCTGCTCTTCGACTGCGTGGACGGCGAGGTCGCCCGCTGGAAGGGACAGAACAGCGCGACCGGCATCTACGTCGACCGGCTCGGCGCCTACCTCGCCGACGCGGCGCTGATGACCGGCATCGGCTTCCGCGCGGCGGAGTCGGGGGTGGGCGGCTGGCTGTCGCTGGGGCTCGCGACCGCGCTGGGCGTCGTCCTGCTGAAGGCGTCGACCGACCTGGTGGACGTGGCCCGGGCCCGGCGCGGGCTGGCGGTCGCCGACGACGAGGCCGCGGCGCCGCGTTCGCAGGGCGTGGCGTCGGTGCGCAGGCTGGCCGCCGCCTTCAAGATCCACCGGGTGACCAACGGCATCGAGGCGTCCCTCGTCCTCCTGGTCGTGGCCTTCGCCGACGCGGCGACGGACTCCCTGGACCCGACCCGCTGGACCCTGGCCGCCATCGCCACGATCACGTGGCTGATGGTCCCGGCCCACCTGCTCTCAATCCTGTCATCGTCCCGCCTGCGCTGACCCGAGGCCCGGGTACGGTCCGCGCCTCGCTGAGGGTGCTGGTCAGTCGCCCTTCGGTTCCTCGTCCGAGGTGCGGCGTTTCAGGTCTTCCTCGCGGCGGCGGAGGTCGGCCTCCCAGTCCTTGAGGAGTTGTTCGTCCTTGTCGTCCTTGTCGAGGGACTTGAGGAACTCCGGGTTGTCGTCGGGGGCGACGAAGCGCTGGTTGCGGTGCCACTCCGAGGGGGTGCGGCCGTTCTGCGGGGGCGTGCGGACCTTGCCCGCGGCGAGCCAGGCGATCGGGCCGACGATCCAGAAGAGCAGGACGATGAACACCCAGACGATCTTCGGCAGATGGCGTGCCTCGTCCTCGGGTGTGTTCAGGCAGTCGATCAGCGCGTAGATCGTCAGCGCCAGCGGCACCAGATACATCAGCAGCCTGAGCATGGAGTACAGCCCCCTGGGTGGTGGCGGGGCCCGCTCGTGTCCGGCCCCGGTGACGGGCTCAGGGTAGCCGCTCGGCGATACTGGGTCGCATGGCTTACGACGATCTTCGTTCCCTGCTCAGGGCACTGGAACGCGAAGGCGACCTCAAGCGCGTCAAGGCCGAGGTCGATCCGTACCTGGAAGTCGGGGAGATCGTCGACCGGGTGCAGAAGGCACAGGGCCCCGCGTTGCTCTTCGAGAACGTGAAGGGCTCCGACCTCCCCCTCGCGATGAACGTCTTCGGCACCGACCGCCGCCTGCTCAAGGCGCTCGGCCTGAAGTCGTACGCGGAGATCTCGGAGAAGATCGGCGGCCTGCTCCGCCCCGAGCTGCCGCACGGCTTCGTCGGCGTGCGCGAGGCGTTCGGCAAGCTCGGCGCGATGACGCACGTCCCGCCGAAGAAGGTGAAGGACGCGCCGGTCCAGGAGGTCGTCCTGCACGGCGACGACGTGGACCTCGACCGGCTCCCCGCCCTCTTCACCTGGCCGCAGGACGGCGGCTCCTTCTTCAACCTGGGCCTGACCCACACCAAGGACCCGGAGTCCGGGATCCGCAACCTCGGCCTGTACCGCCTCCAGCGCCACGACCGGCGCACGATCGGCATGCACTGGCAGATCCACAAGGACAGCCGCAACCACTACCAGGTGGCCGCCCGCCGCGGCGAACGGCTGCCCGTCGCGATCGCCTTCGGCTGCCCGCCCGCCGTCACCTACGCCTCCACCGCCCCGCTGCCCGGTGACATCGACGAGTACCTGTTCGCCGGGTTCCTCGCGGGCAAGCGGATCGAGATGGTCGACTGCAAGACGGTCCCGCTCCAGGTCCCGGCCAACGCCGAGGTCGTCCTCGAAGGCTGGCTGGAGCCGGGCGAGATGCTGCCCGAGGGCCCCTTCGGCGACCACACCGGCTTCTACACCCCGCAGGAGCCGTTCCCCGCGCTCACCATCGACTGCGTGACGATGCGGAAACGGCCGTTGCTCCAGTCGATCGTGGTGGGCCGCCCGCCCACCGAGGACGGTCCGCTGGGCCGGGCCACGGAGCGGTTCTTCCTGCCGCTGCTGAAGATCATCGTCCCGGACATCGTGGACTACCACCTGCCCGAGGCCGGCGGCTTCCACAACTGCGCGATCGTCTCGATCGACAAGAAGTACCCCAAGCACGCCCAGAAGGTCATGCACGCGGTCTGGGGCGCCCACATGATGTCCCTGACCAAGCTGATCGTGGTCGTCGACTCCGACTGCGACGTCCACGATCTGCACGAGGTCGCCTGGCGGGCGCTCGGCAACACCGACTACGCCCGTGACCTGTCGGTCGTGGAGGGTCCGGTCGACCATCTCGACCACGCCTCCTACCAGCAGTTCTGGGGCGGCAAGGCGGGCATCGACGCGACGCGCAAATGGGCCGAGGAGGGGTACACGCGGGACGGCGGCTGGCCCGAGATGGTGCTGTCCGACCCGGAGACGGCGGCGACGGTCGACCGCCGCTGGAAGGAATACGGCCTGTGATGACCAGCGCTTCCGCCGCGATCCCCCAACCCGGTCGCACCAGGGCCTTCCTGCGTCTGGTGATGATCGAGCACTCGGTCTTCGCCCTGCCCTTCGCCTACATCGCCGCGCTCACCGCGATGTTCGAGCTGGACGGCAACATCCACTGGGGCAAGCTGCTGCTCGTCACCGTCTGCATGGTGGGTCTGCGCACCTTCGCCATGGCGGTGAACCGGATCATCGACCGCGAGATCGACGCCCGCAATCCGCGCACCGCCCACCGCGAACTGGTCACCGGCGCCGTGTCGGTGAAGCACGCCTGGACCGGCGCCCTGATCGCCGTCGTGATCTTCCTCGGCTCGGCGGCCCTGCTCAACCCGCTCTGTCTGGCCCTGGCCCCCGTCGCGGTGATCCCGATGGTGGTCTATCCCTACGGCAAGCGGTTCACGAACTTCCCGCAGGCCATCCTCGGTCTCGCCCAGGCGATGGGCCCGATCGGCGGCTGGCTGGCGATCACCGGCGAGTGGTCCTGGGACGCGGTCGTCCTCGGTCTCGCCGTCGGCATCTGGATCGGCGGCTTCGACCTGATCTATGCCTGCCAGGACATCGACACCGACCGTGAGACGGGCGTGCTGTCGGTCCCGGCCCGCTTCGGCGTCCCGGCGGCGATCCGCTCCGCCCGCGTCTGCCACGCGATCACCACGGGTCTGCTCGTCTGGTACGCGCTGCTGACCGGCGCCGGCGCGTTCTTCTGGCTCGGCCTGGTCGTCGTCGCGGCCGCCTTCGTCTACGAGCACACCATCGTCCGCCCCCATGACCTCACCCGTCTGAACAGGGCGTTCTTCTCCGTCAACGGCTTCATCGGCATCGCCCTGTTCGGGTGCGCGCTGCTGGATCTCCTGGTCCGGGGTCTGACCGTCTGAGTACCGTGCGGCCTACCATCGAGGGCAGGACCCCCAAGGAGGCCACCGTGACCGTCTCGGACCTTGACCGCCTGCACTCGCAGCTCAGCCGGTTCGAGGACATGTTCCCCGGCTATCGCATGGAGATCGTCGAGGGCAACATCATGATGAGTCCGGTCAAGCCCCACCACGCCAAGACCATCCGGTTGGTGTGGAACGACCTCGAGGCGCAGTTGGGCCCCGAGTGGGACTTCGCCAGCGATGTCGCCTTCCCCTTCGACGACGACAACGAGTTCTGCCCCGACCTGGCGGTCATCCCCGCCCCCGAGGCGGCCAAGAACAAGGGTGCCTACTCACCCGATCTCATCGAACTGGTCGTCGAAGTCGTCTCCCAGGGCAGTGTCCGCCGCGACTACGAGGTCAAGCCCGGCTGGTACGCCTCCCGGGGCATCGCCAACTATCTGATCCTCGACCCCCTCCAGGGCCACGCCGTGACCCTGTGGAACCCGGGGCCCAACGGCTACCGTGGCCGTGACACGGTCGTCTACGGTCCCGACCTGACCGTCCGATCCCCGCTCGGCAGGCTCACGGTCAACACCGCTCATCTCCCCATCGACCCCAACGCACCCCACCGGTCCTGAAGACCCTCCCGCCCACCGGTACGCTCAAGGTGTGAACGCAGGAGAAACGCAGCGCTTGCCTTGGATCGTGGGGGTGTCCGGGGCGTCCGGTACGCCGTACGCCGCCGCTGTCCTGCGGGCGCTGCTCGCCGGGGGCGAGAGCGTGGACCTGGTGGTCAGCCGGGCCTCGCGGCTCACCCTGCTGGACGAGACGGGGATCGCGTTCCGGGACGCGCACTGGCGGGACGACCTGCGGGAATGGCTGGCGCGGGGGGCCGACGGCAAGCCGGGCACCTTCGACGTCGACGCCGGACTCGACGGGGTGCGGTACTGGAACGCCGGGGACCTCGCCGCGGGCCCGTCCTCGGGGTCGTATCCCGCGAAGGGGATGCTGATCGTCCCCGCCTCGACCGCCTGTGTCGCCGGGGTCGCGCTCGGGCTCTCCAAGGACCTCCTCCAGCGGGCGGCGAGCGTGACGCTCAAGGAACGCCGTCGGCTGGTCGTCGCCGTACGGGAGACCCCGCTGAACGGGCAGACGCTGCGGCATCTCGTCGCCCTCGACGACGCCGGCGCGAGCGTGGTGCCCGCGTCGCCCGCCTTCTACGCGGGCGCCACCCACATCCAGGACCTGGTCGACTTCGTCGCCGGACGGGTGCTCGACGCGGCGGGGGTCGCGCACGGCCTGTACCGCAGGTGGCGGGGCGAACTGGGCGGCGCGTCCGCGCCCCGGGACACATGAGCGGCGCCGGCTGAGCACCGGGAACCTCGCAGTACTCGCAGTACCTCTCATTCCTCAGGAACTTGATCGGAAGGCTTCGATTCGCATGGACGCGGTGGACAGGCAGCTCATCCAGGCCCTGCGGGAGAACGGCCGGGCCTCCTACGCGGAGCTGGGACGCCTCGTCGGCCTGTCGGGACCCAGCGTCACCGACCGCATCAACCGGCTGGAGGCGGCCGGGGTCATCACCGGCTACCGGGCCACGGTGAACGCCGCCCAGCTCGGCCTCGGTGTCACCGCCCTCATCGGCATCTCCCTCTCCGACGCCGCCGACCACGAGGACGTGGCGAACCGGATGAAGGACCTGAACGAGATCGAGGACTGCTGGTTCATCGCCGGCGACGACTCGTTCATGCTCAAGGTGCGGGCCAACGACGTGGACGGCCTGGAGCGGATCATCCGGCGGCTCAGCGGCACCAAGGGCGTCTCCCGGACCCGTACCACGATCGTGCTCTCCACCAAGTGGGAGAACCGGGTCGGGGACCTCCCCGAAGAGGTCTAGGCGTACGGTTGACGGATCTGCCGAGGAGAGGGAAGAGCATGGACGTCGGGCTCAAGCGCGAGCTGGAGGAGAAGGTCAGGGCCGGTGAGCGGCTGACCCGCGAGGACGGCATCGCGCTCTACGAGTCGGACGACCTGGCCTGGCTGGGCGGGCTGGCCCACGAGGTGCGCACGCGCAAGAACGGCGACGTCGTGCACTTCAACGTCAACCGCCACCTCAACATGACCAACGTGTGCACGGCGTCCTGCGCCTACTGCTCCTTCCAGCGCAAGCCGGGCGAGAAGGACGCGTACACGATGCGCATCGAGGAGGCGGTGAAGCTCGCCAAGGCGATGGAGTCGGAGAACCTCACCGAGCTGCACATCGTCAACGGCCTGCACCCCAACCTCCCGTGGCGCTACTACCCGCGCTCGCTGCGGGAGCTGAAGGCCGCGCTGCCGGACGTCTCGCTGAAGGCGTTCACGGCCACGGAGATCCACCACTTCGAGACGATCTCCGGTCTGTCCGCCTCCGAGATCCTCGACGAGCTGATCGACGCCGGTCTGGAGTCCCTGACCGGCGGCGGCGCCGAGATCTTCGACTGGGAGGTGCGGCAGCACATCGTGGACCACCGCACCCACTGGGAGGACTGGTCCCGGATCCACCGTCTGGCGCACGAGAAGGGGCTCAAGACCCCCTCCACGATGCTGTACGGCCATATCGAGGAGCCCCGGCACCGCGTCGACCACGTGCTGCGCCTGCGTGAACTCCAGGACGAGACGGGCGGGTTCCAGGTCTTCATCCCGCTGCGCTACCAGCACGACTTCGTGGACATGAAGGACGGCAAGGTCCGCAACCGGCTCCAGGCCCGCACCCAGATGGCCACCGGCGCCGAGGCCCTGAAGACCTTCGCGGTCTCCCGGCTCCTCTTCGACAACGTGCCGCACGTCAAGGTGTTCTGGGTGATGCACGGCGTCCAGACCGCCCAACTCGCCCTCCAGCACGGCGCGGACGACATGGACGGCTCGGTCGTCGAGTACAAGATCACGCATGACGCCGACAACTACGGCACCCCGAACAAGCTGACCCGCGAGGACCTGCTCGACCTGATCCGTGACGCGGGCTTCCGCCCGGTGGAGCGCAACACGCGCTACGAGATCATCCGTGAGTACGACGGTCCGGACCCGGAGCGCCGGGAGTCGCCGCAGCCGATGCGGGTCTGAGGCGAGGGTCCCAAACGCCGTTGAGGCGCGAGCGGGGTAATGGTTACCCTGCTTGCATGCCCCTTACCTTCACCCTCGACCCGGCCGTCACCCCCGCCCTGCGCGACGGCGTCCTGGACCTGTGGACGGACGTCTCCAACGCGGGCGGGGCGGTCGGCTTCGTCGCGCCCGTGGACCGCGAGCGGATCCGGCCCGAGCTGGTGAAGCACCTCACGGCCATGGCCGAGGGCCGCCACCGGCTGCTCGTCGGCCACGACGAGGACGGCGAGGTCGCCGCCACCGCCTTCTTCGCCTTCAACACCCACCGCCTGATGACCCACTGGGTCTGGCTCTACACCGTGATGGTCCACCCCCGCCACCAGGGCAACGGCTACGGCCGCGACCTGATGGCGGCCGCCGCCGACGCGGCCCGCGGCTTCGACGGCATCGAGGCCGTACGGCTCTCCTGCCGCGGCGGCCTCGGCCTGGAGCACTTCTACACCTCCTGCGGCTACAAGGAGGTCGGCCGGGTCCCCGCCGCGATCCGGGTCGCCCCGGGCGACGACCGCGACGACATCACCCTGCTGCTGCCGCTCGCATGACCCCGCGCGAAGATCGGCGGCCCGCCGTGCTTCACTGGACGTCGGTCCTGTTTGGACACGTTGGACACGTTGGACACGGAAGAGTGGGTTGAGATGCTCCGTTACACGCTGATGCGCCTCGGCGTCTTCGCCGGCTGCCTCGGGGTCGTCTGGGGCCTCGTCCACTTCGGCGTCGTGCCGCGCGGCCTCGGCGACTCCAACGGCATGTGGATCATCCTGCTCGCGCTGGTGCTCTCCGCGCCGATCAGCTTCGTCGTGCTGCGCAAGGAGCGCGACCGCGCCTCGGAGACGGTCGTGCGCCGGGTGGACCGGATGAAGGCCAACCTGGAGGCCAGCCGCTCCCAGGAGGACGCGGCGACGGACACCGCGCACGCCCAGGGCCAGACCTCCTGACGAAACTGCTGCCGGCCGGAAGGGAGTTGTCCCCCGCCCGGCCCGATTAGGCTTGCCCCATGGGTGCCGTGAAGACCAAGCGGATGCCGCGTGCGGTCCGTGAACAGCAGATGCTGGACGCCGCCGTGGAGATCTTCGGCCGACGCGGCTACATGGCCGCGTCCATGGACGAGATCGCCGAACTGGCGGGCGTCTCCAAGCCGTTGGTGTATCTGTACCTGAACTCCAAGGACGACCTCTTCACCGCCTGCATCCGGCGGGAGGCCCAGGCCCTGGTGGCGGCCGTACGCTCCGGCATCGGACCTGACCAGAGCGCCGACCGCCAGCTCTGGGACGGTCTGCTCGCCTTCTTCGCCCACACCGGCGCACACCCGCTGTCCTGGTCCGTCCTGCACCTCCAGGCCCGCACCCACGGCGAGACGTTCGCCGCCGAGGTGACCGCGATGCGCGAGGAGATCGTCGCGTTCGTGACCCAGCTCATCGTCGTCGCCGCCCGTGAGGCGCACCGCGATCCCGACCTGCCCGAGCGCGAGGTCGCCGGTCTCGCCGAGGCCCTGGTCGGCGCCGCCGAGTCCCTCGCGTCCTGGGCCAACGCCAGCGAGTCCGTCACCCCGCGCCAGGCGGCGGCCACCCTGATGAACTTCGCCTGGGCGGGCCTGTCCGACCTGATGCGGGGCAACGCCTGGAACCCTCCGGCGGCTTGAGGCTCACCCCAGCGGCCTGAGGTTCACCCCAGTGCTTCCACGCGTCCGCTGACGTGGATCCGCCCGTCGTCCCCCGGCCGGCGCAGCTCGAAGCGGTCGCCGTCCGCCGCGTAGACGACCGTGCCCGGGAGCAGGACCGGTGCGCGGAAGTCGGCGTGGGCGCGGACGGCCGGTGGGGTGCCGTGGGCGGCGAGGCAGCGGGCGACGGTCCACATGCCGTGGGCGATGGCCCGGGGGAAGCCGAAGAGGCGGGCGGTGAGCGGGTGCAGATGGATGGGGTTGCGGTCGCCGGACACGGCCCCGTACCGCCGTCCCACGTCGCCGCCCAGCCGCCATTCGCCGAGCACCGGGAGCGGTGCCGGAAGGGGATCCGGCTCCTGGGGCGCGGCGGCGGTGGCCGTCGTCGTGCGGTGCCGGGCGAGGTAGGTGCTGGTCGACTCCCACACCGCCGCGCTCTCGCCGGTCTCCCGCAGTTCGGTGACGACCGACGCCTGGGTGCCGCGCCGGTGCGCGGCCAAGTGGTCGACGTACACGGTGAGTTCGTAGGTGCCGGTGGTCGGCAGGGTGCGGTGGCGGGTGATCCCGATCGACGTGTGGACCAGGCCGAGCAGCGGGAGCGGGAAGGCGCGGCGGCTCATCAGGGCCATGGCCGAGGGGAATCCCAGGACGTGCGGGTAGGTGGGCGGGAGTCCGTCGCCGCCCGGGGCGAAGCCGCAGATCCGCTCGTAGCGGGCCAGCCGGTCCACGTCGATCCGCAGCCCGGACAGGACGAGCGGCTCCCCGTCGAAGACGGCGTCCGGGCGGGGTCTCTTGAAGGGGGAGAGCAGGGCGCCGCGCGCCAGCAGCGGGCCCAGGGACGGGGCGGTGCGCTGGGTGGTCATCACGCCCCCAGCAGGCTCTGGCCGCACACCCGCACGACCTGTCCGTTGACCGCGCCGGACGCCGGGTGGGCGAGCCAGGCGGTGGTCTCGGCGACGTCCACCGGAAGTCCGCCCTGCGCGAGGGAGTTCATCCGGCGTCCGGCCTCGCGGATGAACAGCGGTACCGCCGCCGTCATCCTCGTCTCGATGAACCCGGGCGCGACCGCGTTCACGGTCACCCCGTGCCCGGCGGCCGCGCGCGGCGCCAGCGCCCGCACCAGACCGGCGATCCCCGCCTTGCTCGCCCCGTAGTTGGTCTGCCCGGCGTTCCCGGCGAGACCCGCGATGGACGCGGTCGCCACGATCCGCCCGCCGCGCCGCAGGGTGCCCTTGGCGAGCAGCGCGTCCGTGGTGCGCAGCACGCTCGCGAGATTGACGTCGAGCACCGAACTCCAGCGCTCTGCGGGCATGTTGGCCAGCCGCCGGTCCCGGGTGATCCCGGCGTTGTGGATCAACACGTCGAGCCCGTCCGGGAGTTCGGCCGCGATCCGCTCACCGGCGTCGGCGGCGGTGATGTCGAGGGTGAGGGCCCGTCCGCCGAGCCGTCCGGCGACCCGCCGGGCGTCCGCCTCGGCCTGCGGCACATCGAGGACGACGACCGTCGCGCCGTCGCGTGCCAGCGTCTCGGCGACGGCCTCACCGATGCCGCGCGCGCCTCCGGTGACGAGCGCGGTCCGGCCGGCGAGCGGACGGTCCGCCGTCTCCGGGGGGCCGTCGGAGCGGGCACCCACCTCGATCACCTGCCCGCTGACGTAGGCGGACCTGGGGGAGAGGAGGAAGTCCAGCGTGGACCACGCGGCCTCCGCGTCCGTCAGCCGGACCAGGTTGACCGTCCTGCCCCCTCCGACCTCCTTGCCGAGGGACCGTACGAACCCCTCCAGGGCCTGCTGCGCGGCCGCCTGGTGGTGGTCCCCGGTGTCGAGCGGGGCGCCGAGCACCACGATCCGGCCGCTCGTGGCGACGGACCGTACGACCGGGTGCAGGGCCGTGTGCACCGCGGCGAGGGAGTCGACGTCCCGTACACCGCAGGCGTCGAGCACGACGGCGGCCGGGCTGTCGGCCGCGGTGCCGTCACCCGCCGGAAGTCCGGCGCGGGCGAGGACGGGAGCCAGGGTGAGGGGGGACTCCCCGGCCGTAAGGTGCACCAAGGAGCCTGTGAGGGACGGGTGTTCGACGGTCCAGCGCCTGAGCGCCGCCGGTCGCGGAAGGCCGAGCCTTCGGGTGAGGGCGCGGCCGGGTGCGGTGGCGGTGAAGCGCAGATAGCGGTCGGCCATGTTCGTCTCGTCTCCCACGGGCTCGGCACACATGCTTACTCTCCAGTAAGGTTACCGGGGGTAAGTCTAGGTCAAGGGTGAGGAGCAGGTCGAGATGAGTGCCTCGGAGCCGACACGGCTGAAGCTGGTGGAAGCGTCGTCCTTCAGCCCGGCGGAGCCCCCGCGCGCCCGCCGTGTGGCGATCGTCGGCGGCACCCGGATCCCCTTCGCCCGCTCCGACGGCCCGTACGCCACCGCCTCCAACCAGGAGATGCTGACGGCCGCCGTGAACGGCCTGGCGATCCGCTACGGGCTCGACGTGCCCGGTGTCGTCGGCGAGGTCGTCACCGGCGCCGTCCTCAAGCACAGCCGCGACTTCAACCTCGCCCGCGAGACGGTCCTCGGCTCCAAGCTGGACGCCCGCACCCCGGCCTACGACATCCAGCAGGCGTGCGGCACCGGCCTCCAGGCCGTCATCGCCGCCGCCAACAAGATCGCCCTCGGCCAGACCGACTCGGCGATCGCGGGCGGCGCCGACACCGCGAGCGACGCCCCGCTCGGCGTCAACGACCGGCTGCGCCGCATCCTCCTCGAAGCCCGCCGGGCCAAGTCGGCGGGCGCCCGCCTCAAGGCCCTGGCGAAGATCCGCCCCGGCCATCTGGTCCCCGACATCCCGCGCAACGCCGAACCCCGCACCGGTCTGTCCATGGGCGAGCACGCGGCGGTCACCGCCCGCGCCTGGGACGTCTCCCGCGAGGACCAGGACGCGCTCGCGGCCACCAGCCACCAGCGGCTGGCCGCCGCCTACGACCGCGGCTTCTTCCGCGACCTGGTGGTCCCCTTCCGCGGCCTGGACCGCGACCAGAACCTGCGCCCCGACTCCACGGCCGAGAAACTCGCCGCGCTCAGACCGGTGTTCGGCACGGACGGCCCCAACCCCACCATGACGGCGGGCAATTCGACCCCGCTCACCGACGGCGCGGCGGTCGTCCTGCTCGCCTCCGAGGAGTGGGCCGAGGCGCGCGGCCTGGAACCGCTGGCCTATCTGACCGCCTACGAGACGGCGGCCGTCGACTTCGTGCGCGGCGATGTCGCGGGCGGCGAGGACGGCCTGCTGATGGCCCCCGCGCACGCCGTGCCGCGCATGCTGGAACGCACCGGGCTCGGCCTCGACGACTTCGATCTGATCGAGGTGCACGAGGCGTTCGCGAGCCAGGTGCTGGCCACTCTCGCCGCCTGGGAGAAGCGGGGCCTCGGAACCGTCGACCGGGACCGGCTCAACGTGGCGGGCTCCTCGCTCGCCACCGGCCACCCGTTCGCCGCCACCGGCGCCCGGATCGTGGCGACCCTGGCCAAACTGCTCTCCGAACAGAGCGGCCCCGCACGGGGGTTGATCTCGGTCTGCGCGGCGGGCGGCCAGGGCGTCACGGCCGTCCTGGAACGGAGCTGAGGCGGTTCCGCAGGGGGACCGAGGCGGTTCCGGCAGCGGTGCTGAACTGCGGCGAAGCCCGCACAGGCCCGACGCCGGACCATCCCCGAACGCCCACACCCCCCACACGTGGGCCCCGTACGATCCCCTGTCGGGACCGGCCAGCAACCCCTTTCTGCGGGGGCGTTCCGGTTGAACACCTCGCCATACGAGGCACGTACGTCATGCAGCAAGCAGTTTCCCCGCTGCACGCCCAGGGAGCCGCCCGTGTCCACGCCGTACTCGACCTCCGCAGACTTCGACGACGCTCCCCCCACCCTCGTCCCGCCCGAGATCCGGCGGCTGGACGGCGCCGTGCGCGAGGCGTTCGTACCCGCGCTCGCCCCGCCGGTCACCCACGGTTCGCTCGCCGACCTGCCCTACGACAACTCGGCCGCCGCCCCGCAGTCGGTGGTGCTCAGCCGCAAGGGCCCGGACGGCGAGTGGGCGGACATCACGGCGGAGCGGTTCGCGGGCCAGGTGCAGGCCGCGGCCCGGGGGCTGATCGCGGAGGGGCTGGTGCCGGGCGACCGGATCGCCATCATGGCCCGCACCACCTACGAGTGGACCCTGCTCGACTTCGCCGCCTGGGCGGCCGGGCTGGTCACCGTGCCCGTCTACCCCACCTCCTCCGTCTTCCAGACCCGCTGGATCCTCCAGGACTCGGGCGCGGTCGCCCTGGTCACCGAGACCGTCGCGCAGGCCGCCGCGCTCGGCCCCGAACTCGACCGGCTGCCCGACCTGCGGCATGTGTGGGTCATGGAGAAGGGGCACGTGGACCGGCTCACCGAGGCCGGCGACCACATACCCGACGGTGAAGTGGCCGTCCGGCGCGGCATGTTGGGCCCGGACACGCTCGCCACGCTCATCTACACCTCCGGCACCACCGGCCGCCCCAAGGGCTGTGTGCTCACCCACGGCAACTTCTTCGCCGAGGTCGACAACGCGATCGAACTCCTCTCGCCCGTCTTCAAGGGCGCCGACGACGATCTCTCGGTCCTGCTGTTCCTGCCGATGTCCCATGTCTTCGGCCGGATGGTCGCCATCGCCTGCGTCCGGGCCCGCGTCCGTCTCGGCCACGCGCCGAGCCTCAAGGCCGAGGACCTGCTGCCCGACCTGGCCGCCTTCCGGCCCACCTGCCTCCTCGCCATCCCCTACATGCTGGAGAAGGTCTTCAACTCCGCCCGCGCGAAAGCCGAGGCGGGCGGCCGGGTCGCCACCTTCGACCGTGCGGCCGGGGTCGCCCGCCGCTACGGCGAGGCCGTCGAGGCCCACAAGACCGGCACCGGATCCGGTCCCGGCGCCACGCTGCGCGCCGCCCGCGCCCTCTACGACCCGCTGGTCTACCGCCGTCTCCGCGCCGCGATGGGCGGCCGCGTCCGCCACGCCATCTGCGGCGGCTCACCGCTCGGCCGGAGCCTGTCCGCGTTCTACCTCGGCGCGGGCATCGAGATCTACGAGGGCTACGGCCTCACCGAGACCACCGGCGCCACCACGGTGACGCCTCCGCTGAAGCCCCGGCTCGGCACGGTCGGCTGGCCGATGCCCGGCACGCGCATCCGGATCGCGGCGGACGGCGAGATCCTCGTCGCCGGTGAGCACGTGCTGCGGGGCTACTGGGATCCGGCGGCGGGCGGGGTGGTCTCCGCGACCCCGGACGGCTGGCTGCCCACCGGGGACATCGGCGAACTGGACGACGAGGGCTACCTCACGATCACCGGCCGCAAGAAGGAACTGATCATCACGGCGGGCGGCAAGAGCGTCGCGCCCGCCCCGCTGGAGAACTGGCTGCGCTCCCACCCGCTGATCTCCCAGGCCCTCGTCCTGGGCGACGGCCGCCCCTACGTGACCGCGCTCCTCACCCTCGACCCCGACGGTCTCACCCACTGGCGGGCGATGAACGGCAAGCATCCCGTACCGGTCGAACTGCTCCTCGACGACGACGAGTTGCAGTCGGTGCTGCAACGGGCCGTCGACGACGCCAACAAGCTGGTCTCCCGCCCGGAGTCGATCCGCCGCTTCGCCGTCCTCCCTGCGGACTTCAGCGAATTCGCCGGCCATCTCACCCCGACGATGAAACTCCGCCGCGACCGCATCCTGCGCGACTTCGACGAACAGGTGCAGGGGTTGTACGAGAGATGAGGGGCCGGCGGCGGGGCCAGGGGCCCGGGGCCGCCCTTTCACGCCGCCGCCCCCCGCTCCTCCAGCGCCACGCGCAGGCTGCGCAGGGCGTAGTGGACCCGGGACTTCACGGTGCCCTGCGGGATGCCCAGCACCGCCGCCGCCTGCTTGGTGGTGCGGTCCGCGAAGAACGTCGCGAGGAGCACGTCCTGATGCGCGGGCGACAGTGCCCGCAGGGCGTCGCGTACGACGACGGACGACAGCATCCGGTCGATGTGGTCGGTGTCGGCGCCCCTCTCGGTCAGCCAAGTGGCGCCGGATACCTCCGTCGGCCGGGCCATCCGCACCCGGTGCCCGTCGATGACGAGATTGCGGGCGACCCGGAACATCCAGGGGCGGACGGCCATGCCCTCGCCGTCGGCCAGGTTCTGTTTGCTCCAGCAGCGCAGCAGGGTCTCCTGGATGACGTCCTCGGCGCGGTGGGTGTCTCCCTCCAACAGGCGCAGTACGTACGCGTAGAGGTCCGGACCGTGTTCCAGGTAGAGGTCGCGCAGCGCTCGTTCCTCGGAGGTTCCCGCGCTCGCCGACCCGATGACGGTGACGTTCATGGATGTGCTCCTGCCTTGGGACAGGCAGGCCGCGGTCATGGGACCGCGGCCTGAGTCTCCTTGGGGGGGCCACCGAGTGTTCCGGGCGTGGTTCCACATCCGGTTGACGACCGGTCTACGGCGCCGTGGACCGGCGGCGCCGGTCAGGCGAGTGGGGCGAGGACCCGCTGTGCCTCCAGGGACTCCACGAGGGCGCGGACCTGTGCGGCGAGTTCCGTGTGACCGGGGGGCAGCGGGCCTCTGCGGCTCAACCCGTCCCACATGCCGAGGAGTTCACGCCCGTGCACGACGACGGCCCGGTCGTCGTCGAGGAGTTGCCAGGCCGCAGCCGCCCGCGCGACCTCCGTGGGCGCCCGCTCGTCCCCGGCCCCGCACCGGATCCGGGCCACGGACAGGGCGAGCACCGTGGCCTGGCGATGGTCGCCCCGCAGGTGCGCGACATACGCCTCCAGGGCCCGCGCCTCCAGCGCGTACGGATGCCCGGCGCCCGCCGCACCACTCAGACTCTCCCGCAGCCCGGTAGCCTCGGCAAACGCCTCGTCGAGCCGCCCCGTGACGGTCAACGCGTTGATACGAACGACCCGCTCAGCGATGTCCTCCGGGACGCCGGCGTCGACGCCGGCGTCGGCCGGGGGGAGGCTGGCGGGCGGGGCGTCGGAGTTGGCCGGGCGGAGGCCGACGGGCCGGGTGTCGGAGCCGGATGGGGGGCTGGCGGGCCGGGCGTCGGAGTTGGCCACGGGGCCGGCGGGACGGGCTTCGGGCGGGGCGTCGGAGCGGTCGCGCGCGGTGGCGGCGGTCGCGGTGGCCCGGGCGCGGGCGATCGCCGTGGCTACGGCGGAGTCCCGGACGCGGGGGCGCGGACCGGGGGCGGCGGCTTCCGTTTCGGGTTCCGCTTCCTGCTCCGGCCACCCTGGCTCCGACGCTGGCTCTGCCCCGGGCGCCGATCCCGTGTCTGGCTCCGCCCCCGGTGCCGATCCCGACCCTGGCTCCGGCCCCGACTCTGGCTCTGGCTTCGGCCCCGACTCTGGCCCCGACCCCGATCTACGCCCCAGCTCCGATCTGGACCCCTTCCCTGGCGCCGGCCCTGTGTCTGGCCCCGATTCCGACCTCGGCCTCAGCCCTGTCTCCCACTCTGGCTCCGACTCGGGCTCTGGCTCCGTTCCCAGCTCCGCCCTCGTCTTGGCGTCCGGCCCCGTGTCCGGCCCTGGCTCCGACCCGGGCCTCGGCGTCAGCCCCGTCTCCAGCTCCGACCCGGACCTCCGCCTCAGCTCCGGCCCCGTGTCCGGCTGCGACCCCGGCCCCGACGTCAGCCCCGTCTCCGGCCCCAGCCCCGATCTCGGCCCTGGCCCCGCCTCTGCCCTCGTTTTCGTGTCCGACCCTGTCTCCGGCTCCAGCTCCGGTCCCGTGCCCGCCTTCGACCCCGGCGTCAGCCCGGGCTCCGGTCCCGGCTTCGACTCGGGCTCCGGCTCCGTTCCCAGCTCTACCCTCGTCTTCGCGTCCGGCCCCGTGTCCGACCCTGGCTTCGACCCCAACCTCGGCTCTGGCCCCGGCTTCGACCTCAACCTCGGCTCTGGCCCCGTCTCCGGCTCCGACGCCGATCTCCGCTCCGGCTCCGACCCGGATCCCTTCCCCGGCTCCGACCTCGACCCCTTCCCCGGCTCCTGCCCCGTGCCCGGCTTCGACCCCGACCTCAGCCTGGCCTCCGGCCCGGGCTCTGACTCTGGTCCCAGCTCTACCCTCGTCTTCGCGTCCGGCCGCGTGTCTGACCCCGGCTCCGACCCGGACCCCTTCCTCGGCTCCGGCCCCGTGTCCGGCTGCGACCCCGGCCCCAACGTCAGCTCCGTTTCCGGCCCTGGCTTCGGCTCCGTTCCCAGCTCCGCCCTCGTCTTCGCATCCGGCCCGGGCTCCGACCCCGACCTCCGCCCCGACCCCGACCTCCGCCCCGGCTCCGACTGCGGCCCCGGCTCCGACCTGGACCCCGGTTCCGGGGTCGCTGTCCTCGGACCCGTCGAGGACGGCTCGGTTGTCAGGATTTTGCTGGAGCCGTCCGGGGAGACCTCCAGGAGGAAGTGGGCGGCGTCCGGGCCGTCGTCGACCGTTGCCTGCACGGGGCGGCCGAGGCGTTGTGCGGATCGCTGGAGGCGGTCGAGTACGGCCTCGTGCAGGCTTCCGCCCGGGGCGGGGACGACGGGTTCCCCGTCGATGTCGGCGCGTTCGTCGCCGAGGATGCGTATGTCGAAGCGGGTCATGGTGATCCTCCCTCGCGCCCTACGCCGTGCCGGGCGCGCTGTCGGTGGGGCCGGGGGTGACGCCGGGAGTGGCACCCTCCGGGGGTGCGGCGAGCCCCGAGTACTTGGAGAACTGGGCCCGGACGGCGGCGACATAGCCCTGGGCCTCGGACGGCAGCCCCTTCGCCGCGAGCACGGCGTCCATGCCGACGTCGTAGGCGGCCAGGGCGAGATCCAGGACGGTGCCGGCGGCCCGGCCGTCGTCGATCGCCCGCTGGGCCTGCCCGGCCAGGTCGCACAGGTAGCGGCCCTGCGCCATGATCGAGTCCGCCGCGTCCAGGGCGGAGACCTTGTCGTTGTCGTCGTCGTCCTCCCCGAACCGCGTGAAGATCTCGGGTGGTAGCTGCGAGAGGCCCAGTTCGCCGTTCGGGCCGACCAGGGTGGCGTCGAAGGCGGACTCCTGCTCGATCTGGGACGCGATGACGATCGGGCCGACGGTGTCGCACACGGCACCGGCCTTCACGATCGGGTCGTACAGGTCGTCGGGGACGGTCGACGGCTCCAGGTCCCCCTTGCCGTCACCGGTGAAGATGTCGATCGCCTGGCTCGCCTGGACCTCCGGTGCGGGGGTGTCCCCGCCGCCGCCCCCGCCGCCGAAGAGCAGGATCAGTGCGATGAGCGGGGCCAGCAGCACCCCGAACCCACCGAAGACGATCACCACGATCACCGTCCCGGCCAGCACCAGCGGCGACAGCAGACAGCCGCAGCCCGTGCCGGCGGCCAGGGTGTTCCTGAGGGCGTCGGAGGTGCCCTTCTCGCCGCCCCCTGCCGGGTCTGCGCTCATGCCGGTCCGCCTTCTTCTTCTCTTCGCTTCTTCTCTTCGCCTTGAACCGCAGCGGCCAGGAGGGCCGTTGTGTGTCCGACGAGCTCGGCAGACCACAACGGTGGCCGGGGCGAAGAGGTTCAGAACGATGGAAAGCGGATGAGTCTGAGCAACGGAAACGTGAGCCGGGAAGCCGCCGGGCAGACACCGGGGAACCCACGCGCATGGGTGCGCGGGCCGAGAACCACCGCCCCCGCCCCCGTGCGGGCCACCGCGGGAGCGGCCTGGGGCGAGACCCGGCGCGCCGGGACGGCGGCCAGGGGGCGGTCGCGGGACGAGATCGGGTGGGTCAAGGCACACGGCGGCGCCGGCGTGACCTCCCTCGTCGAACTCCTCGGCGGAGTCGACGTGGGCGCCCGCTGGCCGGAGCCCGCCCGGGGCGAACCGCACCGTGTCGTCCTGGTCGGCCGGACCAGCGCGCGGGGTCTGCGGTCGGTCTCGCAGGCGCTCGGCGCGCTGCACGACGGGAAGGCCCCGCAGGGTCTGGAACTGCTGGCCGTCGTCCTCGTCGCCGACGCCCCCGGCCGGCTGCCGCTCGGTCTGCTGCGCCGGATCCGGGTGCTCCGGTCCGTCGCCCGGGTGCACCGCGTGCCGTGGATACCGGCCTGGCGCACCGGCGGGCGACCGAAATCGGTTCCCCGCCAACTCGCCACCGTGGCAAGGCTGGTGGGCAGTGGATCCCACGGTGAGGGGGCCGCGCCGTGACCCGCGCCCCCGCCCTTCCCGGCGGCCCTCCGGCCCTTCCCGTTCCCGGCGGACGGCACCTGGCCGCCTACACCCCGCCCGTCGAGGCGGACACCATCCTCGGGCTGCTGGCCTGGTGCGCCTCGGCCGCCGGGGTCGCCGGGCTGATCATCGTCGGCATCCAACTGGCGCTCCAGATGCGCCGGGGCGAGCCCGGCGAGGGCGCCACCTACTTCCGCGGTGTCTTCATCGTGGTCATGAGCTGTGTGCTCGCCACCACGGCCGGCCCGCTCGTCGCGGCGCTCGGCAGCCTTCAGCTCCTCGGCCCCTGACCACGAGGTCCCGCCGCACCGGCGGCCCGCCAGCCTTTCCCCTCCCGACAGCCCTTCCCCTCCCGCCAGTCGTCCCCCTTCCCGCCAAGTCACCCTCGCGCCCGTCGCTCACGCCGGGTGCCGAACCCTCGGAGATCCCGATGACCTCTCTGCTCCACGAAGCCTCCACCCTGCTCGCCGCCGGTGTCCCGCAGCCCGCCAGGAACGCCCCCGGCGCCCTGACCACGAAGGTCAACACGGTGCTCGGCATAGCGGCCTGGGCGGGCACGGCCGCGGGCGTGGCCGGGGTGCTGATCACCGGCGCGATGATGGCCGTCTCCCTCAAGCGCGGTGAGGGCTCGGAACACATGAGCAGGCTCGGCATGGTGCTCGGCGGCTGTGTCCTCGTGGCCACCGCGGGGCCCCTGATCAGCTTCGTGTTCGCGTAGGCCGGGCGGACCGCCGTGAAGTTCAGGCGAAGGGAGCGCCGGCTCGCGGAGTCGGGGCCGTACTACAGGCAGCGCGGCTGGCAGATGTCGGCCGGGTTCCTGGCCGTCGTGGTCGTGGTGGGCGGCGTCGTCACCGCGCTGTCCGGTTCGGACACGACCACGGGCCGTGCGGACGCGGCGGCCTCCGAAGGCCCCCTGTCCCGCGCCTCCGCCCCGCGGGACGGCCGCCCCGAGGGCTGCCGTACGGACGACGGGGCGGACGCCGCATCGACCGAGACCGCGCCCGACGACGTCACCTGGCGCCCGCTGGGCGTCACCAAGGTGCCGGTGTCCGCCTCGGCGGGCCCCACCCTGATCCAGGGCCCCCTGTGGTGGTGCTACGCGCACACCCCGACCGGGGCCGTGCTCGCCGCCCATGTCATCCCGTCGCACATGAGCGGCTCCGACTGGCGCACCGTCACCGAGCAGCAGGTCGTGGCCGGACAGGGCCGCGACATGTTCGAGTTCCAGCGCGCGACGGTGCAGGACACCGACGCGCCGAACGGCACGGAGGTGGCCTCGTACGCCGGCTTCTCGGTCGTCTCGTACCAGGACACGGCGGCCGTGGTCCGCCTGCTCCTCAAGAGCACCCAGGGATACGCGGTGACCACGATCTCGCTGCGCTGGAGCGGCGGGGACTGGAAGGTGCGGCCCGACGACAACGGGTCCCTGCACTCGCCGGTCTCCGCCGTGCAGACCGCCAGGGGCTTCACCCTGTGGGGAGGCACGACGTGAACTGCACGTCCGGAAATCCGGTCGTCGACCTGGTGAAGGGCTTCTTCAGCTTTCTCGGCGACCCCATCGGGACCATCGTCGAACTGATCGCGAAGACGATCCTCGCGGGAGCGGTCGCGGTGTTCGCGGCGCTGACCACCAACGTGCCGACGCTGGAGGAGACCCAGACCTCGAAGAACATCAGCGGCGACACGCAGTGGATCGTCGTCTACCTCGCCGTCGGCTCGCTGATCTTCGCCGCCGCCCGGATGGCCCTGGAACGCAGGAGCGACGCCGGCCGGACCGCCCTCATGGGCATCCTCCGGGTGATCCTCGTGTCCGGCGCCGCCACCACCGTCGTGGTGGCCGGGGCCGCCGTCGCGGACGACTTCTCGAACTACCTGTTCAACAACGCCGTGCGGGAGTCGCTGAGCAACGTCGGCGCCTGCTCGGACGGCAGCGGCATCCAGTCCTTCCTGCTGCTGGTCCTCGCGTTCCTGCTGCTGATCGCCGGGATCATCCACACGGTCCTGATGTACATCCGGCTCGGCGTCATGATGGTGCTGCTGGGCACCCTCCCGATGGCCGCCGCCGCCTCGATGACGGACTGGGGCGCCGGCTGGTGGCGCAAGCACATCGGCTGGCTGATCGCCTGGCTGCTCTACAAACCCGCGGTCGCCCTCGTCCTCAACGCGGGCATGGCGATGATCAACGCCGGCAAGAACAGCGGGTCCGGCAACACCGGCAGCATCAACACCCGGATCGCCGGTATCGGCGTGATGCTGCTGTCCGCCGTCGCCCTGCCCGCGCTGCTCAAGCTCATCGTGCCCGCCACCGCTGCCATGGGCACGGGCAACCCGATGGCCGCCATGGGACAGGCGGGCTCCAGCCTGGCCACCGGCGCGGTCATGGTCGGCGGCGGGCGCGGCGGCGGTTCCGGCGCCGGCGCGCCCGCCGGCCCGAGCGGTCCGAGCGGCGCGTCCGGGGCCTCCGGATCCGGCGGCGGGTCCGGTGGAGCCGGTTCCTCCGGGGCGGGCGGAGAGCCAGGGGCGACCGGTTCCGGCGGCGCGGACGGCGCGGCCGCGGCGGGCCGGGCCGGCGGTGCCTCCGGCGCCGGGGCGGCGGGAAGCGGCGCGGCCGCCGCGGGCGGCCCCGCGGGGGTCGCCGTCCTCACGGCGGTGGCCGCGGCGCAGGTGGCCAGTTCGACCGTCTCGGGCGCAGTCGAGGGCTCCGACGGCGAGCTGGGCAACAACAAGTGATCCGCGGAGCACCGGCGCCGCTCCGGCCGGGCACCTGAAAGCCCCCTTCCGCCGGGCCGCCGATCCGCAGGCCCCCTCCGACCGGCCGCCGGGCCCCTCTCCCCCAGGGGTCCGGCGGCCTCCACCGTCGCCGAACCCCCCGTCATCTCACGAAGGGAAACCGGACCCATGTCCACCGAAGCCGCCACCCATCCGACCTACGGAAACTGGCGCAGGCCACGCCGCCCGGGGCTCGGACCGCTCGGACTCGTCGGCACCTTCGGGGTCTTCGGCGGGCTCGTCGTCACCCTGCTGGCGTCGCTGATCTCGCTGTACGCGGCGCTGGTCGTGCTCGTCCCGACCGTCGTGGTCCTGACCCCGCTCGCCATCCGCACCCAGGACGGCCGCAACGTCTACCAGCTCCTCACGCTGCGCGTCGGCTGGTGGCGCCGGAAGGCGAAGGGCGCCCACCTGTACGTCTCCGGCCCGCTGTCCGCCCGTCCCGGCGGCCGGTTCCGACCGCCGGGACTGCTCAACAAGGTGACCGTGACCGAGGGCCGGGACGCCTACGACCGCCCCTTCGGCGTCCTGCACCACCCGGTCCGCAACCTGTACACGATCGTCCTCGGCTGCGACCCCGACGGCGGCTCGCTCATCGACCCGGACCAGGTCGACGTCTGGGTCGCGCTGTGGGGCGAGTGGCTGGCCCGGCTGGCCCATGAACCCGGCCTGCGCGGCGCGTCCGTGATCGTGGAGACCGCCCCCGACCCCGGCACCCGGCTGGCCCACGAGGTGCTCCCCCGGATCCACCCCGACGCCCCGCCGGCCGCGCGCGCCGTGATGGAGGAGGTCGTGGAGCGCTATCCGAGCGCGTCGTCGGAGATGCACACGTACATCACGCTGACCTACGGCGTCCCGCCGGGCCAGCGGCGCAAGAAGGCCGATGTGCTCACCGACCTCGCCATCCGGATCCCGGGCCTGCTCAGCGGGCTCGTCGCGGCCGGCGGCGGCGCCGCGTACCCGCTGTCGGCCGAGCGGATCGCCGAGGTCGTCCGGGTCGCCTACGATCCCGCGGTCGCCGCCGACGTCCTCACCGCCCGCGCCCAGCACGGCGGAACGGGCCTGGAGTGGGACGACGCCGGACCGGCCGCCACCGTCGAGACGGTGAACAGCTACCAGCACGACTCCGGTGTCTCCCGCACCTGGATGCTGACCCTGGCACCGCGCGGCACGGTCCGCTCCTCGGTGCTCCGGGGCATGCTGGAGGCGGCCCCCGGCACCCGCCGCAAGCGGGTCGCCCTGGTCTACCGGCCCATCGACCCGGCCACGTCGGCCCGGATCGTCGAGGCGGACCGGCGCAGCGCCCAGTTCATGGCGTCGTCGGGCCGGGGCATGGTGCAGGCCCGTGCCGCCTCCGAGGTGCGGGCGGCGGAGCAGACCGCGGCCGAGGAGGCGTCCGGCGCGGGGCTCGTGGAGTTCTCGCTGATGCTGACCGTCACCGTCGACACCGTGGAGGACCTGGCGGACGCGAGCGTCACGGTCCGCAACCTCACCGCGGCCTCCCGGGTGCTGATGCGGCCGGCGGACCGGATGCAGGCGGCGGCGTTCAGTTGCACCCTGCCCGCCGGGATCCTGCCCTGGGAGCAGACCCTCGTCCCCCACGAACTCCAGGAGGCGCTGTGAGCCGGCGCGAGCGGAAGCGGGCCGAGCGGGCCGACCGGCTGGCCGAGGAACGGGCGGCCGCGGAGTTCGAGGCGGGCCGGTCCGGCCTCCAGGGACCCTGGGACGAGCCGCTCGGGACGTCCGGGACGTCCGGGAAACCGGGGAAGAAGCGGGACGGGACGCAAGGCCCCTCCAAGCCGCGGGAGTTGATCGTCCCGCACCGCGGCTGGTACGGCGCGGGCGGCGGACGCGTCAGCCACATGGACCCGCCCACGATGTGGCGGGCCACCACCGTGCAGGCGTGCGGCATGTGGCCGTTCGCGGCCGGTTCCGGCTCGCCGATGACCGGAGTGCCCCTCGGCCAGCACCTGTTCACCGGCGCCACCGTCTGCGGCGACCCGCTGAACTGGTTCACCCGGGCCCGCTACATCTCCAACCCCTCGCTGTTCATGCTCGGCATGCCGGGGCTGGGCAAGTCCACGCTGGTCAACCGGATGCTGATCGGACTCGCCGCGACAGGTGTCGTCCCGCTCGTCCTCGGCGACCTCAAGCCGGACTACGCCGACACCGTCCGCGCGCTCGGCGGCCAGGTGATCTCCATCGGACGCGGGCGGGGCGGCATCAACGTCCTCGACCCCGGTGCGATGGGCTCCGCCGCCGCGAAGATCGGCGGCGAGGCAGGCGAGGTGCTCAGGGCCGAGGCCCACGGCCGCGTCCTGAACATGGTCGCCGCCCTCGTCACCATCGTCCGGGGCCGGCCCATGGACGACCACGAGCAGTCCGTGCTCTCCGCCGTCCTGCACCATCTGCGCGAACGCACCCCGCAGGGGCGGACCGTGCTCCTCCCCGACGTGCTGCGGGTCCTCACCGAAGGGCCGCCCCGGGTCCGCACGGTCACCCTCGACCGGGGGGACGACACCCGCTACCGGGACGCCGTCGATCCCCTGCACCGCTCCCTGCTCGGCATCCTCGACGGGCCGCTCGGCGACACCTTCGCCTCCGAGACGTCCACCCGGATCGACCCGGACGCGCCCGCCGTCTGCATCGACATCTCGGGCATCGGCGAGGCCGACACCCAGCTCACCGCGGCCGCGATGCTCGCCGCGTGGTCCGACGGACTCGGCACGGTGGCCGCCTCGCACGCGCTGGCGGACGCCGGACTCGCCCCGCGCCGCTGGTTCTTCACCGTCCTCGACGAGCTGTGGCGTCCGCTGCGCGCCGCCTCCGGCATCGTCGACCGCATCGACGCGCTCACCCGGCTCAACCGCTCGCTCGGCCTCGGCGACGCCAAGATCACCCACACGCTCAAGGACGCCGAGGCGCTCGGCACCGACGCCGACCGGGCCAAGGCCCGGGGGTTCGTCGAGCGGGCCGGAATGGTCGTCTGCGCCGGGCTGCCGAAGACCGAGATGGAGGAGCTGGGCAAGGTGGTCGGGCTGTCCCGGCGCGAGATCGACCTCGTCTCGTCCTGGTCGTCGCCGCCCGGCTGGGGCGTCACCGGCGACAACGAGGAGCCGCCCGGCCGCGGACGGTTCCTCATCAAGGTCGGCGGCCGGCCCGGCATCCCCATCAAGGTCGCCATCACGGACGCCGAGCGCCGGCTGCACAACACCAACACCCGCTGGACGACGAACGAGGAGGCCGTCGAACAGGCGGCGGCCCGCGCGGCGCGCCAGGTCGCCCGGGCCGCCGGGGACGGCCTCCCGGAACCCCCCGGCGTCCCCGGCACCCGCCCGGACACCGGGAGGTGGACCGCGTGAGCGCCTCCCGGAGCTCCGACCCGCACGAGCTGCTGCCCTGGGCCTTCGCCCTGCTCGCCGGCTCCGGACTGCTGATGTTCACCGTCGCCTGGTCCGGCGGCACCCTCGGCTGCGGGCTCTCCGGCAACGGCTGGGACGCCCCGCCGTTCGCCCTGTCCACCGCCACCCGGCTGGTCTCCGACGGTCCGGGCGCCCTGTGGCCGGCTCCGGCGGCCGCCGTCTACGCGGGCATGGCCGGGCTGCTGGCGCTCCTCGTGGTGCCCGCCGCTGTCGTCGTCCGCCTGGTCCTGGACCGGGCGGCCCGCCCCAAGGGACTCGCCGGACGGCGGGAACTGGCCGCCCTGTGCCGTACGGGCATCGAGGCCCGGGCCCGCGAACTGCGCCCCGGTCTCCAGGACCGCGACCGGCTGCATCCGGACGAGACCGGCAACCTCCTCGGCGATCTGGAGCCCAAGGGGCCCGAACTGCGCAGCAGTTACGAGGACGTGGAACTCGACCTCATGGCGCCCCGCTCCGGCAAGTCCACCGGGATCGCCGTCCCCCGGGTGCTGCGCGCCCAGGGCGCGGTGCTGCTCACCTCCAACAAGTCCGACGTCTACACCGTCACCCGCGCCGAACGCGAGAAGGCGGGCACGGTCTGGACGTTCGACCCGCAGGGCATCGCCCACACCCCGCGCGCCATGTGGTGGGACCTCCTCGGCGAGTGCCACACCATCGAGGGGGCCCGCCGGATGGCCGGCCACTTCGTCGCGTCGGTCAACGACGACAGTGCGAAGAAGGACTTCTGGATCGCGGCCGCCCAGAACACCCTGACCGCCCTGTTCCTCGCCGCCGCCCGCGGCAGGGCCCCGCTGACCGAACTCCTCGGCTGGCTGGCGGACCCCGCCGACCGCACCCCGGTCGACCTGCTGCGCGACGTCGGACTCCCGGCGATGGCCGAGCAGTTGCAGGGAACGGTGCGGGGCGCGGTGGAGACCCGGGACGGCATCTTCGAGACGGCCCGGCAGACCGTGTCCTGCCTCCTCGATCCCGAGGTCCTCGCCTGGGTCGTCCCCGATCCCGACCGGCCGGAGTTCCGGCCCGACCGGCACGTCCTGGGCCACGACACCCTCTATCTCCTCTCCAAGGACGGCGGCGGCTCGGCGGCCGGCGTCATCGCGGGACTCGCCGACGCGACGATGCGGGCCGGAGTCGTCGCCGCGGAGAGCATGGGCGGCCGGCTGGACCCGCCGCTGACCGCCGTGCTCGACGAGGCGGCCAACGTGTGCCGTATCTCCGATCTCCCCGATCTCTACTCGCACTTCGGCTCCCGCGGCATCAACGTCGTGACCCTGCTCCAGAGTTACCGCCAGGGGGCCCGGGTGTGGGGTGAGGTGGGCATGGACGCGCTGTGGAGCGCGGCGACCGTCAAACTCCTCGGATCCGGCCTGGACGACGCCGACTTCGTCCAGAAGATCTCCACCCTCGTCGGCCAGCACGACGTCCGCACCCCGAGCATCACCCGCGGCAAGGACGGGACGTCACGGTCGTACTCCTACCGCCAGGAGGCCGTCCTGCCCCCGGACCGCATCCGCGCCCTGCCCAAGGGCACCGCCCTGCTTCTCGCCACCGGGATACGCCCCGCCCTGATCCGGCTGCGCCCCTGGTACAAGGAGCCCGGCGCGGGTGCCATCGCCGCGGCGGCGAAGGCGGAGACCGCGGCGATCACCGAACGGGCCGCACGCCGCCTGATGCCGGGCGTGACCCTGCACAAGCCGGCCCCCGGCCAGGAGGCCGCCCCCGCGTGACCGTCCGCAGCACCAGCTCGGCGGGGCCGTACCGGGTACGGCTCATCAGCCGCTGTCCGCAGGTGAGTTGGAGAGCATACAGCACCACGCAGCCCGCCAGGACGGCGGCCGTGCCGACCCGGTCGTGGAGTCCGAGCCCGTACCCGGTGAACACCCAGGCCAGCACCAGCGACTGGGTGAGGTAGTGGGTGAGCGCCATGCGCCCGGACGCGGCGAGCACCCGGGCCGCCGCCGGGTGCGCCCCGGTCAGCAGGAGCAGCCCGCAGGCGTACGACGCCGTGAGCGCGGGCGCGGTGAGCAGCGACACCGCGTGCCCGACCAGGAACCAGCGGCTGTCCAGCGGACCGTTCGCACAGCACGCGGTGGCCACCCCGCCGGCCAGACCGGCCGGCCCCCACCGCAGGAGCGTCCGCCGCAGCCACACCCGGTCCCGGCCCCGCCGCTCCAGGAGCCGGGTCCCGGCCGCCGCGAGGCCCGCCAGGAACGCGGCCAGCATGTCGGGCGCGTACATCAGGTTCGCGCCGAGCGCCGACGGCAGCTCCCGCAGATGCGCCCCGATCACCGAGGCGGCACCGCCCCGGTAGGCGGCGGTGAGGCGCGCGGCCTCGGGAGCGTACCCGGCCGGGGTGACCGGGCCGGTGAGGGCGACCGTCAGCAGCCCGTACCCGAGCAGCAGCGCCGCCAGGACCGCCACCAGACAGACCGCGACCCGCAGCGCGGCCCGGGGCGAGAGACCGCGCAGACCGTACAGGACCAGCGCCAGGACGGCGTACGTCATCAGGATGTCGCCGGGGAAGAGCAGCACGGCGTGCGCCAGCCCGAGCCCGAACAGCCCTGCCGTACGCCGTAGATGGTGCGTGGCGAACGGTGTGCCCGAGCGCCGGGCGGCGTCCGCCTGGAGCGCGAAGCTGTACCCGAACACGAAGGAGAACAACTGGTAGAGGGTGGTCGTGGCGGTCACCGCCCAGGCCGCCGTCCGGTCCAGGGCCGAGGCACCGGGC
This sequence comes from Streptomyces sp. CAI-85, assembly GCF_013363615.1. NCBI lineage: Bacteria > Bacillati > Actinomycetota > Actinomycetes > Kitasatosporales > Streptomycetaceae > Streptomyces > Streptomyces sp. CAI-85. Next base: position 35,018 of record NZ_JAANNX010000018.1, on the reverse strand, counting down.
CCGCCGCCGAACGACGTCCAAGGACCCGCCATCAACTGGGCGTTGACGAGCAGGATCCCGAACAGGGCGAACCCGCGCAGCACGTCGAGTTCCTCGACCCTCCCGATGCCCTCGGCCCCGTCCTCGTCCCGCTTCACGAGGCGATCACGACCCCGGTCCCGAACGCCACGGCCGACGACAGGAACCAGCCGAACGCCGGGCCGAGCAGATGCCGCATCGTCCACACCCGGGCCGTCGTGGGCCGCTCCCGCACGAAGACCACCGGCACGCTCCGGCCGGTCGGAGGCAGCCCGTACAGCCGCCCGTACCGGCCCGGATCGAGGACCAGACTGCGTCCGAGATGGTCCGGGAACACCACGAGCCCGCCGCCGCGCCGGTCGGCCGCCGCACGGGCCGTCACGACCCCCGTCACCCGCAGCCCGCGCACCCGCAGCCGGACGGCGGTGGCCGTCGACCGTCCGGCGAGCAGCAGGAAGCCCGCCCCGAACCCGATGCACAGCGCGAGCGCCGTCAACTCCACATCCACATGAGCCCCTTCGACTGCCTGACGGCCTCGGCACGCACAACGGGCGGCGGTACCGCACCGGTTCACGTCCGCTTGAACCACCGCACACCGCGGCCCCGTTGTGCTGTCGGCTCACCCCTGCCACCCGACCCGACGACCCCGAAGGGAGCCACGGCCGGATGAGACGGACCCTGCGCGCACATGGCCGGCGGACGGCGGCGACGCTCACCGTGGCCCTCGCCCTGACCGCGACGGCCGCCCCGCCGGCCCGCGCCGAGCCCGCCACCCTCCCCGAGGTGCGCGCCGAACTCGAACGGCTCTACCACGACGCGGAGATCGCCACCGACAACTACAACGCCGCCGACGAGAAGGTGACCGAGCAGAGCGGGAAGGTCCGCGCGCTCAAGGCCCGGATCGCGGTGACCGAGTCCAGGCTGGACCGTCTCACCGAGCTGGCGGGCGCGGCGGCCCGCGCCCAGTACCGGGGCGGCGGGCTGCCCGCCGAGATCCAGTTCGTCCTCGCCGACGACCCGGAACGCGCCCTGGACAACGCTTCCCTGGCCCGCCGTTCGCAGCAGGCCACCCAGGGCGTGCTGACCGCGCTGAGCACCACCCGGGACGACCTGGCGACCCGTGACGAGGAGGCCGCGGCGGAACTGAGGAAGCTGCGGACGACCCGCCGCGCCAAGGACGCCGAACGCCGGACGATCGAGAAGCGCATCGGCGAGGCGAAGCGGCTGGAGTCACGGCTCGCGAGGGAGCAGGCCGAGCAGCTCGCCGCGCTCGACCGGAAGGCCGCCGCCGAGGCGCAGGCGAAGTGGGTGGAGTCCGGTGTCCTGGACGGGGCCGGCACCGAGGCCGACGCCGCCGGGCGCAAGGCCATCGCCTACGCCACCCGCCAGCTCGGCAAGCCCTACGTCTGGGGCGCGGAGGGACCCGACTCGTTCGACTGCTCCGGCCTCACCCTGCGCGCCTGGGAGCACGCGGGGGTGCTCATACCGCGCACCTCCCAGGAACAGTGGCGGCGACTGAAACGCGTCCCCGTCCCGGACCTGCGCCCCGGTGACCTCGTCATCTACTTCGCCGAGGCCAGCCATGTCGCCCTCTACATCGGCGACGGAAAGATCATCCACGCCCCACGCCCCGGCCGCGACGTGACCGTGGCACCGGCGGGCTCGATGGAGATCCTCGGAGTGGTGCGGCCGGGGGCCTGAACCTTCCCCTGCACGCGGCCCGTTGTGTCCCCCGACCGTCGAACCGACCCCACCAGGACAGCAGGAGCGCCATGACAGCGACACCGACGGAGGTGCCGACGGAGGTGCCGACGGAGGTACCGGAGACCTCCGAGACCGAGGAGGACGAGCCTTCGCCACCCCGGTTCATCCTCTACCTGCGGGGTCCGGACTACGCGGAGACGCTGCGCCGGCTGACCCTGTGGACCCACCGGGTCCTGCTGCCGGTCTACGGCAGGGAGGCCACGTCCGCCTCGCCCTGGTGTCCCCGCTGGTGGGAGCACCCCGAGGCGGTGGCCCAGCTCCACGGCCTGTGGCTCGCCTGGGACGAACTCACCGGTCCCGGCTCGGAGGCGACCGGGCCCGCCGTCTGGCACCGCGACTATCTGCCCTCGGTGATGGAGTCCCTGCGGGACCCGCAGGGCCCGTTCGCCGGATGCAAGCCCGGCATGCACCGCGCGAAGGAGGCGCCCGCCGTCGACGCGGCCGATCCGTTCGGGCCGCCGCCCCCGTCCGCCGGACTCGGGTGAACCGGAGCCGTGGCGGGCCCGTTGTGCTGCCGAGAGAGAACTCCGTAGGGAGTGATCAGTCCACCCCGAAAGGAAGGGTGACATGCCAGGATCCGAACATTCTGACGAAAGCGGTCGATCCAGCGGCAGTTACTACTCGGCCGTAGAGGCACAGGAGGTCAACACCGGCACCAGGCGGCATCCTCGTACCGAAACGCGGATCACGCCGTCGAACCAGGCCGTTCCGCCGACGGCGCCGCAGCTTCCCCAAGGCGACACCGGCGTGTACGTCGCGCCCACCAACGGCAGTCGCGGGGCGTTCTACGCGCTGTCCCCGAGCGGGGACGTGGCGCGCTGGAGCTCGTCCGCGACCAGGTGGGTGTCGGACAACCGGGGACGCATCGGACAGGCCCTGCTGGACGCGTCCCCCAGCCTCATCCAGGGCGCCTCGTCCTTCATGAGCGGCCAGGCCGCCACGATCACCAAGGGCGTGGGCATCGCCGCGCAGGCGGGTGTGGCCGCCAAGGAGTACTACGACCAGTACCAGCAGTACCGGTCGGGTGGCCATATCGACCCGATGCAGATAGCCACCAGCACCGGGCGGATGGTGTCGGCGGCGATGAACACCTACGGCGCCGTCGGCGACCAGGACGCCGCGGCCACGCAGATGATCGACGGCGGCGGAACCTGGGTGGCCGGCGCCGCGACCGCCGCGGACGCGGTGCACCACGCCCACACGGATCCCGGCCGGACGGCCCAGGACCCCGGGTACGAGATGTACGGGATGCACCGCAACCCGATGCTCGGGGACCAGCCGGGGCAGTACCCGCCGGGCTACGACCCGCGAGCCGCCCTCGCGCCGTCCTCCCGCTCGTCCCAGTCCCTCTACACACACCCCAACGACGGCAACGAGAACCTGGCGAGCACGCTCCAGGACCTCAGCCTGTCCGGCCAGCCGCGCGCGTCCACCGGTGAGTCGGCCGGATTGAGCGAGCGGGCGGCCGGCAAGCGCAGGGCCACGACGGTTCAGTCGCCTCTCGGCCAGGACTCGGCCGAGGCCTTCAGCCCGGACAGGCCGCGCAAGCACGGCTCTTCGAGCAAGGACGCGGCCAAGAAGCACGGTTCGTCGAGCAAGGACGCGGCGAAGAAGCACGGAGCGTCCACCCCGAGCAAGCCGCCGAAGTCCTCCGCGGAGAAGAAGGCCGCGGAGAAGAAGCAGCACGCCACCAGGTAGGAGCTGACGGATGTCCCCCGGGCCCGTGGCGAGTTCACGGCGCCGCGGGCCCGGGCTCCTTCCGACTTCCGTCCGGTGATCGAGAGTTGAGGTGGAGGTACCCCATGTCCGCTGCCCGCGGAGGGCGGTTCGCGTCGCAGGGGCTGCTGGCACGCCGCCGGCCCGTGCCCGTCGCGGACCACGGCCCCGTCCGCCCCGCCGTCCCGTCGCGGCCGACCGACGGCTCCCTGCCGTCGCCCGAGGAGCCCCTGCCCGTCGGGCTGCCACCGTTGCCGCCGGGCTTCGAACCGCGCGAGGCGGAACCTCGTCCGTCGGTGAGGTGAACACCGCTATGCGCAGACGTACTTCATTCCTGCTGGCCCTGCTGCTGGTCGTCGTCGGTGTGGCCGGCACCGCCGTTGCGATCCAGGGGCACCGCCCGGGTGGGGAGGTCGTCCACGGCACGCCGGCCGCCGGGGTCGTCGATCACACCGTCACGCTCCAGAACCGTACGGAGGGCCGTATCTGGATCGGCAGCACGGTGAACGCCGACGGCTCGGCCGCTCTCACCGGACTGCCGACGCTGGCACCGGGCGAGTCCGCCACGATCAGCGTCCCCGAGCACGCGGGCGCCGGACACTGGCGCGGCACGTTCTTCGCCCGCCAGGGCTGCGGCGGCGAGGAGGGCAGTACGTTCCACTGCGCGGTGGGTGACTGCGGACCGTACGCCGACCACTGCGTCACCGGCGAACAGCCCACCTCCCTCGCGGAGTTCAACTTCGATTTGGCCGACGGCCTGGCGCCCTGGTACAACGTCAGCTATGTCAACGCCGTCTCGGCGGCCGTCACCATCACCCCGGACGGCGTCGAGCCGCCCGCGAGCGGCGAGTGCCAGGCGATGGGCTGCGCGGAGGACCTGCTGTCCGCCTGCCCGGCCGACGATCTCGTCCGGGACGGGACCACCGGCGAACCGCTGGTGTGCGTCAACCCGGACCGCGACGCCAAGACGCCCTACAGCGACGCCCTCAACCGCGCGTGCCCCACCGCGTACGCCTGGTCCAAGCAGGACGCCGAGCCCGGCAACAGCGTCGTACGGCAGTGCACCCGGTGCAGCGGTCTGACGGTCGCCTTCCACGGCACCGGCACCGGCGGCGCGGGGGACCAGGGACCGGCCGTCGCCCCCGGCGAGCCGGCCCCGACCGCCGGGGCCACCACGACGGCCCGCAAGGGCATCAGCCTCAACCCCGTCGACGGCGCCGCCGAGGCCCTCGCCGACTCCGGTGCGTCCTGGTACTACAACTGGACCTCCTCCACCGGACCGGTGGCCCGCCCCGAGGGCGTCGAGTACGTCCCGATGATCTGGGGACCCGGCTCCGTCACCGACGCCGAACTGGGACAGGCCGCCCGTGAGGGCACCGCGCTGCTCGGCTTCAACGAGCCCGACCTGCCCGGACAGTCCGACATGACGCCCGAACAGGCCCTCGACCTGTGGCCCCGGCTGGAGGACACCGGCCTGCGCCTCGGCGCCCCGGCGGTCGCCTGGGGCGCCGACCTGGCCGGGGGCTGGCTGGACCGTTTCATGCAGGGGGCCCGGGAGCGCGGTCTGCGGGTCGACTTCATCCCACTGCACTGGTACGGCGGCGACTTCGGGCCCGCCGCCACCGACCAGTTGCGCGGCTATCTGCAAGCCGTCCACGACCGGTACGGCAAGCCCGTCTGGCTGACCGAGTACGGCCTCATCGACTTCTCACAGGACCCCCCTCGCTATCCCGGCGCTCGGGAGCAGACCGACTTCGTCACCGCGTCCACGCGCATGCTGGAGGGCCTGGACTTCGTGGAGCGCTACGCCTGGTTCACCCTCTCCACCGGCACCGCCCCGACCGGCCTCTACGACGGGACGACGCCGAACGACAGCGGCCGCGCCTACCGCGCGGCGGGCGGGCCGGCGAACTGATGCCGGACGGGGGCCGAGGGCGTCGGGTGTGCGGCGGGTCATGCAGAGGCGTCCGCCGGGGTCTCCGTGCCGGCCCGGCCGTTCTCCGGGCGGGCGAGCCGCTCGCGGACCCGGTCCGCGTCGGGATGGCCGAACGTCTCGAAGACCGCCAGGGCCTGCCGCCAGCTCGCGCGGGCGGCCGCGTGCTCGCCGGCGGCCCGGTGGACGTCGCCGAGGTTGCTCAGGGTGTGGCCCTCGCCCCACCGGTTGGCGACGGCCCGGTGCGTCTCCAGCGCCTGGTGGTAGTACCCGACCGCCTCGTCGTACCGCTGGAGCCGGTGGTGGACCGTGCCGAGGATGTCGAGGGTGACGCCCACGACCCAGACGTTGCCGTTGGCGCGCAGGACGGTCAGCGCCTCGTCCAGACAGACGACGGCGTCGTCGTACCGGCCCAGCCGCTGGTAGGCGTCGCCCAGATTGGACAGGGCGATGCCCTTTCCCCAGGCGCTGCCGTTGATCTCGTCGAGGACGAGTCCCCGGCGGATGTACTCGACGGCCTCGCGGAGCCGGCCGGACTGGAGGTACACGTCGCCCAGGTTGGACACGGCCAGCGAGCGGCCCGTGGCGTCCCCGAGTTCACGGTAGACGGCCATGGCCCGGCGCAGGTGCTCGATGGCCTCCTCGTAGCGCCCGCTGCTGCGCAGGGCGGCGGCCGTGTCGGCGAGGGCGCGGGCCTCGCCCGGGCGGTCGTGCGCGGCGCGGGCGGCGGCCAGACCCACCCGGGTGGTGTCGGCCCAGTCGTGCAGATGACTGCGGAGGTAGAAGAAGCCCCACAGGGTGGCGGGCAGCCGCCAGGCGATGTCCGCCCGCCCGATCGCGGCGGCCTGGTGCACTCCGGTCACCAGGTGGGCGCGTTCGGTCTCGCACCAGTCCAGCGCCTGGTCGTGGGTCGTGAACTCGGGGACGGAGAACGCCGGGGGGAGCGGCGGCAGGGGGATCCGTTCACGGTGCGGGGTGATCTGCGCGTAGGCGGCGTCGGCGGCGTGCAGATACCAGGTGAGCAGCCGGCCGACGGCCTGGTCCCGCTCCTGCGGTGTCTCCTCGGCCTCCACGCGTTCGGCCGCGTACACCTGGAGCAGGTCGTGCAGGGTGTAGCGGCCCGGCGCGCGTTCGATGACCAGGCACGCGGACGTCAGTTCGGTGAGCGGGCCGCGGATCTCACGCACCGTGAGCCCGGCGAGGGCGGCCGCGGCGGGCGCGGAGATGTCGGGACCGGAGTGCAGACCGAGCAGCCGGAACAGCCGGGCGGCGGGCGCCGACAGCGCACGGTACGACCAGGAGAAGACGGCGCGTACGTCGGTGCTGAGGTCGTCGCCCCCGGCGAAGGCGTCGAGGCTGCCGTGGCTCTCGCGCAGGCTCTCGGCGAGGGAGCCGAGCGGGAACCCGGGGTGGGTGGCGGCGTGCGCGGCGACGATGGCCAGCGCCAGCGGCAGATGGGCGCACCGGGTGATGATCTCGGCCGTCGCCTCGGGCTCAGCCGCCGGCCGGTCCGCGCCGAGGCGGCCGGCCAGCAGGGCGTGGGCCTCCGCGGAGGTGAGCTGGTCCAGGGTCAGCGGATGCGCCCCTTCGGCGGCGACCAGGCCCAGGAGCTGGTTGCGGCTGGTCACGATCACGAGGGAGCCGAGGGAGCCGGGCAGCAGCGGACGGACCTGGTCGGTGTCCCGGGCGTTGTCGAGGAGCACCAGCACCCGCCGCCCCGCGAGCATGCTGCGGTACAGCGCCACCTTGGCGTCGAGACCCGAGGGAATCCGCATCGCGGGAACGCCGAGCGCGTCGAGGAAGGTGCGGATGGCGTCCTCCGGCTGGACCGCCGCGCCGGTCGGGCCGAAGCCGCGCAGATTGATGTAGAGCTGGCCGCCCGGGAAGCGGTCGGCCATCTCATGGGCCCAGCGGACGGCGAGAGCGGTCTTGCCGACCCCGGCCATGCCGCCGATCGCGCTGATCACCACCGTGGTGAACTGTCCATCGTCCTCGGGCAACAGGGCGCGCAGCCGGTCGAGTTCGGTGGTGCGCCCGGTGAACGTGGCGAGTCCTGGCGGCAATTGCGCGGGCACGGATTCCGGGACATCGCTCGTGGCCTCCGGTTCCCGCTGCCCGGAGGGGTCCTGGGCCAGCTCCGGGTCACCCGCGAGGATGCGCTCGTGCAGGTCCTGGAGGCGGGCGCTGGGTTCGATGCCGAGTTCGGCGACCACGGCGTTGCGGGCCGTCCGGTAGGCGGTCAGCGCCTCCGCCTGCCTCCCGGACCGGTACAGCGCGAGCATCAGCAGCCGGGACAGTTGCTCCCGCAGCGGGTGCAGGGCGACCAGCGAGGTCAGCTCCGCGATCACCTCGGTGTGGCGTCCGAGTTCGATGTCGATGTCGAGCCGGGTCTCCAGCGTGGTCAGCCGGACCTCGTCCAGCCGCGCGCGTTCCGACTCGGCCAGCGGGCCGGGCAGTCCGGCGAGCGCCGACCCGCGCCACAGGTCCAGCGCGGAGTGCAGCAGCTTGGCGGCCGCGGACACCTCGCCGGCGGCGCGCAGCCTTCTCGCCTCCGCGGTGTGCCGCTCGAACACGGCGAGGTCCAGGGACTCTTCGGGGACCTGGGCCAGATAGCTGTCACCGACCGAGACGACCGTCCGCGGGGGAGCGGCCGAGGCCCGTCCGGGTTCGAGGACCTTGCGGAGGCGGGACACGTAGGTGCGCAGTACGGACACCGCGGCGGGTGGTGGTTCCCCGCCCCAGACCGCGTCGACCAGTTCGTCGAGCGCGACCGGGCGGCTTCGCCGTAACAGCAGCGCCGCCAGCACCGCGCGTTGCTGTGGGGAGCCGAGGGCCAACTCCTCCGTGCCGCGCCAGGCTCGGACCGGTCCCAGCACGGAGAATCGCACATCCGTCTCATGGGCGTTCATGGGACGGACTCTACTGACCGGCGTTGTGCGCGCGGCGGCTTCGACGGAACGTACATGTCCGCCCCGTTCAATGCGTGTTGAGTGCCGTCCGGCCGTGTATTTGAACGTTTAATCACCGGGTTCGGTTGAACCGTTCGGGGACGGGGGCCGTTGGGCTACCAGGTTCCGTCTCAGGACCGTGAAGGCAGTGAAGGCCGTGAAGGAGCAGGTATGAACCGGGGTGAGCATACGGACGGGCCGGGGGCCGAGGATCCCGGAGCGGCGGGTCCTCCCGGGGACCTGCCCGCGCGGCCCGCGCCCGACTTCACCGTGGTCATCTCCGGCGACGGCTCCGCCGCCGTCGACGGGGAGCCCGTGCGGACGGAGGCGGGCGAGTCGGTCGACGCGGCGGTCCTCGACCGGCTGCACCGGCACGCCGTCGACCGCGACAGCACGGTCACGGCGGCCGTCACCGACCCCTCCGCGGGCCATGTGACGTACGTCGAGGTCGCCCCGGACGGTTCGAGCAGACTCCTGGAACAGCCGGAACAGCCGGAACGGCAGCCGGAACCGGCCCCCGCCGCTGTTGCCCCGGGGCCGACGGCCGTACGCAGAACCCGGACCCGGACCCGGACCCGGCAGTCGGACGACGAGTACGAGCCCGCCCGGCTGCTCGAAAGGCCGTTGGTCATCGGACCGGTGGCCCTCCTCGTGGCCGGCGCCGTCATCGTCCCGCTGGTGATGCTGGGGAGCGGCGGATCGGACGACGGCGAGCCGACGGGCCAGGCGGCCCGCGCGACCGCACCACAGCGGACGGCGTCCCCGTCGCCCCGGACGGCGGCGCCGACCGTCTCCGTGTCCCCGAGCGTGAGTTCGCTGTCGCCCAGCCCGTCACCGACCAAGCCGAAGGCGAAGCCGAAACCGACGCCGAAGGTGCCGGGCGGGGCGGGGGGCGAGGGCGGCGCCGGGGGCGCCACCGTCACCGTGCGACCGCCGAAGGCCACCACCACGGTGACCGCCAAGCCTCCGGCGGAGACGGCCGCCACGGCCGTGAAGCGTCTCGCCAGGAACGATCCGTCCGGACGGCACATCTGCTACCGCGCCTACGTCTCGGGGCGCGGCTGGCAGAAGCCGGTGTGCGACGGCACGGTGGCCGGGACGACGGGACAGAACCTGCCGATCAAGGCGCTCAACATCGCCGTGAGCGGGACGGGGGGTACGGCCGCCAACGCCTTTGTCCACAACCCTCGTTCGACCGACGGGGCGGGGATCTGGCAGCCGAAGTGGACGCCCAACACCGCCGACGGCAAGAACATCTACATCGGCAGCGCGAAGCGGAGCGCCCCGAGCATGCTGGGCTTCGCCATCAACATCGGCAGCGGGGGCCGGATCTGCCAGGCCGCCCATGTGCAGGACACCGGCTGGAGCGAGACGGGCTGCGCCGATCCCCGCCCCGACTTCGTCACCGGGGGCTCGTTCAGCAACGACCGGTGGCTGGAGGCGGTCAAGTTCACCGTCTGACGGAACGGAAGCGTCCTGCGAGACTTCGGCGAACAGGTACTGGGCCTGTACGAGAGGTGAGCGGGCCGTTGTGAACGAGATCGAGTTCTTCCACCACCCGGCGGAGAGCGCACCGGAGTTCCCCGTCTGGGGCATCCGCGTAGACGGCACTGACCTGCGCGCCCATATCGCCTGGGCAACAAGGGAGTTGTGGCGCCCGGAACTGGAGGACCAGTTCGAGGACCAGGAACGAGAGTCGGCGGAACAGATCTGGGGCAGCTTCGAGGGGCTGTGGGTAAGGGAGTTCACCCCGACTTCCTTCCTCACCGACACCGACGAGACTCCCCTCCTGGGCTGCCCCTGCGGCATCTGGCAATGCGCCCCACTGCTCGCGTCCCGCCGGGTGACCGGCACGACGATCACCTGGTCCACCTTCCACCTGCCGTTCCGCGAACAGTGGGGAGAACTCCCTGTGGGCCCCTTCGTGTTCAGAAGGAACGCGTACGAGGCGTCTCTGACGAGCCCACGGACTCTGACGGAGGACCCACTGGGCCCACCCCCTCCCGGCCTGGGAGTGTGACCGACCGATGGCAATGTTCGTCCACCTGACGTCGGCATCCACCGCCCCACGCGTCCGCCGCTCCGGAATCCGTGCCGTGAGCCACGGCCAGGACGGCGCGCGTGGCGTCTACTGCTTCCCGGTGCTGCCCTCCCACACCCTCACCCACCAGTGGCTGCGCGAACTGGCCCGCTTCGGCAGCCGGGGCGGTCTGGTCGCCGTCCACATCCGGCTGGACGACACGCAGGAGGTCCTGGTCGGGCACTACCGGGACCGTGCCCGGGGTGCCCAGGTGACCGTCGCCGCCGCGGAGGCGGTACGCCGCGTCGGGGCGCTGCGGGACCCACGTGGCTGGGGGGTCTTCGTCCCCCGCGCGATCCGCCCACGCGAGATCCACCGTGTTCGCCGGGTGCCCCAACTCCTCGGCTGGCGCTACCAGCCGGACGCCCACGGCACCCGCCCGTGCACGTGCTACGGCTGTGGGGTGCGCGGCGGTTACGGCGACCGCCGCCTACGGGAGCGTCTCCCGCATCCGTTGGACGGCCCCGGTCCGCCGCCCCGCGTCCTGCTCGCGCGTATCGAGACGGCTGGGGACCCGGGGGACCCGGCCGTCCTCTTGGAGGCCCTGCACTGGTTCGCGAAGCGCCGCCGGGGCCCGATCCGCGAACTGACCCGCCTGGCCGCCCACCCCGACCCGGGCGTCCGGGAGGCACTGGTGTGGGCGATCTGCGGCTGGTCCACCCCCGGCACGGAAACCCTTCTGACCCACCTCGCCACCGACCCCGTACCGGAGGTCAGGGAGGCGGTGGCGGCGGTGAGATCTCACTCCGCGACGTGAGCGAGGAAGCCGTCCCAGGCGGTGGGGGAGAGGGCGAGGGTGGGTCCGACGGGGTTCTTGGAGTCGCGGATGTGGATGGTGTGCGGGCAGGCCGCCACCTCCAGGCACTCGCCGCCCTCCCCGTCGCTGTGCGTGGACTTACGCCAGGCGTAGGAGGCTTCAACGCATTCGCCACCCCCGCCGCTGCTGTGGCTGGACTTGAACCAGGCGTAGGCGGCCTCTACGCAATCGCCACCTTCGCCGCTGCTGTAGCTGGACTTGAACCAGGTGAGCTTCTGGTTGCTCATCGCGATCACTCCGTGGCGCGGGTGAGGAAGTCAGCCCAAGCGGCGGGGGAAAGGGTGAGGTTAGGGCCGGCGGGGTTCTTGGAGTCGCGGATGTGGATGGTGTGGGTGCACGTGGCGACCTCCAGGCACTCGCCGCCTTCGCCGCTGCTGTAGCTGGACTTGAACCAGGTGAGGTTCTCGCTGCTCATAGTTCCTTCAGCTTCCCTTCGATCAAGGTGCGGGACTCCGCAGGGCTGAGTGCCAGCGCGCGCATGAAACCATAGCGGTCTGCGATCTTCCTGACTTCTTCTGAGTCGGTGATCAACCGGGGGTACCTCTGTGCCTCCGTGTACGCGACCTGGCCATGTGCCTTGGGGGTCAGCAGATTGAACGCGCTGTCCAGGTTGGGGTGTTCCTCGCGCCGAGTCGGCATCACCTGGATTTCCACGTTCCGAAGGCTGCCGACCCGCAGTAGATTCTCCAACTGCCCTTTTAGGATGGCCAGTCCGCCGATCGGCCGATCCAGAACAACCTCTTCAAGGACGTAGCTCACGATCGGCGGGGGCCAGCTGTCGAAGATCTGCTGCCGGGAGAGCCGGTCCGCGACCCGCTTCTCGATGATGTCCTCGCTGAGGAAGGGGCGTCTCTGGCGGAACACGGTGAACGCGTAGTCCTTAGTCTGCAAAAGCCCAGGAATGGCATGGTTGGCATAGAAGTGCAGCTCAACCGCCTCCGCCTCCAACGCCGCGTAGCTCCGGTACCACTCCGGATGCCGTGTCCGTACCCGGGACATCGCCTCCCGTAGCTCCGGGATTGCCTGGAGGAACAAGCCCCCCGCGTCCAACAACTCGTCCGCCTTCTCCAGGACCTCCGGCCGCATCGTCCGTACGCCCCGCTCCATCGCGGAGATGGCGTCCGGGCCGTAGCCCACCATCTGGCCGAAGTCCTTCTGAGTCAGCCCCTTCCGTTCCCGTAGCAGCTTCATCATCTTGCCCAGGGCCGTCAGCAAGCCCGTCGTGCCGTCGGCCTCCGCCGGGGTTTCCGGCCTGCGTTCATCCGTCATGTACGCCTCCGTGGGTCCTGGACGACGACACTCCGTACGCACACCGCCCCGCAGCCGTACGGCTACCCAGAGTCGCCAAGTCGCCCCTGGCCAGCGTAGATACAACCGGCCACGCTCAGTCAGGTGAACTCCGAAATCTCCACCCAGATCTCCACCCCCCTCGGTGGGACGACCCTGCGCCTCAGCTCCACGCCCCGCGGCGCACGCCTCGCCCGGAGGCTGACCGAACAGCAGCTCACCGCGTGGGGCCACCCGCACGACGGCGACGGCAACCGCGCCGCACAGCAGGTCGTCGCGGAACTCGCCGCGAACGCGGTCACGCACGGACGCGTACCGGGCCGGGACTTCGAGCTGAGGCTGCTGCTCGCGGGGAACACGCTCCGTGTCGAGGTGAGCGACACCCGGGGCGACCGCCGGCTGCGGATCGTGACCGACCCGGAGGAGGAGGGCGGCCGGGGACTGGTGATCGTCACGGTGCTGGCCCGTGTCTGGGGGGTCACCGGGCGGGAGGTCGGCAAGACGGTGTGGGCGGAGCTGGAGTTGCCGTGAACGCCGCTCCCACCCGCTCGCTCCCACCCGCTCCCACCGTGCCGATTACCGGAACCGGGCCGAATCGATGAATCATGGACCCATGAGCGACAACGTTTACTTCGACATCACCATCAACGACGAGCCCGCCGGGCGCATCGTCTTCAAGCTGTACGACGACGTCGTGCCCAAGACCGCCCGCAACTTCCGTGAGCTGGCCACCGGCGAGCACGGCTTCGGTTACGCCGGTTCGTCCTTCCACCGTGTCATCCCGGACTTCATGCTCCAGGGCGGCGACTTCACCCGGGGCGACGGCACCGGCGGCAAGAGCATCTACGGCGAGAAGTTCGCGGACGAGAACTTCCAGCTCAAGCACACCAAGCCGGGCCTGCTGAGCATGGCTAACGCGGGCAGGAACACCAACGGCTCGCAGTTCTTCATCACCACGATCGTGACCTCCTGGCTGGACGGCAAGCACGTCGTCTTCGGCGAGGTCGTCGAGGGCATGGACCTCGTCAAGAAGATCGAGAGCCTCGGCAGCCAGTCGGGCAGCACCAAGGCGAAGGTCACCATCGCGGAGTCCGGCACCGTCTGAGCCACCCGCCACGCGCTGCGGCGGGCCGGGCACGCGCCCTGAGCCGGCCCCGCCCGCCGCAGCGCGGCCCCGGCTCAGCTCACGCCGCCGATCATCCCCCTGCCCTCCGCGGCGGCCTTGGCGTAGTACGCGCTCAGCTCCAGGAAGCGCGACCAGCCCTCCCGCTCCAGCCCGTCGGCGGTCCGGCGCACCTCGTCCGGGGTGAGCAGAAACGCCGGGCCGTACCCGAAGTCGTACTCCTCCACCGTCTCGCAGCCCTGCCCGGTCGCACGGGCCAGCCAGGGATAGGCGCTGCTCCAGTCCGCCGAGCCCTCCTCCGCGGCGGCGCGGCCCTCGGCGATGTCGGCGAGCAGCCGGTAGTCCTCCTCGTGCAGATCCGCCTCCGCCGACTCGGCGTCGAAGAGGGCGTCGATCAGTTCCGGATTCGCGCGCGCCTCCCGCAGCCGGACGGGGTCGGTCTTGGCGAGGTTCAGCCACATGGACACGGGGGCGGATCCTTTCGAGGGGCAGGTCACGCGTCAGGCACGTCAGGGCTTGCGGAGGATCAGGAAAGCGTGAGGGGTCGTCTCCCCGCGCCCGGTGTCGGCCTCCCGCACCGTGCACGACAGCGGCACGAAACCCGCCTCCGTGAGCAGCGCGGTCATCCGCTCCGGGCGCCGGCGCAGGAAGTCGAGGACGACGGAGTGACCCCAGGGCCGGTCGTGACGGCGCGGCTCGTCCCCGACCTGGAAGGCGAGCAGCAGCGGGCCGCCCGGCGCGAGCACCCGGTGGAACTCGGCGAACAGGGCGGGCAGTTGCTCCACCGGGGTGTGGATGGACGAGTACCAGGAGACGGCCCCGTCGAGCGAGCCGTCCGCGTACCCGGCCATGCCGAGCATCGAGCCCCGCTCGAACGGTATCCCCGGGTTCTCCCGCCGCGCGACGGCGAGCATCGACTCCGACAGGTCCAGCCCGGACATCTCCAGACCCAGCGAGGCCAGCAGCCCCGTCACCCGGCCGGGCCCGCACCCGAGATCGGCCACCCGGGCGCCCTTCCCGACGAGTTCGGCGTACGCGACGAGCAGCGCCCGGTCCAGCGGCGCCCCCGCGAAGACGTCCCGGAACTGCTCGGCGTAGTCCTCGGCGACGGTGTCGTAGAAGACGCGGGTGGCCGTGAGGAAATCGGAGGAGGAGGCGCTCATGCCCCCGGAGCCTAGATCGCCCCACTGACAACCGCGCCGCGTCCAACGGCACCTCCGCCACCACCCGGAACACGCCCGCCCCCGCGAACCCGCCCCCGCGAACCCGTCCTCGCTACCCCACCCCCACCGCCCGCAGCACCCCCGTCACCCCCGCCGCGCCCAGGACCACCACCGCGAACGGCGCCCGGCGCCAGGCCAGGGCCGCGCCCGCGAGGACCCCGGCCGGGCGCGCCCAGCCTGCGAAACCGCCGCCCTCGGTCAGCGCGCCGGTGGCGAGCAGGGCGACCAGGAGGACCACCGCCCCGGCCGTCAGCAGCTCCCGCACCCGGTCCGGGAGGGTCACCCGGCCGTGCAGGGCGGGGCCGACCAGC
This sequence comes from Streptomyces sp. CAI-85, assembly GCF_013363615.1. Classification (NCBI taxonomy): domain Bacteria; kingdom Bacillati; phylum Actinomycetota; class Actinomycetes; order Kitasatosporales; family Streptomycetaceae; genus Streptomyces; species Streptomyces sp. CAI-85. The sequence goes on along the minus strand of NZ_JAANNX010000018.1, from coordinate 19,798 downwards.
CGGAAGGCGTACGTGCCCACCGCCAGCACCAGGATCGCCGCGACCGTCGCGCTCATCGGACGGCCCCGACCTTGCCGTTCAGGCCGTGCACGCCGTACAGCGGCAGCGCCGCCAGCGCGAGCAGGACCGGCAGGCCCGCCGGGACGAACGGCGTGGCCGCCAGTGCGAGGAGCGCGCCGAGGGCCGCCGGGCGGCGCAGCCGGGTGTCCTCGCGGAGGGCGGGCAGGACCAGGGCGACGAGTACGGCGGGGAAGGCGGCGTCGAGTCCGTACGCGGCGGTGTCGCCGAGCGCGGTGCCGGCCAGCGCACCGGCCGCGACCCCCGCGTTCCACACGGCGAACAGACCGAGCCCCGAGACCCAGAAGGCGGCCCGGCGGCGCGCCGGGTCGGGCTGGGCCAGAGCGAAGGCGACCGTCTCGTCGGTCACCAGGTGCGCGCCGAGGAACCTCGCCGCCCGGCCGGGCCCGAGCAGGTCGGCGACGGCGAGGCTGAAGGCGGCCGTGCGCGTGTTGAGCAGCAGCCCGGTAGCCGCCGCGGCGAACGGCCCGCCCCCGGCCAGCAGCACGCCCACCGCGCTGAACTGGGCCGATCCCGCGTACACCAGCAGGGACATCACCACCGGCACCCACACCGGCAGCCCGCCCGCGACGGAGATCGCGCCGAAGGAGAGACCCACCACCCCACTGGCCACCCAGACGAGTGAACTGTCCCGGACGAGCGGCCCGAGGGAGGGGGTTCCGGAACCCGGTGTTGTTCGGTGTGGCGAACGCATGTTTTCTACAATGAACAGTACGGCGGTCGTTCGTCAAGGCGAACGCCCGTACCGACAGAGCGAACGATGGAGTGCGTGGCATGCCCGAAACCCCCTCCCGGCTCCCGCTGGACTGGATCGCCGCCTCCCTGCGGCGCGAGCGCGCCCGGGCCGGGCTCTCCCTGTCCGAGCTGGCCAAACGCGCCGGCATCGCCAAGTCCACGCTCTCCCAGTTGGAGGCGGCGAGCGGTAATCCGAGCATGGAGACGATCTGGGCGCTGGGCGTGGCGCTCGGGGTGCCGTTCAGCGCGCTGGTCGAGCCGCCGGCCGCCGCCGTCCGGGTGATCCGGGCCGGTCAGGGGCCGACCGTGGCCTCGGAGCAGGCGCCGTACGCGGCCACCCTGCTGTCGGCCAGTCCGCCGGGCGCCCGCCGGGACATCTACCATCTGCGGGCCGAGCCGGGCGCGGCGCGGACCTCGGAGCCGCACATCCCGGGCACGGTGGAGCACCTGATCGTGAGCACGGGGCGGGTGAAGGCGGGCCCGGCCGGGGAACTGGTCGAACTGGATCCCGGGGACTACCTGACCTATCGGGGGGACGTCCCCCATTCGTACGAGGCGCTGCTGCCCGGGACGACGTTCGTCCTTGTCATGCAGCACGTGTGAGGCGCGCGTGAGGCGTCAGACGCACGCCAGGAATTCACCCGGGTGATTCACCCGGAAGGGGGACCGGAAGAGGTGCCGGAAGAGGCAGGAGCCCCGCGCCGATGGCGCGGGGCTCCTTGGGTACTGCACTCAGGTTGCGATCACACGAGGTGTGACGATCACACGGGGGTGACGTTCTCCGCCTGCGGACCCTTCGGGCCCTGCGTGACGTCGAAGGAGACCTGCTGGTTCTCCTCCAGGGAACGGAAGCCCTGTGCGTTGATCGCGGAGTAGTGGACGAAGACGTCGGGGCCGCCGCCTTCCTGGGCGATGAAGCCAAAGCCCTTTTCGGCGTTGAACCACTTCACGGTTCCGGTAGCCATAAGCCCTCCTTGGGCCCAAAGGGTTGCCCTGCTCCAGAACCTGCAAGTGTGAAAAGCGAGTGCCGCACAACTGCATACGTCTGAAAACGTCAAGAGCCCGCGGTCACATGCTCCGCAGGCTCTGTACTGCAAGGGAAACCAAACTGCAACTTGCGGGCGAGCCTAGCACGCGGGCAGCCGAAAGCAACAGAGGTCAAGATCACGTCACCCGGACGTTTGAACGTCCGGCGAAGGGGTTGACTGAGGGGGTCGGAGTCCGCAGCGTACCCGACGAGGTCTAGCCTCGCGATGTGGACAATTCTCGCACCCGGCCGCGCGTCGGCCACATCCAGTTCCTGAACTGCCTGCCCCTGTACTGGGGGCTCGCGAGAACGGGCACGCTCCTCGATCTCGAGCTGACGAAGGACACCCCGGAGAAGCTCAGCGAGCGGCTGGTGCAGGGAGACCTCGACATCGGGCCCGTCACCCTGGTCGAGTTCCTCAGGAACGCCGAGGACCTGGTCGCCTTCCCCGACATCGCGGTCGGCTGCGACGGCCCGGTCATGTCCTGCGTGATCGTCTCGCAGGTCCCGCTGGAGGAGCTGGACGGCGCCCGCGTCGCCCTCGGCTCCACCTCGCGCACCTCCGTGCGGCTGGCCCAGCTCCTGCTGGCGGATCGTTTCGGCGTACGGCCCGACTACTACACCTGCCCGCCCGACCTCAGCCTGATGATGCAGGAGGCCGAGGCGGCCGTCCTGATCGGGGACGCGGCGCTGCGGGCCAACCTCCTCGACGGGCCGCGCTACGGCCTCCAGGTGCACGACCTCGGCGCGCTCTGGAAGGAGTGGACCGGGCTGCCGTTCGTCTTCGCCGTCTGGGCCGCCCGCCGTGACTACCTGGAGCGCGAGCCCGACCTCACCCGCGAGGTCCACCAGGCGTTCCTCGCCTCCCGCAACCTCTCTCTGGAGGAGGTCGGCAAGGTCGCCGAACAGGCCGCCCGCTGGGAGGCGTTCGACGAACACGTCCTGGAGCAGTACTTCACCACCCTCGACTTCCGGTTCGGCGCACCGCAGTTGGCGGCGGTCGCGGAGTTCGCCCGCCGGATCGGACCGACGACCGGCTTCCCCGCCGACGTGAACGTGGAACTGCTCCGGCCCCTTCCTGCGTAACCTGCTTCAGAGCCCAAAGGGGCCGACGGGCCACGGGGGCACCGGGTCTCGGGCCCAGGGGGAGGGGTGGACGTCCATGCAGCCGCTCGGAGCCGACGAACCGACGGCCGTCGGGCCCTACCGGCTGCTCGGCCGGCTGGGGTCCGGCGGGATGGGCCGGGTCTACCTGGGCCGCAGCGCCGGGGGCCGCACGGTCGCCGTGAAGATCGTGCACCCGCACCTCGCGCTCGACGAGGAGTTCCGGGCCCGGTTCCGGCGCGAGGTCGAGGCCGCCCGCCGGGTCGGCGGCGCCTGGACGGCGTCGGTGCTGGACGCCGACCCGGAGGCGGCCGTGCCCTGGGTCGCCACCGCCTATGTGGCCGGGCCCTCGCTCGCCGCGGCCGTCGCCTCCGGCGCGGGGCCGCTGCCCGAGCACACCGTGCGGGTGCTCGGCGCCGGGCTCGCCGAGGCGCTCGCCGCGGTGCACGGACTGGGTCTCGTGCACCGGGACGTGAAGCCGTCCAACGTCCTGCTCACCGTCGACGGCCCGCTCCTCATCGACTTCGGCATCGCCCGCGCCACCGACGGCACCGCGTCCCTCACCTCCACCGGCGTCTCCATCGGCTCGCCCGGCTACATGGCCCCCGAGCAGATCCTCGGCCGGGGCGTGACCGGCGCGGCGGACGTCTTCTCCCTCGGCGCGGTCCTCGCCTACGCGGCCACCGGCGAACCGCCCTTCCCCGGCGACTCGTCGGCCGCGCTGCTCTACAAGGTCGTCCACGAGGAGCCGGTGCTCGGCGCGTCGGTCACCGGCGAACTCCGCGAGGTCGTCCGGGCGTGCCTGGCCAAGGACCCGGCGGCCCGCCCCGCCCCCGGCGACCTCGCCCACCGTCTCGCCCCCGACGGCGCCGCCCGCCTGGTCGCCGGCGGCTGGCTGCCGGGCGCCCTGATCGCCCAGGTGGGCCGCAGCGCCGTCGAACTCCTCAACCTGGAGGCGACGTCCGCGGAACCGATCCCCTCGGGCCCGGTCGGCTTCACCACCCCCTCGGTGGGCGAGGCCCACGGAGTCTTCGGGCCGCCACCGGTGATGGGGGCGGCGGGGGGCGGCACCGATACGCCGGTGGACGGTGCGGGTGCCGCCGGGTGGGGGCCGGGCCCGGGTGCCTCCACGCCCACGGGGCCGGGGTCCGGGTCGGTCGCGGGAAGCGAGGCCACGCCCGTCGGGCCCGGCGGGGGCGGGGTGTTCGGGGCCGCCGGTTTCGGGGCGGGTGGGGGTGCGGCGCCTGGCGGGCCTGGGACGGGCGGAGACACGACGCCCGGGTCGGGTGCGGGGCACGGTGCCACGCCCGCCGGGCCGGGAATCGCCGCTGCCGGGCCGGTAGGCGCAGGTGCCCCGGTGGGCGGGCCTCCGGCCCCTGGCTCCGTGCCCGCGCCGCGGGACGCCGTGCCCGGGGAGGGCGGCGGAGGGCGGCCCGGGAAGCTGTCCGTGACCGTGGCGGCCGGGGCCACCCCCGGTGAGGGCGGCCGTGGGCGGCGGCTGAGTTGCAGTGTGGTGCTCGCGGTCGCCGGTGCGCTCGCCGCGGTCACCCTGGGGTCGGCGTTCGTCTTCCAGCTCCTGCCCGGCCAGCGCGACGACTCCGACGCCGGAACGGGAGCCGGTTCCGACACCGCGTCCAGCGCGGCGCCGAGCGCGAGCGCGACCGGCGGAGGCGACCGGCTGACCGCGCTGCCCGCCCGGTACGTCGGCACCTGGGAGGGCCAGGGCCGCGGCCTCGGCGGCAGTCTCCCCATGGGCACCTTCCGGGTCACCCTGAAACAGACGGACGTCGGCGGAAAGCTGGGCCAGTTGCGCCAGACCGACCCGCTCGGCGGTGTCTGCGTCGACGTCCTGACGCTGAAGGAGGTGACGAAGACGGAGGTCGTCGCCACCTCGGTCGGCGCCCCGTCCAACCACGCCGGCTGCAACCCCGAGCCCCACACCATCCGCTTCACCCCGACCGGCGACGACCTCACCTACCGCTCGGACAGCGCGGCCGAGGGCAACCCCACGGCCCGGATGGCGAAGGTCGACGGGTGACCGCGGACCTGACCGACGCGGCGCTGATCACCCTCGCCGCCGTGTGGGGCGCGCTGGCGGGCACGCTCCTGCCCCGCGCCGCGTACCGCTTCGCCGTACCGTCCGAGGAGGCCGACACCGGCTGGCGCACGGCCTGCCCGGCGGGCCACCCCCTACGGGGCTGGCTCGGCCGCGCCCACTGCCCGGCCTGCGCGGCGCCCACCGCCCCCTACGCCCCCGGCACATACCTCCACCCCCTCGTCACCGCCGCCGTCTGCGCCCTGCTCGCCGCGGCCACCGGAACCCGGCCCGAACTGGGGGTCTGGCTGGCGCTCGCACCGGTCGGCGTCCTGCTCGCCGTCGTCGACCTGCGCGTACGCCGACTGCCCGACCCGCTGACCCTGGCCCTCCCCACCGCCGCCCTCGCTCTCCTCGCCCCGGCCGCCCTGCTGCCCGAGCACGCCGGAAGCTGGACGACCGCCCTCCTCGCCACCCTCGCCCTCGGCGCCGCCTACTACGTGCTGCACCTCATCAACCCCGACGGCATGGCCTTCGGCGACGTGAAACTCGCCCTCGGCACCGGCGCCGTCCTCGGCTGGTACGGCTGGCCCACCGTCATGCTCGGCACCCTCGCCGGCTTCACCTACGGCGCCCTCTACGGCGGCACCCTCGTCGTCACAGGCCGCGCGGACCGCCGCACGACGATCCCCTTCGGCCCGTTCATGCTCACCGGAACCCTCACCGGTCTGCTGATCGGCGCGTACACCGCCTAGCGAAGATCGCCGTCCGTCCCCTGCGGCGCCCGGCCTGACTACACTCCCGCCATGTACCTGACCTGCCTGGACCTGGTCGACGAAGCCGAGGCGCTGGCTCTCGCCGGGCCCGGTGCCGAGGTGTTCACGGTCGGCGGCGCTGTCGTCGCGTTCGGCGCGGCCGAGTCCGTGGTCGTCGCGGACGCCGGGGACAGCGTGACCGCGAGCGGTGTCTGGAACAGCAGGGAATTCCGGCTGCACGGTCCGGGCCCGGCCGGACTCGCCTCACGGATCTGGGGGGCGGACCGCCGACCTTCCCCGCACGTGTTCATCCGGCTCGCAGGGACCTGCGTCTACCTCGGCACGGCACGGCCGGTGAGAGGTGAGCACAGCGACGACGCATTCATGTTCTGCGTGCTGAGCCTCGACTCCCCACTGGACCAAGAGGTGCTCGACAGAGTCCGGCCACCGGCCCCGCCGCCCGCCCTGCCCGGCCTGGAATGGCTTGACCACGTGCACACCGACCGCGGCAGGGCCCTGGAGCTCTTCGCCAAGGGCTGGTTCCCGGTGACCGGAACAGAAGAGACAGAAGGGGCGGAAGGGGGAGAAGGGCCGGTCGCCGACGTGCCGGGTTCCGTCCCCTGGGCGCTGGCCGACTTCTACCGCCTGGCCGCAAGGCGCCCGGCTCTCCTCGGCCGGCAGAACACGATCCTGCCGGCCGGCGGACTGCGTCCGGACGAGAGCGCGGAGCGTCTCGTCTTCGGCGTCGAGAACCAGGGCTGCTGGACCTGGTCGTACCCCTGGCAGCCCGGTGCCACGGACGCCGATCCGACCGTCTGGTTCGAGGACGATCGCCCCATGCCCGAACAGGAACCGCTCAGCGGGTTCCTCCTACAGTTCCTGCTGCACGAAGCCGCCCTGACCGCCCCCTATCTGGCCACGTCCCAGGACGTTCCCAGGGACTCCCTGCCAGCCTTTGAGGACTGTCTTCGGCGGGTGCCCCTGCGGCCGTTCCTGTCGCCCCTCGCGCCCACCGATTTCCTGGTCGCCCCCGGCCTGGTCGCCGACATCACACCGGACTGGGACGAGACCAGGCTCCAGGTCTGGATCGGTGCCACGCACCGCAGCGCACTGGACCCCCTGCGCCGGCTGGACATCCCCTGGCGGACGTTCGACGGCTGACGGCGGTCGCCGGGGCACGAGGACCCGGGCCATGTCGAGCCCGGCGGCCTGAAGTGATCCCGGTGAAAGGGCTGGCGTAGGCTGGCCGGGTCCGTCCACAACCCTTGACGAAAGGGACGCGCCCGGTGACCGAGAAGGCCGACCTCCAGTCCGTGCTCGACCGCGCAGCCGACGGTGGTCGGATCACCCCGGAAGAGGCGCTGGTCCTCTACCGCGACGCGCCCCTCCACGCGCTCGGCTCCGCCGCCGACGCCGTGCGCCGCCGTAAGTACGCCGGGACCGAGCACATCGCGACGTACATCATCGAGCGGAACATCAACTACACGAACGTGTGCGTCACGGCGTGCCGTTTCTGCGCCTTCTACGCGGCCCCGAAGGACAAGGACAAGGGCTGGACCCGCGACCTCGACGACATTCTGCGCCGCTGCGCGGAGACCGTCGAACTCGGCGGCACCCAGGTCATGTTCCAGGGCGGCCACCACCCGGACTACGGCGTCGAGTACTACGAGAAGCACTTCTCCGCGATCAAGGCGGCGTTCCCGCAGCTCGTGATCCACTCGCTGGGCGCGTCCGAGGTCGAGCACATGGCCCGGATCTCCAAGGTGAGCGTGGAGGAGGCCATCCAGCGGATCCACGCGGCCGGTCTCGACTCGTTCGCCGGCGCCGGCGCCGAGCTGCTCCCGGCCCGCCCCCGCAAGGCGATCGCCCCGCTCAAGGAGTCCGGCGAACGCTGGCTGGAGATCATGGAGACGGCCCACGGGCTGGGCGTCGAGTCCACCTCCACCATGCTGATGGGCACCGGCGAGACCAACGCCGAGCGCATCGAGCACCTGCGGATGATCCGTGACGTGCAGGACCGCACCGGCGGCTTCCGGGCGTTCATCCCGTACACCTACCAGCCCGAGAACAACCACCTGAAGGGCCGTACGCAGGCCACGCTCTTCGAGTACCTGCGGATGATCGCCATCGCCCGGCTGTTCATGGACAACATCCAGCACATCCAGGGCTCCTGGCTCACCACCGGCAAGGAGGTCGGCCAGCTCTCCCTGCACTACGGCGCGGACGACCTCGGCTCGATCATGCTGGAGGAGAACGTCGTCTCCTCGGCCGGCGCCAAGCACCGCTCCAACCGCCTCGAGATCATCGACCTGATCCGCAAGGCGGGCCGTGTCCCGGCCCAGCGCGCGACGACCTACGAGCACCTCGTCGTCCACGACGACCCGGCCAACGACCCGCTCGACGAGCGCGTGATGTCCCACATCTCCTCGACCGCCATCGAGGGCGGCACGGCCCACCCGGAACTGAAGCTCCTCACCTCCAACTAGCCGTTCCGTGCTGACGATTCATACGGCGGATCTGCTCGTGACCGGGGATCCGCACAACCCTCCCGTGCCCGGCGGCGCGGTGCTCGTGGACGGGCGGACCGTCGCGGCCTTCGGCTCGTACGAGGAACTCGCCGAGGCGTCTCCCACGGCTCGCGTGCGCCGCTGGCCGGGCCTGCTCACCCCGGGGCTGCTCAACCCGTACGGCCCCGAACTCCTCGAACACGCCTACCATCCCGACCCGCGCGAGGCCGACGAGCTGGGCACCGAGCCGCTCACCGGCGAGGCCCTCGCGGCGCTCGCCCCGACCGACGCGCGCCGGGGCGCGAGCGCCCGGCGCGGCGTACAGCGGATGCTGGCGCACGGCACCGTGGCCGTGGCGGGCGACCTGTGGCGGCCGGCCGTACTGGACGCCGTGCGCCGGGCCGGACTCACGGTGGAGGAGCGCTTCACGGATCCGGCGGGCGCCCCGACACTCGACCCGCTGGCCCGTGACGGTGGCCGGGGCCTGCGCGAGGCGATCGTGGCGCCGCTCGCCCAAGTGCCCGGCGCGGCCGCCACCTTCGCCGTTTTCGACGCCCCCGACGAGGCCGCGCTGACCGCCCGGGGCGCGTCCTGCTGCATCGCCACGGTGATCGACGGCCGACTGCTGTACCGGTCCAGGTGAGCCCGCGGGGCTATCCCGAGAACGCCTCCGCGAACGCGCCCGGACTCTGCTCCACCCCACTGCAATTGGTGAGCGCGTCGTCCGTGGCCGTGCCCTCCTCGCACTGCTGGTCGCGGAACGTCGACCACATCGACACCCAGGAGATGCCCTTCTCCTCCGCGAACTCCCGTACCTCCGCCGCGTCGGCCAGCGTGAACGTCTCGTTGGCGACGTCGTTCGTGCCGAGCATCGAGGTGAGCGCCATCGCCCGCCACGCCGTGGCGTCCGAGGTGCCGAAGACCTCCTTCAACTGCGCCTGCGCCGCCGTCGCCGAGGTGATCGCGTACGCGCCCATGTCCCCGTCGTACGACTCCCCGTAGTTCATCGTCATCAGATTGACGGTGGAGACCTGCACGTCGTACTTGTTCGCGGACTTCAGCAGCGCGAGCCCGTCCGCGTCCAGCCCGGACGGCATCACCGGCAGGGTGAACGACACCTCCAGGTCCGGCCGTTCCTCCTGGAGCAGCGCGATCGCCCGGGAGCGCAGGGCGACCGAGTCGGCGTCGGTCAGCTCGTCGCCCTCGATGTCGAAGTCGGCCTGCGTGGAACCGGCCGCGTCGAGCGCCGCGCCGTACGCCTCCGCCAGCGCGGCCGCGTCGGAGCACGTGGCGCCCAGCTCCTCGCCGGACGCCCCGCCGAAGGAGACCCGGACCGTGGCGCCCGACTCCTTCAGCGCGGAGATCCGGGAGGTCACCGCCGAGTCGTCGACGGCGTGCGTGCCGTTCCACTCGGGCGTACAGCCGCTGCCGTCGGAGATGACGAAGGCCAGGTTGTACGTCGACGGCGAGCCGGCCGTGTCGTTGTCGGAGGGCTCGACGGCGCTGACGTACGGGGCGTACGCCGTGCCGGCCCCGGACGCGGACGCGGAGACGGACGGCGACGGCGTGACCCCCTTCGCCTGCTGCTCCCCGGCGGATCCCCCGGATCCCGTGGAGCATCCCGCCGTGGCCAGGACGAGCAGGCAGGTCAGCCCGGCCGTCGGCACCAGGAAACTCCGCATGTACAAGCACCCGCTTTCGTGAATCGACCCCCGGGCTCGAAATCTCTCACATGCGGACCGATCGCACGGGCACAGTGCGAATCTCTCAGGAAGGAGACAGGTTCACCCCTTTCTCATGGGTGCCTCATATACGGGTCAGAGTTTCTGCCACATAAGGCTCCTTAACATCCGGGGAATGCAATCCGAGCCTGCTTTCGACAGTCGTGAGGCCGTTCGCGTTCGCGGTCGCCGTCGCAAACCCGGCGGCGTGAGCGGCCCCGCCGACGGACCCGTGTTCGTGGACACCTCCGGCCGCAGGTCCAAGCTGCTGCGCCGGGTGGGCGTCCTCCTCGGCGTCGGCTGTCTCGCCTACGCCGCGATCCTCGGCGCCGCCTTCATGGGCTGGGGGACCTCCCTCACGCCGTCCTCGCTGCTGCCGTTCGGCGGCGGACAGGGCGGTGGCGGACAGGGCGGCGGCGGGCTGCCCGGTGGCTTCGGTCCCGCGGGCGGTGCCGGGGCGGAGGTGGGAGCGCCGCCCACCGGGGCCGCGCCGACCGGGGCCGCGCCGACCGGGGCGGCGCCCCCGAGCACGAGCCCGACCGTGACGGCCTCCCCGTCCACCGGCTGACCCCCGACCTCTCCCTCACCGGCCCTTCGACGGAACGCAGCCCCACACCCATGACGACGACTTCCTCCCGTGGCCGCCGCCGCGCCCCCTCCCGCATCGGCCGCGCCGCGGGCAAGGCCGCCGCGCTCCAGAAGCCACGGGTCATCCTCGCCCTGCTGCTTCTGCTGGCCCTGACCAGCGTGATGCTCCTCGACGGCTATCTGCGCGCCGAGGTCGGCGGCGACCAGCGCGTCCGCACCGGCGCCAGCTCCAGCGACGTACCCGACGACATCCTCGACGGCGGCCCGATCCTCACCTTCCGGGGCGGCCAGGCCACGACCGTCTCCGTCCCGGACAAGACGATCGCCCTCACCTTCGACGACGGCCCGAACCCCACCTGGACACCCCAAGTCCTCAAGATCCTTGAGGAGTACGACGTCCCGGGCACGTTCTTCGTCGTCGGCTCGATGGTGTCGCGCTACCCGGGGATCGTGAAGGACATGGTCGAGCAGGGCAACGAGGTGGGCATCCACACCTTCACCCACGTCGACCTCTCCTACCAGAGCGAGGCCCGCGTCACGCGGGAGATGACGCAGACCCAGCTCGCCCTCGCCGGTGCGGCCGGCATCACGACCACGCTGTTCCGCGCCCCGTACTCCTCCGAGACGGACGCCATCGACAACTACAGTTGGCCCGTCTACCAGGAGCTGGGCGAGGACGGCTACACCAGCGTCTTCGTCGACACCGACAGCGACGACTGGAAGCGCCCCGGCGTCTCGAAGATCATCAAGTGGGCCACGCCGGAGGACGGCGAGGGCGCGTCGGTGCTCTTCCACGACGCGGGCGGGGAGCGCTCGCAGACGATCGCGGCGCTGCCGAAGTACATCGAGAAGATGAAGGCGGCGGGGTACACCTTCACCACGATCAGCGGCGCGATGGCCGAGCAGACCGCTGCCGGGAACACGGGGGGCAACGGCGTCCCAGGCGCAGGCGCAGGCGCGGGCGTCGGCGGTGCGGCTGCCTCCCCCCTCCAGGCCGCCCACCGCGAGGCCACCGGCGTCACCCTCTACGAGGGCAAGGCGCTCATCGCGGCGGTCACCCTCGCCGAGTGGACCGTCCCGGCGCTCTCGGTCGGACTGATGGTCGTCGGCGTCGCGGTCATGGGCCGGTTCGGGATGATGCTCGTCCTCGCCCGCCGCCACCACCGCAAACGCAACCGACGCCGGTTCAGTTGGGGACCGACGGTCACCCGCCCGGTGAGCGTGATCGTCCCGGCGTACAACGAGAAGGAGTGCATCGCCAACACCCTCGCGTCCCTGGCGAAGAGCACCCATCCCATCGAGATCCTCGTCGTCGACGACGGTTCCACGGACGGTACTTCGCAGATCGCGCGCGAGGCGGCCGAACGGCTCGGCATGACGAACGTCCGGGTCCTGCGGCAGGAGAACGCCGGCAAGCCCGCCGCCCTCAACCACGGTGTCCGCAGCGCCCGTCACGACATCGTCGTGATGATGGACGGCGACACCGTCTTCGAGCCGGACGCCGTGCACCAGTTGGTGCAGCCCTTCGCCGACCCGAAGGTCGGAGCCGTCGCCGGCAACGCCAAGGTCGGCAACCGCGACACGGTCATCGGCGCCTGGCAGCACATCGAGTACGTGATGGGCTTCAACCTCGACCGCCGCATGTACGACCTGCTGCGCTGCATGCCCACCATCCCGGGCGCGATCGGCGCGTTCCGCCGGGACGCGGTGCTGGAGGTCGGCGGCATGAGCGAGGACACCCTCGCCGAGGACACCGACATCACCATCGCCATGCACCGCGCGGGCTGGCAGGTCGTGTACCAGGAGCACGCCAAGGCGTGGACAGAGGCGCCGGGTTCGCTGAAGCAGTTGTGGTCCCAGCGCTACCGCTGGTCCTACGGCACCATGCAGGCGCTGTGGAAGCACCGCAAGTCCCTGACGGACAAGGGGCCTTCGGGACGCTTCGGCCGGGTCGGGATGCCGCTGGTGGTGCTCTTCCAGATCGTCACGCCGGTGTTCGCCCCGCTCATCGACGTGTTCACCCTCTACTCGATGATCTTCATCGACTTCCGGGCGGCCCTGCTGGCCTGGCTGGCGGTCCTGTGCGTCCAACTGGTCTGCGCGGCCTACGCGTTCCGGCTGGACCGCGAGAAGTACCGGTATCTGCTGATGATGCCGCTCCAGCAGTTGGCCTACCGCCAGATGATGTACCTCGTCCTCATCCACTCCTGTGTCACGGCGCTCACCGGCGGCCGGCTGCGCTGGCAGAAGCTGAAGCGCACGGGCGAGGTCGGGACCCCGGCCGGGGTGAGCTGATGGGGGCGCACCGGAAGGCCCGGAGTACGACGGAGGTACGGGTCCCGGAGCCGGCGTCCGGGCCCGTGTCCGTGCCCGCGCCTGCCCAGCGGGACCGCTACTTCGACACCCTCCGGGCCCTCGCCCTGATCAGGGTCGTCGGGTATCACACCTTCGGCTGGGCCTGGGCGGGGCTGGTCTTCCCGTCCATGGGGATCATGTTCGCCCTGGCCGGCACGCTGATGGCCAAGTCCCTGGAACGGCCCGCGCTCAAGGTCGTCCGAAGCCGGCTGCGACGGCTGCTGCCGCCGTTCTGGTTCTGGGGCGTCTTCGTCGTCCTCGCGATGCTGCTGCACGGCTGGATGCCGGACTGGCGGATCGTGTACTGGATCGTCCCGCTGGGCGATCCGCCCGGCAACGCCTGGGGCGAGCAGGCGTGGGAGATCCTCTGGTACCTGCGCACCTACCTCTGGTTCGTACTGCTCTCCCCGCTGCTGCTGCGGGTGTTCCGGCTCGCCCCGCTCCCGGTGCTCGTGCTCTCCCTCGTACCGGTGCTGGTGCTGAACTTCGTCTGGGCGGGCCCGGACGGCCGGATCGGCACCGCCCTGTGGGACCTGTCGACGTATCTGTGCTGCTGGCTGCTCGGCTTCGCGCACCGCGACGGCGTGCTCCGGCGGATGAGACCGGCCGCGGTCGCCGTCCTCTCCCTCGCGGCGCTCGGCTTCGGCGGCTGGTACGCCCTCGCCCACCGGGCCGAGTTCGGCACCTACGACCTGGACGAGAACCCGCTCGCCCAGGCGTTCTGGTCGGCCGGGTTCGTGCTGCCGCTGCTGTGGGCGAAGGCGCGCTTCGGCATCGACTTCGCCCGGCTGACCCGGTTCCGCCGGACGAACCGGATCGTCACCGTCTTCAACGCGCGCGCGGTCACGATCTACCTCTGGCACGAGATCGCGCTGCTTCTCGCGGTCCCGCTGATCGACCGGTTCTGGGACGTCCCGGCGTTCGAGGCGTATCTGCCGCTGGAGAGCCAGTGGTTCCTGTTCGGCGTCGGCTGGCTGCTGATCGGGGTGTTCGTGCTGCTGTGCGGCTGGGTGGAGGACGTCGCGGCGAGGAAGCGGCCGAGGCTGCTGCCCTGAGGGCGTGCCGTGAGCGCCGGGGAGGCGTGCTGTAAGAATGGCGAGGTGACCCGTGCTTCCCTGAACAAGCAGCCCCACGAAGTCGCCTCGATGTTCGACCGCGTGGCGGAACGGTACGACCTGACGAACGACGTGCTGTCGCTCGGCCAGGACCGCAGGTGGCGCAAGGAGGTGGCGACGGCGGTCGACGCCCGTCCGGCGCAGAAGATCCTCGACCTCGCCGCGGGCACGGCCACCTCGTCCCTGCCGTTCGCGCGGACCGGCGCCTACGTCGTCCCCTGCGACTTCTCGCTCGGCATGCTCCAGGTCGGCAAGCGGAAGCACGGCTGGCTGCCGTTCACCGCCGGGGACGCCACCCGGCTGCCGTTCAAGGACGACACCTTCGACGCCGTCACCATCTCCTTCGGCCTGCGCAACGTCCAGGACTTCGACGCGGCGCTGCGCGAGATGCACCGGGTGACCCGGCCCGGCGGACGCGTGGTGATCTGCGAGTTCTCCCACCCGACCTGGGCGCCCTTCCGGACCGTCTACACCGAGTACCTGATGCGCGCCCTGCCGCCGGTCGCCCGCGCGGTCTCCTCCAACCCGGACGCCTACGTCTATCTCGCCGAGTCCATCCGCGCCTGGCCCGACCAGCCCGCGCTGGCCGAACGGCTGCGCAAGGCGGGCTGGTCGAAGGTGGCGTGGCGCAACCTCACGGGCGGTGTGGTCACGCTGCACCGGGGCTTCAAGGAGTCCTGAGCCGCACGGGCGGGCCCGCGGCTACAGGGCGATCGGCTCGAAGGGGCTCTCGGGGTGCCCCGAGGCGCCCGGATGTCCGGGACGGAGGGCGTCCCCGGGCCGGTCCAGTTCGCGTCGGATTCCGCCGCCGCCCGGTTTCGGGACGCGCGGCTCCCGGACTCCCGCCCCGCCGCCGCCCTCACCCTCGGCGAAGTCGAACCACACGGTGACGACGGCCCCGCGCGGCACCTCCACTCCGGGCGGCGGATACTGCCGTACGACGTAGTCGACGACGGCGCGGTGGAATTCGGGCCGGTCGGGAGCGGCCAGCAGCACGCCTCGCGCCGCGGCCGCCTCGCGCGCGTCCACGGCCATCAGGCCGACGAACCGCGGTACGCGCACTTCGGGTGTATTGGGCGGTATGAGCACAGATGTCACCCCCAGCGGTACTGGAAGGGTAACCGGCCCGGGGTGCCGTCCGGAAGCGCTGAGTATCGATCCGTAGCATTTTCTCACTCAGCGTGACGTCGGGCGCTGTCGGGGCGTTGTCGGGGCTCTGCCGGGGCCCTGTCGCGGCTCAGTCGGTGGTGCCGAGATCCAACCGGTAGCAGTGCCCCTCGCGGCCGGACTCGGGGCCCGTGAACGTGTCGGCGAGCCGCATGCCCAGCCGCTGGGTCACCGCGATCGACCGTGCGTTGCGGGCGTCGACCATCGCCACCACCGACGGCACCCCGGCCGCCCGCACCCGCTCCAGGGTCGTCCGCGCGGCCGCCGTGACATAGCCCTTGCCCCAGAACTCCCGGCCGAGCCGCCACCCGATCTCTATCTCGCCCCGCGGCCCCCACTCCGCCGGCCACGGCTGCGCCCCGGTGAACCCCATGACCCGGCCGTCCTCGTCGAGCAGGGTCCACAGGCAGAAGCCGCGCTCGGCGTCGTGCCGGCGCTGCCGCGCGGTCAGCTCCTCGTAGACGGACAGCTCCGCGGGCCGGCCGCCGTGGAACTCCATGACGTCCGGGTGGCCGAAGACCCGGTGCCAGGCGACCGCGTCCTCGTCCGTGGGGACACGCAGCCGTACGACGGGGAGAGCACGGTTCACGGGGCAGCCCTTCAGCCGGGTGATCAATTCTGCTGAATAGACTGCCCGTGTCCAGTGCCGGTCGGCACGCAGATTCCTAACTTGGGGAGATCCCGCCGTGACCGTCGTGAACGAGCCCCTCTCCGAAAACACCGCCGATGTGATCGTCGTCGGCGCGGGGCCGGCCGGCTCCACGACCGCCTACTACCTCGCCAAGGCCGGACTCGACGTGCTCCTGCTGGAGAAGACCGAGTTCCCCCGCGAGAAGGTCTGCGGCGACGGCCTCACCCCGCGCGCCACGAAACAGCTCGTGGCCATGGGCATCGACATCTCCGAGGAGGCCGGCTGGCTGCGCAACAAGGGGCTGCGCATCATCGGCGGCGGCGTCCGGCTCCAGCTCGACTGGCCGGATCTCGCCTCCTTCCCGGACTACGGACTCGTCCGCAAGCGCGACGACTTCGACGAGCAGCTCGCCCGCCAGGCGCAGAAGGCCGGCGCCCGTCTCTTCGAGCGCTGCAACGTCGGCGCCCCGATCGTCGACGACCGCACCGGGCGGATCACCGGCGTCCACGCCAAGCTCGGCGACGACAAACGCGAAGTCACCTTCCACGCCCCGCTGGTGGTCGCCGCCGACGGCAACTCCACCCGGCTCTCGCTGGCGATGGGCCTGCACCGCCGCGAGGACCGCCCGATGGGCGTCGCCGTCCGCACCTACTTCACGTCCCCGCGCCACGACGACGACTACCTGGAGTCCTGGCTGGAGCTGTGGGACCGGCGCGGCCCCGGCGAGGACCGGCTGCTGCCCGGCTACGGCTGGATCTTCGGCATGGGCGACGGCACGTCCAACGTCGGCCTGGGCGTGCTCAACACCTCCGACTCCTTCAAGGAGCTGGACTGGCGCGAGGTCCTCAAGGCGTGGTGCGCGTCCATGCCCGAGGACTGGGGATACACCCCCGAAAACATGACCGGCCCGATCCGCGGCGCCGCCCTCCCCATGGCCTTCAACCGCAAGCCCCACTACACCAAGGGCCTGCTGCTGGTCGGCGACGCCGGCGGTCTGGTGAACCCCTTCAACGGCGAGGGCATCGCCTACGCCATGGAGTCCGGGCAGCTCGCCGCCGAGGTGATCGTCCAGGCCCACGCCCGCGCCACCCCCGCCCAGCGCGAACTGGCCCTGCGCCGCTACCCGCAGATCCTCGCCGACACCTACGGCGGCTACTACACGCTCGGCCGCGCCTTCGTGAAGCTCATCGGCAACCCGAAGGTCATGAAGATCGCGACGCAGCGGGGTCTGACCCATCCGCTGCTGATGAAGTTCACGCTGAAGATGCTCGCCAACCTCACGGACCCGACGGGCGGCGACGCGATGGACCGCATCATCAACGGCCTCAGCAAGGTGGCGCCGCGCGCCTGAGATGTGCGGGTGAGGGGGATTTCTTTCGGCCGGGCGGGGTTTGCGAGCCGTCCGGCCGGGGACCCGCCCTTCGTGGGACGAACCGTTCGGCGCCGGGGCGCGCGGCCGCCGACGGCCGTCTCCCGCGCCGCGGGGCGCGGGAGGCATCCGGAGTACGGGCGGCGGCCGGTACGCCGTCGTGGGGCCACCGGCGGGCCGTGCGGCGGGTCTTGGCGCCGGCCCGGCCGTCCGGTGGCGTGAACGGCCGTACGCGCGCAGCCCGAAGGGCCGCTGCCCCCGAGCGGCCGCGGCCCTTCCGTATGGAGGGGTGCCGAACCGGCACCCATGGGGTGAAGCGGGTCAGAGCACCCGGACCGCACCGCTCGCCGGGTAGCCCGACAGGTCCTGGATGACGACACCCTTGGAGGGGTTGGCCGCGTCCAGGTACTGGCCGTTACCGATGTAGACGCCCACGTGGTACGCCGAGCCCTTGCCGCCCCAGTACAGGATGTCGCCGACCTGGATCTGCGACAGCGGGATGTCGGTGCCGACGGTCGACTGGTCCTGCGACACCCGCGGCAGGTCGACGCCGACCTGGCGGAACGCCGCCTGGACGAGCGACGAGCAGTCCCACGCGTTGGGGCCGGTGGCACCCAGGACGTAGGCGTCGCCCACCTGGGCCTTGAGGAACGAGATGACGGTCGCGACGCTGCCGCTGGCGGGAGCGGACGCGGTCGTCGAGGTGGTGGAGAGCGTGGTGCGGCCCGCGGAACGGGAAGCAGCCTCCGCGGCGGCCACCCGGGCCTCCTCCGCCTTCTTCTTGGCCTCGGCCTTCTTGGCGGCGGCGAGGTCCTTCTTCGCCTCCGCGGCGGCCGCGGCGGCAGCCGCGTCCCGCTCGGCGGCGAGCTGGTAGTTCGCCGCGGCCTGCTGCGTGGCCTCGGCGGACTGGGCGAGCTGGGCCGCCAGGTCGCCGGTGAACACGGGCAGTTCGAGCGTCTGCGTCACCGGCTCGGCGGCGTTGGCCGAACCGGCCGCCGTGGCGACGGCCAGCGTGCCGAGGACACCACTGGCGACTCCGGCCCGCATCGCGATCGTCGACGCGCTGCGGCGGGGTTTCCGGTGGCTGCGTATGTGAGCGGTGTGGGACATGAGTCCAACCGGTATCAGGGGCTCCTCCATACCTTCAAGAAACGTGTGCTGCGCCACAATTGTTCAACGGGGCCTCCGAAAACCTTTCCCGGAGACCCTTATTGACGTCGTAACGGACATTGCGGACTCGCCCTCTCAGGGCTGTGATCATGGGCTTTCGTCGTTACGCCCGAATTGCCCTGGGCCTACCATCGGTTGGGATCGTTGGCCAAGCCCGGTTCTGAGCCGGCCCTTATGCATGTGACGGACGTCACGCAACGGCCGTACGGCGGGCTGCGTCTCGCGCCCGGCCGGCGCATGTCCCGAGACCGGCCCCGCTCGTGAACGGGTGCACACGTCCACATCCCGCCCCGGAACTCCCTCTGATGTGTGAACGCGGCGCACTATCAGGACACCCGGTCCATCGCCAATTTGCATGCAAGGGAAGTCTCTTGATATTGAGACGCCCCCTCTCGCCTGCGGTGACGAGCGGAAATGTCACTTCTTGTGATCACTCTGACGCTTCGGGTGCGAAGATCACTGCTGATATGACTTCATGATCCTTCATCAGGTGGTGGAGATCACAAAGCTCGTCCCATACCCCGTGTCGCAGATCACAGAGCGGCGGGCATAGGATGCGAGGCAGTTGGGCTTGTGACCTGCTTCACATGTTCGCGATCTTCGCCGGGACGGGCGGGACTTGCGGGCCGCGCGAGGCGGATGTGAGCCCGATGTCATCGCCAGCAGTCAGTGCCGACTGAGAGGAGCGAGGAGCGGTGAACGCGTATGCGCCCATCCTCGTACTGGGAGCCCTCGGGGCAGGCTTTGCGATCTTCTCCGTGGTCATGGCCACGCTGATCGGGCCGAAGCGGTACAACCGCGCCAAGCTCGAGGCCTACGAGTGCGGAATCGAGCCGACCCCCACGCCGGCCGGCGGCGGGCGCTTCCCCATCAAGTACTACCTGACGGCGATGCTCTTCATCGTCTTCGACATCGAGATCGTCTTCCTCTACCCCTGGGCCGTCACCTTCGACGCCCTGGGTGTTTTCGGGCTCGTGGAGATGCTGCTCTTCGTGCTCACCGTCTTCGTCGCCTACGCGTACATCTGGCGGCGCGGCGGTCTGGAATGGGACTGAGGGGCCTTTAGCCATGGGACTCGAAGAAAAACTGCCGAGCGGTTTCCTGCTGACCACCGTCGAGCAGGCCGCGGGCTGGGTGCGCAAGGCGTCCGTCTTCCCCGCCACGTTCGGCCTCGCCTGCTGCGCCATCGAGATGATGACCACCGGTGCGGGCCGCTACGACCTGGCGCGCTTCGGCATGGAGGTCTTCCGCGGCTCACCGCGCCAGGCGGACCTCATGATCGTCGCCGGCCGGGTGAGCCAGAAGATGGCGCCGGTGCTCCGGCAGGTCTACGACCAGATGCCCAGCCCGAAGTGGGTGATCTCGATGGGCGTGTGCGCGTCCTCGGGCGGCATGTTCAACAACTACGCGATCGTCCAGGGCGTCGACCACATCGTCCCCG